>PLYB01000068.1 GCA_003151655.1 Gallionellaceae bacterium | reverse complement strand
CGACCGCATCTGCAAGTACAACCAGCTCCTCCGCATCGAGGAAGAGCTGGGCGAGAGCGCCGAGTTCCTCGGCATCGAGTCCCTCAACTTCCAGTAGTCCCCCCCCAAGCCGGGTGCCCCATCCTCGCCGCAGCTTCATCGCGGCAGGGTGGGGTATCGTTCGCGGTAGCGAACGACCGTCTGTACCAACAACCCCATCCATCGCCTCATTGCGATGGGTGGGGTTTTTCGCCTTTGCCGTTGCCCTTGCTGATCCCTGTTCCCTGACCCCTGTTCCCTGTTCCCTGTTCTTCAAAAACCCCAGCAAATTCGCATGTCAAGCCCCTCGACCCCCAAAAATCCCACCAACCACCATCGAATCATGAGCTTACCCAATAAAAATACTTGGCATTCCAGTTATTCCAAACGCCTATACTTAAAGTAGGGGGAAATGGTTGTCCATAGCGATCTTCGTGCCGCCTGAACCCAAGCGTCTGAACGAGTCCTCGCAAGTCATTGATTCCAGAGATCGACAGATCTAAACCCTCTGGAATGAAGATCTTGAAAATTTGATCCAGATCTAAGTCGTTATTTATGAAGATCTTGGATCAAATTGCTTTAAAACAAATGTGCGCCGGTTCTATACCGCTTCGGGCTTGGAGGCCTGCGGCCGCAGCAGGGGGAACAGGATCACGTCGCGGATCGACTTCGCCCCGGTCAGGACCATCGTCAGGCGGTCTATGCCGACGCCCTCGCCGGCGGTCGGGGGTAATCCGTAGCCGAGGGCGCGCACGTAGTCCTCGTCCATGGCGTGGGCCTCCTCGTCGCCGCCGGCGCGGGCCTTCAATTGGTCCTCGAATCGGCGGTACTGGTCCAGGGGGTCGTTCAACTCGGAGAAGCCGTTGGCGATCTCGCGCCCTACGATGAACAACTCGAAACGCTCGGTGATTGCAGGATTCGCATCGCTGCGACGCGCCAGCGGAGAAGCTTCGGCGGGATAATCGACGATAAAAGTTGGCTCAAACAATTGCGTCTCGGCGAGTTCTTCAAACAAATACAGTTGCAAACTACCGAGCGCATCGCTGGACTTGTACTTTGCCTTCAAATCTTGCAGCTCATTGATCAGAAACTCGCGGTCGTTCAACTGCGCATCGGTAAATTGCGGATGATATTTTTGAATCGCCTGCGTTATGGTCAAACGGTGGAATGGCTTGGACAGATCAAGTTCGCGTCCCTGATAAGAAAGGACGGTCGTACCCAGCACCTTGCGCGCCACTTCGGCAAATAACTTTTCGGTGAAATCCATCAGATAGCGGTAATCGCGATAGGCTTCGTAGAATTCGATCATAGTGAATTCGGGATTGTGTCGGGTCGACAGCCCTTCATTGCGGAAGTTACGGTTGATCTCGAACACCTTCTCGAAACCGCCCACCACCAGACGCTTCAAATACAACTCAGGCGCGATGCGCAGATACATTTCCATATCCAGCGCATTGTGGTGTGTGGTGAAAGGCTTGGCCGATGCGCCGCCGGGAATGGGGTGCAGCATCGGCGTTTCCACTTCCAGATAATCGTGCCGCGCGAAAAACTCGCGAATGACCTGAATGGTTTTACTGCGAATTGCAAACACGCGGCGCGTGTCTTCATTGGTGATGAGATCGACGTAACGCTGACGGTATTTTTGTTCCTGATCGGTCAAGCCGTGAAACTTTTCCGGCAACGGACGCAAAGCCTTGGTCAACAAACGCAGCCCGGTAACGCGCACCGAAAGCTCGCCTGTCTTGGTCTTAAACAATTCACCCGTGGCACCGAGAATGTCGCCAAGGTCGTAATGCTTGAATGCATTGTGCACTTCCTCGCCCGTATCACCGTTGCTGATAAAAAGCTGGATGCGCCCGCTCATATCCTGAATGGTAGCGAAGCTGGCCTTGCCCATCACCCGCTTCAACATCATGCGCCCCGCCACCGCGACTTGGATCTTTTGCCCTTCCAATTGCTCCTTGTCTTGGTCGCCATAGGAAGCATGCAAATCGGCGGCAATATTTTTGCGCTCGAAATCGTTGGGGAATGCGATGCCGTTCTTGCGCAACTCCTGCAACTTCGCACGGCGCTCGGCAATGATTTGGTTCTCTTCTTGTGGCGGAGTAATAGATTCAGTAGTCATGGTGCTTCGCTATATTAAGTTAGTTATGGTGCGGAGTTTCCGCAGGCGCAAGATTGTGTCACGAATGGCCTGTCCGGCGCAATTTAGTCTCTAATTCAAAAACAAACGACAACAAATTGTCGCTTGTGAAGAAATTTTGGCGAAACCAGAATCCGGCTCCCTCGCAAGCTCTCCCCCTTCAAGGGGGAGGGCTAGNNGGGAGGCCGGGAGGGGTTTGGGTTTTGAGTCCACGCAAAAAATCTTCCACCTGACCGAATGGGATGCGTTCTTGCTCAAGCCTCAATGCAATGCCACTGGCATCCGACAACAAAATATAAGTGTCACGTTCGGCGTCTGTCAAGAAGGATGGCATTTCTTTTACCGGTGACGCTTCCGTAACGCAGAAGCTACGATTTTCTGCCAGCGTCGCGCTGTCCATCAACATTGATTCAACATGCGGAAACAATTCGCGCAAACGTGAAAGAATCGCAAAACCGTGCGTATCCAAGTCGCCCCAGTAAATGATACGTTTGGTTTTTAGCCAGCCAACATCGGCCAAGCTGCCTACGCCGTAACCCAACGAAAATATGACTATGCTTTTGGGTAAATCCGGGAATGCCAGTCCATTTACTTTATTTTCGGTAATGAAGACGTATTCAACAGGAAGCTGCAAATGACTAAAATCTTGCAAGGGCAAAGTGAGATCGGTGAGTCCTGCCAAAGCAAAAGTAGAATCAAGCACGCGGAAGCGGATCAGGTGCTGGTCAAAACGCAGACCATAGCGTTGCTCAAACGACTTCGCTTCACAATCGATACTGGAGGACGGCAATAGAACATCCAGCAAAACGGTCAACTGAGTTTTGTGCTGTTCGATAAACTTGCTATCGATGTCGGGCAAATCAATCTGGCGGATAAATAGTTCCGGGAGCGGGTGCGCGATGAACCAAGTGGCGACGCTGAGCAACTTGCCCCAAACCGCAAGGTTGTCCAATAACCAGCGTGGCTTGTCGTGCAATACTTCGGCAAAGAGCGGATATTGCGCCAAGGTTTGTTGAGCCAGTTGCTTGAATTGTGTCGCTTCCCGCAGCTTGCCGATAAAGCGCAAAAAATCCTGTTCGGAATCAAAATATATTCTGCCGGGTAAATGCTGCTCGCCCAATTGACGATGCGCAACAGGTTCGAAATCGATCCGGTAGCCATATCCCAGTGTAGCTTTGGCGGAGGCTTGCAACTCATGCAACGATTTACTGATATTGGCGAATTCGTTTAGCAGTTCACGACCGCCCGGCTTGCCGAATTGGATGTCGAGCGCCTGCCAAGACGCGCCGGATAAAAACTGGCGGTGATACGCATAACTACTCCAGTGGCGCAGTGCTTTGGCGCGAATGTCTTGCGGGGTAATCACGATGCGATTGCTTTGCTGCGCGCTTTTTCTTCGCGATATTCGGCGATGGTGAGGGAACGAATCATCGAGTCATTGCCTTCGTTATTGTGAACGAGATGGACGGAGCGCACATAATTTTCTATCACGTGAATTTTTTGCAGCGGCGTAACAATCAGCAATTGCAAGCCCAGCTTGCCAAATAATTCCAGTCCGTAACGCGCGGATTCGTCCGAGCCCCGCCCGAACGCCTCGTCTATCATCACAAAACGGAACGCGCGCGTGGAGCGACTTTGCTGGTCGATACCATATTGATACGCAAGTGCGGAGGCCAAAATGGTGTAAGCCAGCTTCTCTTTTTGACCGCCGGACTTGCCCGCCGAATCCGAATAAAACTCTTTTTCAGCATTGTCTTCTTGCCAGCGTTCGCTGGCGGAAAAACGATACCAGTTACGCACATCTGTCACCTTGCGCATCCAGCGGCGATCCGCTTCCGTGCTGTCTTGGCGGCCATTAAAGCGGTCGATAATTTTTTCACCAAGGCAAAGCGGTGCTCGGTATACAGTTCATCTTCCGCACCGGTCAGGGTGTTGGCCAGACAGCCTTTCAAGTCTTCCTTGAACTGGCGAATTTCCATGTCATGGTCGGGATCGGGTATCAGTTGGATGAACGTCCCCGAGTCGTATTCAATCTGTTTGAGCGAGCGATTAATGGTGTCGATTTTCTTCAGGATGGTGAGCGATTCCTGATCCAGTTTGTTTTGCAGCAGCGCGACTTCGTTGATGGTGTTTTTGTTGAGCAGTTCTTTAAATTTGCTTTTGAAGCGCGGCAAATCTTCCGCCATCAGGTGGTTGAGCATGAACTGGAATGCAGCGGATGAATCCAGGCTGGCATTCACCTCGCGACTATCCGCAGGGTAGGCGGCGATGTATTGCTGCATCGCCGCGATAATGAGATTGGAAATTTCCCCGGCTTTTTTGCGCGCTTTGTCGATTTGATTTTGCAGCCATTTGCGCACCTGCATTTCAGCCTCACCGCATTGCTTGGGCGTGTTCGGCAGCTTGCCATCCAGAGCTTCACTAGATTGCTTATCCAGCGCGGCAAAACAGATGACGCGTTCACTTGCAGGCAATTGCTCAAGAATATTTTTGGCATCAATCAGGTCGGCTTGCGCGTTGCTGCGCTCGGTGTTCCTCCCTCCTATCTTAGTTTGTAGCTCACCCAGTTTTTGGTTGGCGTCTTTAAGTTGTGAGGCAACAGCTTCGAGACTGGCATTGAGCGTGCGCAAGGTATCCGAGCTTTGTTCCAACTCGCGCTTCTCCTCTTGCAATTGATGAATCTGCGCCGCAGTTTGCGGCCAATCAATCACAGAAAACTCGGCGGGGCGCAGCAGTTCGAGCAGTGCCGCCTGATGTTTGTCCAAGTCTTTCAACGCGGCTTCTGTTTTCGCCAGCAGGCTGAGTAAGGTATTGCCTTCGGCCTGATGCTGTTCGAGCTGAGTTTCCAGCGCGCGAATCTTCCCCTCGTTACTCCAGCCCAGCACGTAACGGCTGCGATCATCGATACGGTTGCGGTCGTCTTTTTCGTGGCGCACACCGCCCGCCTTGACCTGTCCCTGACGGGTCAGCGCTTTGGGGTGACGGCGGAATTCATCCAGACTATCGCAGCACACGTAATCGTAGCCGCGTGCCAATTCACTTATCAGCCATTGATAAGACGGGCTATCCGCTTTGATGTCAATTTTGTTGGCCAAACTTTGCGCTGCCAGCGCGGCCTGCGCTCGCGTCTCCGCTGAGGTACGGAAGTACACCAGCCGTCCGGCCAGATGGGTGCGGTCAACGTAAGCAGAAACTGCCGAATAATGTGCATCCGCCACCAGCAACGACAAACCAAAGCCGTGCAACACCCGCTCAATCGCGCCTTCCCAAACACTCTCTTCTTTGCGCACCTGAATCAATTCACCCGCAAAAGGCAATTCGCTTTCCGGAATACTCAGTGCATCGCAAAGTGCTTCGCGCAGCAGCAACATGCGGCTATCAATATTGGATTTGCGCTTCTTCAGCGAAGTAATCTCGGTCACCAGTTCGTTGCATTTCGCATTAACCGCATGCATGGCAACCTTGATGCGGTCGCGCTCGGCAGTTTGGGTCGCTTTGTTTAGATCGATACTTTGCTTGAGTTCGACCGCTTTGCTGCGATTATCATGAAAAGTGGAGAGACTTTGCGCACGCGGCAATTCCAGTTGCTGGCAAGCCTCGGCATATTCGTCATAGGCTTTTTTGCGGCGCTCGCGTTCTTTTTCTAAATTTACGATCAGCCCGGCGATTTCTTCGATGCGCCTGCCGCCGTTGTCGGCGATGGCCTGCTTGAGTTCACTCTGCTGACCGTGATACAAATCTATTGCCGTTTGCTGCTGACTCGCCTCATCTTCCATGCGCAAAATTTCGAGGTTGAATCGGGTAATCATTTCTTCCAGCAGGCCATGCTTGCGCTGTGCGATCCATGCGGAGAGAGCCTCACGCAGCCGTTCAGATTCTGCCACGTTGGCAACCAACAGTTCGTGACTACGGCAATTATTCACCAGCGGAGTAAGTCTGGCAATTTGCCCTTCCGCTTTGATGACTGCCTCGTGTGCGGCGTTGAGATTGTCGAACAGGCGGCACAATGCGGTGATGCGCGGCTCGATATCCGGGTCTTCCAGCATGTGGTTGCGCACAAATTCAGTGATGTTGGATACGGCTTTCATCGACACGGTTTGATAGAACAAATCCAATGCCTGCTCGCTCGCCAATCCCATGCGACGCCGAAAATCCTGACCATACGCAGGAAAGTTTTCGTGCAGCGTAACCGCCGCCATTTTGCGCAGACGTTTTTTCAGTTCCAGAATATCTTCACCGAAGCCTGAAAAATCCCGTGCAATAGTCAGCTCGTTCCCGGAAACAATGTGGAACCGTTCCGGTTGCCCTTTGTCATCCTTCATCCAGAACACTTGCGCCAAGGTCACGGTTTCGTTGAAATGCTCATTGCGAAAACGCCCGAGGATTACCGAATAACTTCCCATCCCGCGTAGAGCCACGGATTTTGCGGCGAGACGCTCATCATCTTTCTCGCTTTTGTAATAGCCGCGCACATAAGAAGCCAGACTGCGTTCGCGCGTTTCCGCACCGGCGGCTTTGTTGAAGATCACCCGATTCGAGGGAACCAGCAGCGTAGTAAGCGCATCCACCAGTGTGGATTTTCCCGAGCCAATATCCCCCGTCAGCAGCGCATTTTCACCGTTGGTGGCAATGCGCCAAATGCGCTTGTTAAACGTGCCCCAGTTCAACACCTCGAAGCGTTCGAGACGAAACCCCGGCGATTTAAACATGTCTGATTCAGTCGAGAGCATGGGTACGGTACTCCTCCAAACGCTCGTTGAAATCGGCCAGCCATTCGGCATCGACAAAGGCTTTCAGCACGCGGCGTATTTCGTAAGTTTCCTTTTGCTCGGTCAGTTCGCGCAAAAAACCCATGTCCACTACCTTGCGAATATGCGTGTCGATTTGCTCCTCAATCTTGGCCTCGTTGCTGCTTTCCGGCAGAAAAGTGCGCACCCGGTCAATGATCTCCGTGCGGGTTATCATGGTACGCAATTCGCCATTACCCGCATCGGCTTCCAGCAAGCGCTTACGCAATAAAACGCACAACAAACTAACGGCATAACTCAAGGGACGACGACTAACCAGTCGCGGTAACTCTTCGTCTTCACCGGCATCACGTTGACGTAAAAAAGCATAGCCCTCGGCATCGTCCAAGTCCAGCTCCAAACCGATCACCGACAAATAGTCGCGGACTTGGCTCTCCAGTTGCAACAACTCCTGCCAGCGGTTCGGCATCTGCTCGCGGTAAAGCACGCCCTTGAGCAGGTGGATCAGCAGTGGGGGTAGCGATGGTGGGTAGTCGGTCATATAGTGGGAACTGTTATTTTGAAATGAAACAACATCAAATCCCCCTTCGCTTCGCTCTTCCCCCTTTTTCAAAGTGGGATTTGGTATTTCCCCACTTTGAAAAAGGGGGGCTAGGGGGGAGAGCTTGCGAGGGGGCATGATGTTGTTTCACTATGATACCAATCAGCTTAGCTAAGCGTAACCCAACATTTCAATTCACCCTACTTGTGCCGGAAAAAACATCAGTAGCGGATTATCCGGTGCAGCCTCAAAACCGAAACGGTGGTAATAACCTGCTGCTACTTCATCTATGGCATCCACAAACATCCCGATCCCACCCGCATCGGTATAAATTCGTTGCGCACGAAGCAGAGCATCAACCAGCATCAATTCGCCCAAGCCTTTGCCTTGATACGCTTGATCCACTGCTAAACGCCCCAGTCGCACACCCGGAATACGGCGTGGCAATTTCTTGCGCCAAGCTTCCGGCAAATGACTACTTTCAAGTTCGGCGAGCGTGAGGGCGTAATAGCCGCAAATTTTAGCAGGCTGCTCCTCGCGTATAGCTACAAAAGTTTTTGATAGCCCCTTATCCTGATGCTGACGAGCCACTTGCCGCAGCCAGCCGTTCAGTTCCGGGCGACCGCAGTCGAACCCCAGCCGATCATGGTGTCCAGTTAAAGGTAGAAGTTGCATCTGTTTGTTTGGCTTTTTGGTAGCGCTTGATGGCGGCTTTTAGTTTTGAATTGGGCTTGGGCGGGTTATCCACCAGATCAAGCAACCAATTCCAGTCACGGGATGACAGGCGAATAATTTCTTCGCGCTCAATGACAGCCTGCGCTTCTTTCAAGGCCGACTGCACCAAAAACTGATTGACCGTCGCACCGGAAAGCTCCGCAGCACGGCACAATGTCTCGTATACCTCGTGCGGCACGCGAGCGCCGATCCGTTCTTGTTTGGCTAAGACAGCTCCCATGATGGCCTCCTTCATTCAAATAATGCTTCAGTGTAACACTGTCGCCAAATTGGCGCCAAAATATCCAAGGGGGCGAATCCAGGTAAATTTGCTCCCACCTTTCGCGCCCGTTCTTGCTGTTAGCGCCGCATATTTAGCGGGTAAATATAACCAGCGGAATATCGGCGTAGCGCGCTCTGCCTTCCGCATCATGCCAGAGAATTTGCTGGCGTTGATTTTCATTGAGCGTAGATTTTTCTTCGCGGTTCGCCATGTTGATGTAGGTGACGATTTCCGCCATGCCGCGCGTGATGGGATATTTTTCAACGATGTCTGACAAGGCTACCTGACTATTTTCCGACAGCATTCGCGCAATCTGGTTTCGCAACAGACCTTCGTCTACATAATGCTGACTGAACAAGGCATCGGCAGAAAACTCGCCCTCGCCCAGCAGCGGTGCGGCATCGGTCATGCGAATTTTGCGCGGGGGTGCAAACAGGCTGCGTGTAAAAGGAATGGTGATGTCGATCTTGGGTTCAGGCAAAGTGGCAAAGTCGATTTGCTTGGGCGAATTGTGCTTGATGGCGAGAGACTGTTTTTCGATGTCGCGGATCAGCTCGGCGATACGCTTGTTTTCCTGCCACATCTGGCTATCCAGAAAGCGGCGTAATTGTTCCACCAGTTGCGCTGCGGTGCGCTGGACTTTTTCGCCCGCTTCCGAAAGATGAAAGCGATAATCCGCCAGCCAGCGGTCTTGGGTCATTGCCGAAATTTCCGGCAATTCTAGCGCCTGCGCCAATAACGTTTGCAGTTCTTCGCGCCGTTCCAGCGACATCAGGAATGTCCAGAACGCCTCAAAACTACGCCCTTGATCGGACAGGCTGATGGCATCCTGCTCACCAAAAATTTCCGCCAACAGTTCGGCTTTCGGTTTGTCTGCCAAGGCGATGCGCTCACGGGTTTTTTGATCCAGTTGGCGGAAGTTTGCCTCGACCTGACGAAAGTCTGAAAGCAGATGTCGCGCTGTTTCTTCGATCTGAAAAAAACGCTCTTTGATTTGCGTGGCTGAGGGGAGTGATAGAGGCGCATCGCCCGCCTGCAAGCGGGAAATTTCTTCTTCAATTTCCGCTTTGCGCTTGGTTAGTTCGGCAATACGCGTTTCCGCGTCGCTTTCGGTTTCATGCACCAAATTGCGCAGCAACTCGAATATCGTCAGCAGCCGTGATTCGGTCCCCACGAACTGCTTCCCCCGCAAACTGTTCAACCATTCCAGAGCTTTTTCTGTTGCCGCAGACAAGTCATATTCTGCTTCGTCTTCCTGAGGCGGATAGTATTTGCGCAGAAAAG
>PLYB01000104.1 GCA_003151655.1 Gallionellaceae bacterium | reverse complement strand
CGCCCATTTGAAGTGTTGCTCCACGATGATGACTTCACGCTCGCTATATCCCGTCTCGCGAGCAGCGGCTCGAATGGCATCTGCCGCCTCGATAGCCAGCAGCAGCGCCTCGCCATGAACAACATACAGCGACCCCAAACCCTTGGCAAGATGACGCGGCAAATCTTCGCTATCGATGCGCATTATTCAGACATATCTTTAGGTGGTTTCGCGCGACTCAGGCGACGCAGAACTTGCGCCACAGCATCGGTACGCATATCTTTATAAAGCACTGCCTGCTCCTGCTCTTTGGCAAGCACTTGTGAATCGTCGTAAGGCATTGTGCGATTCAGCGATACGTCTGCCGTGGGGAGCCAGTAGACTAACTGGCTGTCGTAGGCACTCATGGTGATGCGGTAGCGCAGATCATACTCCGTCACCTTCCCTGCGGCGGAAAGAGAAAGGATTTGCCTGTCCGTCGTTTCAGAAATGATGTCTAACGTGATCGTGGCCTCTTCGGCACTGTCGGCCAAGGCAACCTTATTAAGGACGAGCGCCTTGCGCAAGTCAGTTATGAAGGGACTTTCACTAGCTGATCTTAGAAAAACACTTTGGAACGCCAACTTAACCTGCATATTGTTATGACCGCGCATGTGGAAACCACAGGCAACCAGCGACAAGCTCACAGCAAGAAACAAAAGACGTGTCAAAGTTTTCATTGCTATGCCACCACGTTGACAAGACGACCCGGTACGACGATCACCTTCTTCGCCGCAGCGCCAGCAAGATGCTTTTGCACGGCCTCGTGAGCAAGTGCCAGTTGCTCGATAGTCGCTTTATCTGCATCTTTTGCCACTCGCAAACTGCCTCGCAGTTTGCCATTTACCTGGATCATCAGTTCAATCTCATCCTGCACCAAGGCCGCCTCATCCACTTCCGGCCAAGTCGCGGCGAGGATATCGTCGCCATAGCCGAGTTCTTTCCACAAAGTCTGTGTAATGTGGGGTGTGATGGGAGAAAGCAAGCGCAGCAGGATGGATAAACTCTCACTCAATACGGCACGGTCAGCAGTGGCCTTGGCTTTCTCCAGGGCATTGAGCGTTTTCATCGCGGCAGAAACCACCGTATTAAATTGAAAACGCGAGAAATCGAAGTTGGCTTGCTTCAGCGCAAGATGCGTATCGCGGCGCAAGGCTTGGTCGTCGGCAGATAGATTGCCGAAGCCCCCCGATATCTTGCCGATGTCGCTCAACTCGGCAGACAGATTCCACACGCGGCGCAAGAAGCGGAACGCGCCTTCCACGCCCGTATCCGACCATTCCAGTTGCTGATCGGGCGGCGCGGCAAACATCATGAACAAGCGCGCAGTGTCAGCGCCGTAGGCATCGATGATCGCCTGCGGGTCGACACCGTTATTTTTCGACTTCGACATTTTTTCTGTGCCGCCGATGACAACGGGCTGACCGTCGGCGATCAGTTTCGCGCCGATTGGGCGCGCTTTGGCATCAACCTCGACCTCTACTTCGGCAGGATTGATCCACAACTTTTTGCCAGCTTCGAGATCGCGATAAAACGTCGGCGCGACCACCATTCCTTGCGTGAGCAGGTTTTTGAACGGTTCATTCAAGGGGTTAAATGCGCGCAGCGCCTCGTTTGCCCCCTCGCCCTCGGGGAGAGGGTTGGGGTGAGGGAATGCACGCAGCACATCTCCAAACACCCCTTCATCCCGCATCAACTTGTGAAAGAACCGCGCATACAACAAATGCAAAATTGCGTGTTCGATGCCGCCGATGTATTGGTCCACCGGCAGCCACTTCTGTGCCGCCGTTTTATCCACCATGCCGGTGTCACATTGCGGGCTGGCGTAGCGCGCGTAGTACCAGGACGACTCCACGAAAGTATCCATGGTGTCGGTTTCGCGCTTGGCTTTGCTGCCGCATTTGGGGCAACTGCATTGGTAAAATTCCGGCATCTTGGCCAAGGGAGAACCCGCGCCATCCGGCACTACATTTTCCGGCAACTTCACCGGCAACTGATCGTCCGGTACCGGCACATCGCCGCAAGTCGGGCAGTGGATGATCGGGATCGGGCAGCCCCAGTAACGCTGGCGTGAGATACCCCAGTCGCGCAAGCGGAACTGTACTTTCTTTTCGCCCAAGCCTTTGGCGGAGAGATCGGCAGCGATAGCGTCAATGGCTTGATCAAAATTCAGGCCGTCGTATTTGCCGGAGTTTGCACAAACACCATGCTCCGAGTGTTGTTCAACCCAATTTCCCCAGTCAATTGACTCGTTGGTTTTGCAATTAATCAGATTGGGGCCCGAATGTTTCTCAATTTTATTGTGTGATGAATTTAATTCTTCATCGACAAGAGTGAAGCGATTTGTTTCAACCTGACAACCTTGCCATTTAACTGGAACAATAACAGGCTTGATCGGTGGAAGTTGATTTGCATATTTCCGCGCAAACGCAAAGTCTCGCTCATCATGTGCCGGAACCGCCATCACGGCACCTTCGCCATAACCCATCAGCACATAATTGCCAACCCACACCGGCACTTTTTCGCCCGTGAGCGGGTGAGTGACTTTGATGCTGGTGTCCATGCCCTTTTTTTCCATAGTGGCGATGTCTGCTTCGGCCACGCCACCGCGTTTGCACTCTTCGATAAATTCGGTGAGCTTGGCATTGCCCTGCGCAGCGCGCGTTGCCAGCGGATGCTCGGCAGCGACCGCAACAAAGGTGACACCCATGATGGTGTCTGCGCGGGTGGTATACACCCACAGCTTGTCCTGCTTGCCGTCCAATTCATACGGGAAAGCGAAACGTACACCTTCACTCCTTCCTATCCAATTGGCCTGCATCAATACCACTTGCTCCGGCCAACCAGTGAGCGTATTCAAGCCGGATAACAACTCATCGGCATATTGCGTGATGCGGAAGAAATACATCGGTATCTCACGCCTCTCCACCAGCGCGCCGGAACGCCAGCCGCGCCCGTCGATCACCTGCTCGTTCGCCAGCACGGTGTTGTCTACCGGGTCCCAATTCACGGTCGAGGTCTTTTTGTAGATGACACCCTTTTGGAACAGGCGCGTGAACAGCCATTGCTCCCAGCGGTAATAATCCGGCTTGCAAGTGGTCACTTCACGCGACCAATCGACACCCAGACCCAGCGACTTCAACTGCTGTTTCATGTATTCGATATTGGAATAAGTCCACGCGGCGGGCGGTACGTTGTTCGCCATCGCGGCGTTTTCGGCGGGCAGGCCGAACGC
>PLYB01000233.1 GCA_003151655.1 Gallionellaceae bacterium | reverse complement strand
AAATCGCCGCGCCGCGCGCTTGTCCAAGTAGCAAAGTGGATTGAGGATTCACGTTTACGAACACTTTTTCCACCGCTACTTGCTGCGGCTGATGTTGCGCGATGACTTCACTCAATGAATTCAAAATAACTTTTAATCGTTCTGGCAACTCTCCATCCGGTGTCTTGATGCAACCGCTGGCCACGTAATGCAAATGTTGTCCTTCTTTATCGATCACCCCGAAGCCGGTGATACGCAGGCCGGGATCAATGCCGAGGATGCGTATTGGTGGAAGAGAGGAGGTCAAAACCGAACCCCCTCTAACTCCCCCTTGTCANNTTTGGGGCTTAGCGGAATGGCTAGTCGTTTCATCAGGGGTTAGATTTCTCCCGCTCCTCATTCCTCAATCACCGCCGTCGTATACACTTCCTGCACATCGTCGCAGTCTTCCAGCGCATCCAGCAGCTTTTGCATTTTCACCGCATCGTCACCGGTGAAGATGACTTCGCTATCGGGTTTCATGGTGACTTCGCCCATTTCCGGTTTGAAGCCCGCCGCTTCCAGGCGTTGTTTGACATCGATAAAGTCATACGGGCCGGTGATGACTTCGATGCTGCCGTCGTCGTTGCTGATGATGTCTTCGGCTCCTGCATTCAAGGCCACTTCCATGAGGGTATCTTCATTGGTACCGGGGGCGAAGATCATTTGCCCGCAGTGTTTGAACATGAATGCAACTGATCCGTCGGTGCCGAGATTGCCGCCATATTTGGTGAAGGCGTGGCGCACATCGGCCACTGTGCGCGTTTTGTTGTCGGTCATGCAATCGACCATGACCGCAGCGCCGTTGATACCATAACCCTCGTAGCGCAATTCCATATATTGAACGCCATCCAGTTCGCCCGCACCGCGCTTGATTGCGCGCTCGACGTTATCCTTCGGCATGTTCTGCTCATAGGCTTTTTCCATGGCTACGCGCAGACGGGGATTGCCTGTCGGGTCGCCGCCGCCCAATCGTGCTGCGACAGTAATTTCTTTAATCAGGCGGGTAAATATTTTGCCGCGTTTGGCATCTTGCTTTCCTTTGTGATGTTGAATATTTGCCCATTTACTATGACCCGCCATGTTGCTCTCCGTTATCGTCTACGCTATTGATCCGAAATTGTTGTTACGATTATGAAATAGCCGCGATGGTATCATTTCAAGCCACATAGCCCAAGATGTCGTGCGTTATAATGAGCCGGGCTGTTTAACCCGGGAATCTTAATCAAGGAAGGAATTACCATGAATATTCGTCATTTGATTGTGCTGTCAGCCGCCTTATTGTTTGCAGGGAACGCACTTGCCGAGGAAGGCGAGGCGCTGTTAAAGAAAAATAACTGTGCGGTGTGCCATAACATCAACAACAAAACAGTCGGCCCGTCGCTGAAGTCGATTGCAGCAAAATATAGCGGAGACGCAACGGCTCAAGCCAAGCTGGAGGCTAAGGTGCGTAATGGTGGTTACGGCTCCTTCGGCCCTATGGCTATGCCAAAGCCGCCTGCATCGGTAAGTGATGCCGATATCAAGGCAATTGTTAGCTGGATTCTTACGCTCAAGTAAGCACTAGCGGATAAATAAAAAAGGGCCGGCATGCCGACCCTTTTTTATTGAAGCTATTTTGCGAAGCTGGATTATTTTTTCTCAGGCGCTTTGTCGTCCTTGTCCTGTTCTGCGTCATCGTGATGACCTTGCATCATCGCCTTCAATTCTTCTTCTGATACTTTGCCGTCTTTGTTGGCATCGATTTCATCAAAGTGTTGCAAAATCATCGGCATGCTTTTGGCCTCTTCGCGGCTTAGCGCACCATCGTGATTGGTGTCGGCGGCCTCGAAGCGCTTGCTAATAAATGCGTCCCCGCGATGTTCTGCATCACCGTGATGCTCGTGCATCGCGGGATGGGCAGCGTCGAACTCTTCTTGCGAAATCTTGCCGTCATGGTTGGAGTCTATCTCTTTGAAGTGCTTATTGTGAAAAGCATCAAATTCTTTTTTGGATACGGAGCCATCCTTGTTGGTATCCATCTCCGCAAAGATTTTTTCGCCGAACTTCCCGCCGTGCATCGGCTCGCAAGCCATCGCCATTGATGCGGTAAAAATAGTGCAGGACGTGATAACGAGGCTGCTCATGATTTTGTTCATGGTTTTTATCTCCTTGTGGTGTAGATAGGGGCGTTGGATTAGTGTTACACAGATTATAGGCTAGCACGAACAAAGTTCTTGATAGGCTGAGTTATAATCTGATTTCGATTTTGGCGTGGTTCCTGATGAATATTTTTTACGAAGAAGACGGCGGTTTTAAGGTCGGTAGCATCCTTGCGGACAACACGACCTCGCTGCAAGTGGAGAACACCCACGGCAAACGCAGTAAGATCAAGGCCGCCAACGTGATGTTGCGCTTTGAACAACCGGGTTTGACAGAGTTTTTGGCGCAGGCGGAAAGCATCTCCGCTGATATTGATGTGGAATTTCTTTGGGAGTCATGTCCGCCGGAAGAGTTCGGTTTTGATGCGTTGGCGCAGGAGTACTTCGGTCACGCGCCCACTCCCATTGAAGCTGCAGGCGCATTAATACGGCTGCATTCGTCGCCGATGCATTTCTATAAAAAAGGCAAAGGCCGCTATAAATCCGCTCCGCCGGAAGCGTTGAAATCGGCGCTGGCCAGTGCCGAAAAGAAACGTCAGCAAGCTGCTTTGCAAGCGCGTTATACCGATGAGTTGACCGCGTTTACCTTGCCCGCCGATTTTACCGACAAGCTGCAGCAGATTTTATACAAGCCGGATCGCAATACGCTGGAAGTGAAGGCGCTGGAAGCTGCGTGCGCGTTGACGCATCTTTCGGCAGCTCATTTGTTGCAGCGTTGCGGTGCGTTACCGTCCACACACGATTATCATTTCAACCGCTTTCTGTTTGAGAACTTTCCCAAAGGAACCGGTTTTCCTGATGTTGACGTGGCGGCTTATCCCGAATTGCCTCGGGCATCGGTCAACGCATTTAGCATCGACGATGCCACCACCACCGAGATCGACGATGCGTTTTCATTGGAGCAGTTGGCGAATGGAAATTGGCGGGTAGGCATACACATCGCCGTTCCCGCCTTGGGCATTATGCAAAACACGCCCATCGATGAGATCGCGGCGCAGCGCCTTTCCACGGTATATATGCCGGGCAACAAGATCACCATGTTGCCGGAAAATGTGGTGCAAGCTTTTACCTTGTGCGCTGACAAAGTGTGTCCGGCACTATCGCTTTATCTTGAAGTGGATGCGACTTCGTTCGATATTTTGCATAGCGAAAGTCATCTGGAGCGTTTGCATATCGCCGCCAATCTGCGCCACGACACGCTGGAGCCGTTGTTCAACGAGGCAACCATCGCCACAGGCAAGCTTGATTATGCCTATGCCAACGAGTTGACCGTGCTGTGGAACTTTGCCAACAAGTTGGAGGCATTGCGCGGGAAATCCGGCGACAACAGTACGCAGCAAATTGATTACAATTTCTATGTGGAAAACGATCACATCACCATCAGCAATCGTTTGCGTGGCTCACCCATCGATAAGGTGGTGTCCGAGCTGATGATTCTGGTCAACAGCAGTTGGGGAAAACTGCTCGCCGATAACGATGTGGCAGGAATTTACCGCACGCAGAATAACGGCAAAGTGAAGATGAGTACGGTTGCCGCGCCGCATCAGGGGCTGGGCGTGGCTCAATATATGTGGTCGAGTTCGCCGTTGCGGCGCTATGTTGATTTGGTGAACCAGCGGCAGATTATTAATCTGCTGCGCAACGAAGCGCCAGCGTACGCTAAAAACGATACGGCATTATTTGCCATCTTGCGCGATTTCGATGCGGCATATACTCTTTACAATGATTTTCAGCGGCAGATGGAGCGTTACTGGTGTTTGCGCTGGTTGTTGCAGGAAAAGGTGCAACAGTGTGAAGTATTGGTATTGCGCGAGAATCTGGTGAGGCTTGACGAGATTCCCTTGGTAAGCCGCATTTCCTCGTTGCCGGAGTTGCCGCCGAATACGCGGGCAATTTTGGAGGTGGGCGAGATAGATCTGCTGGATTTGAATTTTAGTGCACGTTTTATTTCGGTGATTGAGGCGATGCCTGCATGATTGGCCTGTTCCAAAAAAATACTGTTGCAGTTGCCGTGCTATTTTCGCTCGGTTTTCATGCATTCGTAATTTTTGGTGTGGGCTTTGCCAATCCGCGGGTTAACCGGTCGCTTAGCATGCCGCTGCAACCATTGGAAGTGGTATTGGTCAATAGCAAATCGCATATTCGTCCGGACACAGCCAGCAAGATGGCACAAAATAATCTGGACGGCGGCGGTAATACCACGGATGACCGCCACGCCAAGACACCAATGCCGACAATGGGCGATAGCGAGCAATTCACACCGGAGCAATCGGCACACCGGGTGCAACAATTGGAACAAGAAGCTAAACGCTTGCTCACGCAGTTAAAAAGCAATTACAGCGTGGCGCGGGAAACGGATGTCAATCAGCCGGTAAGCAAGGAAAATAGCGGGGAGGATTTGGTAACCCGTTCGCTGGCGATGGCGCGACTGGAAGCCGAGATCAGCAAAAATAATGACGCTTACGAAAATCTGCCCAAGCGCAAATTTGTCGGTGCGCGCACTCAGGAATACCGCTACGCTCAGTATGTTGAAGATTGGCGCAGCAAAATAGAACGTATCGGTAACCTGAATTATCCGCAGCAGGCACGCAATCAAAAAATCTATGGCAAGCTGACGCTGACAGTATCCATTCGTGCCGATGGCAGTGTGGAAAGTGTTGAGATCAGCCGCTCATCCGGACAGCGTATTCTCGATGCGGCGGCGATGCGCATCGTCAAACTTGCTGCACCGTATGCAGCCTTCCCTCCGGATATTAGAAAAGAAACCGATGTCCTCAGCATTACACGCACCTGGCAATTCACCACTAACGATCATTTGGAAAGCGAGTAGGGAATTTCTAACTCCCCAACCGTAGTTGCCACACTGCTCAAATCCCTCGATACGGCCTCTAATCAAATTAAATCACACCGTTCGTCCCGATAACCAGCGACTTG
>PLYB01000202.1 GCA_003151655.1 Gallionellaceae bacterium | reverse complement strand
GTCCCTCACGGGCTTCCGGTTGATCATCCCTGATCACATCTAGGGGCTTCCCGTGTTGCCGCGCTTTACTTCGACTGCCTGCGTCGATAATGGAACGGTGTGCGGTTCACGGGCTTTCATGCGTTCAGCCGGGATAATCCATAGCCCCGCATCTAAATCAAACTCGCACCATTGCGCGCCGCGCACTTCACCCGTGCGGACAAAGGTATAAGCCAGCAAACGAGTGGCGGCAAATACGATAGGGCTAGACTTGGCGCGTTCCTGATACTCGGCAAGGGCGCGCAAAAATTCCGGCAGCTCTTTTTCAGACAAGGCCGCAAAGTGTTTCACCTTCGGGCGCGGTGCAAGTGCGCCGCCAAGTTCCGCCGCTGGATTGTGGCGTGATCGTCCGCTGGCAATGGCATAGGCGAATACAGCGCGCACCCGCTGCGATACTCGCGCCCTGATTTCAAACGTGCCCCGCGCTTCGATTGATCGCAGTATGTCCAACACATCCGGAGCTTCGATTTCGGTTATAGGGCGATGCCCGAATTTCGGAAATACCTCGCGCTCTAATGTGTTGATCCAGTCGGTTGCGTGATGAGGTGTCCAGATAGGAGATTTCAGCGCGTGAAATTCGCGGGCGATTATTTCGAATGAATTGTCTGCTGATAACTTGGCTTGCCGCTTTTGGTTTATCTTCACTGCGCTTGGATCGCTGCCATTAGCTAACAGCTTGCGCGCATCATCACGCCGCCCCCGTGCATCGGCTAGTGAGGTATCAGGATATACGCCAAAGGCCAACCGTTTTTCCTTGCCCCCAAAACGATATTTGAGCCGCCAATATTTTGAACCGTTCGGCATTACTTCAAGGTACATTCCGCCGCCGTCCGCCAGCTTGTAGGGCTTTTCTTTTGGCTTCGATTTTTTGACTGCGGTATCGGTTAGTTTCATGGCATCACCTCGTTGGGAGTGGCCATCAAAAATGCGCGAACTGCCGCCGTTTGTTCTGCGGTAAGCGTTAGCGTTTCGCCCTTGGATTGAATTGTCAGCGCTTCGCACGTCATGGATAGTCGAAAAGCCGGGGGAATGATCGCTAGCGCTTCCCTTCGGTGGGCAGCTTCACGCTTCGCCGTCATTGGATCGCCGCCAGCGGCAAGCAGTTGCCGTGCTTCATCGCGCCCGATACGCGCAGCCTCTAAGGAGACTTTCGGATATACACCAAGTGAAAGATTTTGCTCCCTGCCAGCCAGACGATACTTGAGCCGCCAATACTTCGCGCCGCTAGGCTGCACCAGCAAATATAGGCCAAACCCATCAAACAGCTTGTAAGGCATGGCCTTAGGCTGAATGTCTTGTATTTGCACGGTGTCCAGCTTATTCGGGGGCATAATTTTTTCCACCCAAGGCGATGACACCAATTATGCCCCCAATACATCCGCGATTGCAATAGACGGGAAAATACGGCATAAAACAAAAAACCCGCAAGACTCTAAGGAGTGTAGCGGGTTTAGTGTACGGCGTTAGACGTGGTGAAACAGTAAAATGGTGCGCCCGGCGGGATTCGAACCCACCACCCTTGGCTTCGGAAACCAATACTCTATCCAAATGAGCTACGGGCGCTTTGAGGTCGTGCAGTATAACGTTTTTTTGTATTAGCCGCCCGCGCCAGTATCACCAGAGGTTCCGAAAAATGCTATCGTGTGCGCTATGACTTACCTCAATCCCGACCTTGATCGTATCTGCCAGCTATTGCGTGAGGTTCACACCATTGCGGTAGTGGGTCTGTCGCCCAATAGTGCGCGCCCCTCTTTTCGCGTAGCTCAGGCATTGCAAAGTGTTGGCTATCGTATCGTTCCGGTGCGTCCGCTAATCGACTCCGTTTTGGGTGAACAAGCTTATCCCGATCTGGAAAGCATCCCATTTCCTGTCGATATCGTGGAGGTGTTTCGTGCATCGGAGCATGTGCCCGCCATCGTCGAAAATTGCATCAAGCTGGGTATAAAAAATCTGTGGTTGCAGGACGGGGTGATCCATGAAGAATCGGCTTTACGGGCGCAACAAGCCGGAATCACCGTGGTGATGAATCGCTGCATGGCGCGCGACTACACCCAGTTGTGCAACTCCAGTGCACAAGCACGTATAATCGCCCCTATTCAACCTGACAGTTTATAAATCATGCTGCTGAAATTTACCAAAATGCACGGTGCCGGCAACGACTTTGTCGTGCTTGATGGCGTGCGTCAGCAACTCCTGCTTTCACCCGAGCAACTGCGCTTGCTAGCAGATCGCCATTTTGGCGTAGGCTGCGACCAGATTTTGCTGGTGGAGAAATCGCAAAATCCGGCGGTGGATTTTCGTTACCGCATCTTTAATGCTGACGGCGGCGAAGTCGAGCAGTGCGGTAACGGAGCGCGATGCTTTGTGCGCTACGTGCATGATCAGAACCTGACTTCCAAACGCGAGATCGTGGTGGAAACCAAGGCTGGTCTGATTTCTCCGTGCCTGACCGATGACGGGCGGGTTACGGTAAATATGGGGGCACCAATTTTTGAGCCTGCGCACATACCATTTATCAGCGATAGCAATGAGATTGTTCAGCCGCTGAAGATCGACACCATGAGCTTTGAAATCAGCGCGGTGTCGATGGGTAATCCGCACGCGGTACAGATCGTGGATAATGTGGAAACTGCGCCCGTCAACACGCACGGCCCATTGATAGAGCATCATGAGCGCTTCCCCAAACGGGTTAATGCCGGCTTCATGCAAATTGTTGATCGCGGCCACATCAAGCTGCGTGTGTTTGAGCGCGGTGCAGGTGAAACTTTATCCTGCGGCACGGGAGCTTGTGCGGCAGTCGTCGCCGGAATCCGTCGCGGCTTACTGGATGAAACAGTGCAAGTCGCCACTCGCGGCGGCACACTCAGCATTAATTGGGCGGGTGGTGAAGCACCGGTATTGATGACCGGCCCGGCGATCAGCGTATTTGAAGGTGAGATTACTATATGAAGGCAGTTATGAAAGCAGAAGACATCGCGGAATATTTGCAAAACAATCCGGCCTTTTTTGAGACCTACTCGCGGATGTTATCGGAAGTGGTTATTCCCCATCCCTATGGCGGGCGCACCATTTCATTGAGCGAACGCCAAATGGTCACCCTGCGCGAACGCGCGAAGGAGCTGGAAAAAAAACTGCACGAATTAGTAGCCTTCGGCAAAGAGAACGATGCCCTACAAAGCAAGCTTCATCTTTTTACCGTGGCGTTGTTGCACGTGCATGACGTGAGCAGTTTGCAAAGCACCACCGTAAACAACTTGCGTGAGATATTTGCGGTGCCCCATGCCGCGATTCAGCTATGGAAAGAAAATCCGCCCAGCGTTGAAGTCCTGGCTTTCGCCGACCAGCATGCACAGCCGGTATGCTTGCATCATGCCGTTTTCGATACCGCAAAATGGTTTGGCGAGGCGGCAGAACATCTGCGTTCATTTGCCTACATGCCGCTGCGCGCGAACAATCAAAGCATCGGTATGCTCATCATCGCCAGCGAAGATGCACAGCGTTTTTACCCAGAGATGGGTACGGTATTTTTGCAGCGCATCGCCGATATTGTGAGTGCGGCGTTAAGTCAACATACTAATGCCTGAAGTTGTTGAACAAAATCCCGCATCACTGCTAGGCTATCTCGCCTACCTGAACAACGAGCGCAACTATTCGCCACTGACTGCTGAAAACTACGCTCGCGACATCCGCCGTTTATTTGCGCTGGCCGGCGTGACCCCTCTGCCTGAGCTGAAAAGTCATCACATCCGTCGCTATATCGCGCAGTTGCATGGCAGCGGTTTGGGCGGGCGTTCGCTGGCACGGGTACTCTCCTCATGGCGTGGTTTTTATTCCTACCTGATTCGCGACCATCATTGCCAAAGTAATCCCTGTGTCGGCTTGCGCGCGCCCAAAGCGCCCAAGACCTTGCCGCATGCGCTTTCCCCCGACGAGGCGGTGAAATTGGTTGAAATGGAGGTTGCAACACCGCTGGATGCGCGCGACAAAGCAATGTTCGAATTGCTCTACTCGTCCGGTTTGCGCTTGGCGGAATTGGTGAGCCTCGACCCTATCGACATGGACTTTCTTGATACCTCGGTGCGCGTTACCGGCAAAGGCAACAAGACGCGCATCGTGCCCTTGGGGAGCCATGCCATCACCGCGCTGAAAGCATGGCTGGCGGTGCGCGAACAGATTGCCAAGCCGGACGAAAGCGCGCTGTTTGTCGGCAAAAATGGCTCGCGTATTTCGCCGCGCACCGTGCAACTGCAATTGCGCCAATGGGGTATCAAGCAAGGCATCGCCAGCGGTGTGCATCCGCATCTGCTGCGACATTCTTTCGCCACTCATGTGCTGCAATCTTCTGGCGACTTGCGTGCAGTGCAGGAAATGTTGGGACACGCCAGTATCTCTACTACACAGGTTTATACCCATCTCGATTTCCAATACCTCGCCAAAATTTATGACGGTGCGCACCCGCGTGCCAAGAGAAAACCTTGACCAACCCGAAAACAAAATCCCATTCGACCCCGCACCGCCAATCGCAAGGCGGCAAAGATTTCCGCAACCGGGTAAAGCATAACAAACAACAATCCGACGCGCCTGTTGTACACAGCGCGCCGCGCATCGGTACGGCCTCCGCACAACCCGCCATCATCCTCAAAGCGGGGCGCGAAAAATCATTACAGCGCCGTCACCCCTGGATATTCTCCGGTGCAATCGAGTGCATTGATGGCGCACCCGCCAGTGGCGACACTGTCCCGGTGCGCGATACCGCTGGCAACTTTCTGGCCTGGGCGGCATACAACGCTGCCTCACAAATCACCGCACGCGTGTGGTCGTGGGATGAAAATGAAACCATTGATGCGGAATTTTTTGTTACGCGAATATTTAATGCGCTGGCTATGCGCCGCACGCTCGGCCTGCTCCCCTCTCCCTCGGGGAGAGGGGCTGGGGGTGAGGGCGAGGGTGCTCGCCTAATCCATGCCGAATCCGACGGCCTCCCCGGCCTCATCGTCGATCAATATGGNNGTGCCGGCCCGGAACATTGGCGCGATACTCTGGCCGATATCCTGCAAGAATTGTGTCGCCCTGTTTGCATCTACGAGCGTTCCGATTCCGACGGGCGCGAGCTGGAAGGCTTGACATCGCGTAGCGGGGTATTGCGTGGTACGTTGCCAGACAATGTAGAAGTCACCGAACACGGCCTGCGCTTTGCGGTGGATGTAGCGGCAGGTCAGAAAACTGGCTTCTATCTTGACCAGCGCGACAACCGCGCCTTGACCGGCACACTGGCGCAAGACAAAGACGTACTCAATTGCTTCTGCTACACCGGAGGATT
>PLYB01000173.1 GCA_003151655.1 Gallionellaceae bacterium | reverse complement strand
ACTAAATGTCCGGACATTAATGATAGCAACTCAAATGTCACAGGAGGGGTAGCCGGTACGACTCAGACAACAAGCGGCGCAGAAGTTGCAGGCATCGCAAGCTATCCCGTTAGTGACCAGTTTTCAGTTTATGCTCGCCTCGGTTATGCCAGCCTGAACACTTCGGGTAACTTATCTTCGACTTCTGGTCTTGTTTACGGACCGGGTATTCAGTACGACATCAATAAACAGGTTGGCATCCGCGCGGGTTACAACATTTACAATACAACCGGAAGCAATGGCGATTTGATCGTCAACAATGCCTACGCATCCGCACTGTTTAACTTTTAATTATTGACCACTCCCCTGACTGCCGCAGATTCGCTCTGCGGCTTTTTTACGCGTAATTTTTGATGCCGAACAGGCTATTTTCAGAATATCGATTTAAGCCGCGCAATTTGCGCCACATTTTGGTGAGACATTACGAAACTTAATACTCCTCTGTTATGCCTACTTCGCCGCACGCACTTTGGCCAAAACAAATGCATCCCCTTCCCTGCCCCATTGCGCTTCCAGCATTCTGTCGCGGCGACTTTCCGGTAGGCGCAACATGGCCGGGCAATCCTTGCGATGCAGAGTAATGCCACGGTCGCGGGTGACGTAGCCGACGATGTCATCGGGGGGCGCGGGATGACAGCATTGGGCGGTTTTGGTGAGCAGATTGCCGATGCCTTCTACTAAAACTCCTCTGGGTGGGGACTGTGTGGTGGCGGTGCGAACGGTTACCGGCTTGGCCTCTTCGACCTTGCCCGGCATTTCTTCCTGAATCGCGACGACGAGTTGGTGTTGGGTGACTTCGCTGCGCCCGATAGCCGCCAATAAGTCTTCCAGTTTATTGAAGTGCAAGCGCTGCGCAACTTTGTCCTGATTGACCGAGGTGATGCCGAGGCGATGCAATTCTTTATCCAGTTGCGTTCTGCCTTGCGCGACGTGCTCGTCGAAATTTTGCAGCTTGAACCACTGCCGCACCTTGGCGCGGGCGCGGGCGCTTTGCAGGTAGCCAAGGCTGGGATTGATCCAGTCGCGACTGGGCGCGCCTATCTTCGCGGTTAGGATTTCTACCCGCTGCCCGTTTTGCAATTTGTAATTCAGAGGTACTATGTTGCCGTTTACTTTGGCTCCGCGCGTGCGGTGCCCCAGATCGGTATGCAGGGTGTAGGAAAAATCCACCGGGGTCGCGCCTTTGGGTAAGTCGATCACCTTGCCCTGCGGCGTGAGCACGTAAACGTGATCCTGAAACAACTCGCTCTTGAATTGCTCCAGCATGTCGCCGCTATCCGCGACATCTTCTTTCCATTCCAGTATCTGGCGCAGCCAGGCGATTTTCTCGTCGAACTTGGCATCAGATTTGCCGCCTTCTTTATAGCGCCAGTGCGCGGCGACACCGAGTTCGGAATGTTGGTGCATTTCGGTGGTGCGTATTTGCACTTCGATCGCCAAGTTGCGCGGGCCAATCACCGCCGTATGCAAAGAGCGATAGCCGTTGCTCTTGGGGTGAGCGATGTAGTCGTCGAATTCACCGGGGATGGGTTGCCACAGATTGTGTACCAAGCCCAGTGCGGTATAACAATCGCGCAAGTCATCCACTAAAATACGCACCGCACGCACATCGTAAAGTTCGCTGAACTCAAGTTGCTTGCGCTTCATTTTATTGATGATGCTGTAGATGTGTTTGGGGCGACCCGTTACCTCAGCTTGAATATTGGCCTGCGACAACTCCCCCTTTAACAAAGTCAGCACGTCGGCGATGTATTGCTCGCGGTCGGCGCGGCGCTCATCCAGCAGCTTGGCGACTTTTTTATAGAGCTGCGGTTCCAGATAGCGCAGTGATAAGTCTTCCAGCTCCCATTTGATTTGCCACACACCGAGACGGTTCGCCAGCGGCGCGAAGATGCCCTGCGTTTCGCGCGCGATGGTCTTTTGTTGTTCAGCACTGGCGTTGGCAAGGTGGCGCATAGTCTGCGTGCGCTCGGCCAGTTTGATAAGCACCACGCGAATATCCTGCACCATTGCCAGCAGCATCTTGCGCAGTGTTTCGATCTGCTGCGCCTGGTCGCCTTTTTTGCTCTCGTTGCCGGGCAAGTTACCCATCTCGCTGAACTGGCGAATCTGCTCCATACGCGAGATACCGTCCACCAGTTCGCACACATCGTTGCCGAAACCAGCTTTGATCTGCTCTTGCCAGTCTTTCAAATATTCCGGCAACGCGTGCAAGATCACGGCGCTGATCGAGGCGCAATCCATATTCATCTTGGCGAGTATCGTTGCCGCACCCAACGCATGTTGCAACAGCGGGGTATTGGTCAGCTCAACTTTGTCCGCGTAGAACGGTGCGGCCAGTTCGCAAGCTTGGCGCACGGATACAGTTTCATCTGCGGAAAAGTTTTTCGGCAACACATCGAGCAATATTTGGATGTTTGCGTTGTTGTCCGAAGCTAGTGTTGATGGGGGCATGGTCATCGAGTGTTGCCTCAGAAGGTATTTCCGCGCAGGCGTTTTTCTGCGGCAGCCAACGCTACCGGTTCACCGAGCAGCATCAGCACATCTCCTGCACGCAGTACCATGTCTCCGGCTGGCTGACTACCTTCGACATTGTGGCGGCGCACGGAATTCACTTCGACATTCAGTTCCGCAAGATTGATCTCACGCAGCGTTTTGCCGACAGCCACATCGTTTTTAGTTAGCGGTATGCTGCTAAAGCGCGGCTGCAGATTATCTGTTGCTTCACCCACCGGCTCCGGTACTGCACGGAAGAATCCGCTGAACACGCTATAGCGTTTGGCGCGCGCCTCCTGAATGCGGCGAATGACGCGATTGAGCGGCACACCGGAAAGCAGCAAAGCTTGCGAGGCAAGCATAACGCTGCCTTCCAGCACCTCGGCGACAACTTCGGCAGCTCCGGCACGCTTGAGTGCTTCCACGTGGGTATCATCGGCAGTCCTTACCACGACGGGCAACCCCGGGCGCACATGTAAAACGTGATGCAAAATTTTCAGCGCGGAATGCATATCGTCGTAAGTCACCACCAGCGCCTTGGCGCGCATTAGTCC
Organism: Gallionellaceae bacterium; assembly: GCA_003151655.1. Lineage (GTDB taxonomy): Bacteria > Pseudomonadota > Gammaproteobacteria > Burkholderiales > Gallionellaceae > PALSA-1006. The sequence continues at coordinate 15,219 of PLYB01000173.1, read as the reverse complement.
GGCTGCTTGCAGCACTTCGCGCTTGGTGGCATCGCCGTAGACTACTTTTTCTCCGGCAGCGACCGCATCGCGCACGTAGCGCGGGTCGAGTTCGAGTGCCACGAACTTAATGCCTTCTTTGGCGAGGAATTGTCCCAGCGCCTTGCCGCTACGTCCATAACCGCACACGATGATGTGCGAGTCGGATTGCATACTTTGCACCGCGATCTTGTGTACCTGCATGGCCTGGTTGGTCCACTCCGCCGGTGACAGGCGACGCACGATAATTTCGGCATGCTGAATCAGGAAAGGCGCAATCAGCATCGAGATGAGCATTGCCGCGAGCACGTTTTGCAAAACTTCCGGCGGGAGCAGATGGACATCGCCCGCCAGCGTCAATAACACAAAGCCGAATTCCCCCGCCTGTGCCAAGCCCAAACCGGTGCGGATGCCAACACCCCAGTCTTTTGCCAACCAGCGTACCAGCAATGCGACCACCGCCGCTTTGAACGGCAGCAAAATAAGCAATATCAGCAACACCCAGCCGAAGCCGTCGATGACGATGGTCAAATTCAGCATCATGCCGATGGTGACGAAAAACAAACCCAGCAACACATCGCGGAAAGGCTTGATGTCTTCTTCCACCTGATAACGGTATTCCGTCTCAGATATAAGCATGCCCGCCACAAAGGCACCCAGCGCCATCGATAGCCCGCTCAACTCTGTGAGGTAGGCAAGGCCGAGCGTGAACAGCAACACATTGAGCATGAACAGCTCGGATGACTTTTGTTGCGCAACCACCTGAAACCACGGGCGCAGCAAACGCTGCCCGAATATCAACAGAACCGACAGCAACAAAACAGCCTTGAGCATGGCGTAGCCGATAGTCGCCGTCAGATCGCCAGTGCCGCTGCCCAAGGCGGGGATGATGATGATCAGCGGCACGACCGCCAAATCCTGAAACAGCAACACGCCCATGATCTTGTGGCCGTGCGCAGAGCTCAGCTCGGCACGCTCGACCAGCATCTTGCTGACGATGGCGGTGGAAGACATCGCCAGCACACCGCCCAGCGCAAGACCTTCGCGCCAATCCAAATTGAAAAAGAATGACGAGATCATCACCAGCAACATGGTGAGTGCCACTTGCGCCGTACCCAAGCCGAATACGATGCGTTGCATGGAGCGCAGGCGCGCCAAGCTAAATTCCAGGCCGATACTAAACATCAAAAACACCACGCCGAACTCGGCCAGGTGCCGGGTCTCGGGGGCATCGGGTATCCAGGCAAGCGCGTGCGGCCCGATCAAAATGCCAACGATGAGGTAACCCAGCATAGCGGGCAAGCGCAAAATACGGAACAGCACCACCACGCCCACGGCGACGGCAAGAAGGATCAATACGAGCTGGAGAGAATTGGTCATCGGGTTCAGTGCGGGCTTTATATATGAGCGGAAGTTGCAAACATTCCACAGCCCCGATAATGCCTGAACTTCAATCCGTTTTCAAAATATTGCCTGTTGCAGGTATTTCATAGTGCGTCCGCAGAATCGAGCTAATGGGCGGTGTTTTAAGGCCAATAGAGAAATATTGATAAATTGTTGAACGGGGAAATGGTTTAGGGTAGAATCCCGCCTCTTTGAAAAATTGGTTGGAGTCGAATCATGGCACGTGTCTGTCAAGTAACGGGAAAACGCCCGATGGTGGGTAACAATGTTTCCCACGCGAATAACAAAACTAAGCGTCGTTTTTTGCCGAATCTACAGCGCCGTCGCCTGTGGGTCGAGTCTGAAAATCGTTGGGTGTCTTTGCGCCTGACCAATGCCGCGCTACGCACTATCGACAAGAACGGCATTGATGCCGTGTTGTTCGAGCTGCGTGCGAATGGCGAAAAAATCTAAGGGGTACTGATAATGCGTGAAAAGATCAAACTGGAATCCAGCGCCGGTACCGGCCATTTCTATACAACCAACAAGAACAAGCGCACTACGCCAGAAAAGATCGAGATCAAGAAATTTGATCCGGTTGCGCGAAAGCACGTTCTGTACAAAGAAACCAAGCTGAAGTAATTCGGCGAAGTTTTAAAGTGCAATTAAACCCGCTCCGGCGGGTTTTTTGTTGGCTACTTTTGTTCAGCCCTTGCTGAATAAGGTCTGCATTGCCATTTAAGGAAAATTTGAAGTTATAGCCGATATTGAGACACGCTGGGCAAACAATCAAATCGGTTGCCCGACCGTGCACTCACGCTAAAATTACAAACGGGTTATTCACTTTCAGACGATCCTCAAACACCTGTCCGTCCTGCATGTCTTCTGAATAGAGGGTGTCACAACCCGCATCAAGAGCAGATGCAACGATCAGGGAATCCCAGTGGGAAAGTTGGTAACGCTCCCCCAGATTAATTGCGAGACTAACCGTTTCAACAGACATACCGACAACCTCGCACCGCTTCATTAAAATTCGGGCAAGACGATTAGCTGTAGAACGATGCAATTTCATTTTGCCGATAGCCACGCTTATGAATTCGTTGATAACCTGAACGCTAATCACCGGATGCGTGCGCATCACTGATAGCGCTGCACGACGTTTATTGAGGTCTGCGTCCAGTGTATAGACGACAACATTTGTATCAGCGAAGAATCGTGCGGTCATAGCATTCATTCCGATTGAATTTACCTTCCCAAGTGCCAGCCAGTTTCTCGAACTCGGCCCAATCGGATTCAACATCGTCGGATTGAGGAGTTGAAACCGCTTGCTCGGCATAAGCACGCTTGGTCTTCAAATAGCCCACAAAATCCAGCACCTCGCGAGCCTGGAACTCGGGCAAAGCTTTGACCTCCTCGAAGATGCGTTCAACAGTGTTCATTACCTTGCCCCTGTAGTGATTCGAATGTTTGTAGTTTAAACCAAAAAATTATGAAAATACTGCAATCGGTGCAGGCACAACAGCGTGCCCACTCAGACTATGCCCCCTTACATATTTCACTCTTTAGTTCCTGCGCATATTATTACCAACCCCATCCCAATGTCAGCCCTTGCTGAATAAGGTCTGCATTGCCGTTTAAGGAAAATTTGAAGTTATAGCCGATATTGAATCCGCTGTTGTAACGCCATAAAAAACCGGCGTCTCCAAACAAACCCCGAGAAGTGCTGCCGCTGAGATTGTTGCAGGCCGGTGAATTTTGCGGGCACGAAAGATTAACAGTCATGGAATCAAAACCAGCAGAGAGGTATGGTTTGAATATTTCGGCATCTCTAAAATAATGCCGGATGCCAAGATCAAATTCCAGCATGGAAGGATCGCCAGATACCCAACTCAAACCCGTGAGAATAGACGTGTGCCAATCTTCCTTCCTAAAATCAAATGCAAGACCCGATACCCCAATACCTACGACATCCGGCCCGGCAACACCGGAAGTCGAATACTTATTGAAGATACCCATACTTATCCCGGAAAACACGCTCAAATTCTTGTGATCAAAGAATGAGTAGGAATCTGACTTATCGACTGTAACTGCTGAATCCATTGCGGTGGCGTGTGAAAATGGGAAGCATGACGCAAGTGACACAACGACAAGAAATAAACTTGATCTATCGGAATGGCAATAGTTTATATATTCACCCTTGAGTTACACAACCGTAAAAAAATGTACCGTAGCGTGGTCAGTGCACATTTCCCACTCGGTGCGCACTGCCATTAAATTAAGGGATTCGTCATTCTCGCGAAGGCGGGAATCCAGTGCTTTGTTTAACATACCTTCCGATTTTGTCCTTGCTTCGCAAGGGATTTTAATATTGCTGGATTCCCGCCTTCGCGGGAATGACGATGTAATAGCGAGCGTAGCCCGAATTAACCGCAGTGTCCTCTGGGATGTCTGGAGCAACCTAATTCCCAAATTGCGCGATGCTGCATCCGGGCTACGCTGCTAGCAACCGATTGTCACAGATCAACCCTAGTCGAACGTAACCACGCCCCAATAGCTTCAACCACTTTCCAACCAGGTATCACCATGAGAAAACACGCGATGCCCGCTATGGCGGAGCGCAATCTTGTTAGTCCGTTTAACTCTCTATAGGCACCCCAGCTAACAATAATCCATGACACCATGCAAAAGAATGCAAGTACATCCAGAGGAACACTGGCGGCTACGGACTTGCTGGCTATTTGCATTCCATCGGACGCAAACATATACATCGAGAAAACCGGAAAGAATGTCCCAAGATAATACAAATGAATTGTGAGAGTTGAATCGAACTCGGCTTTACCGCCGACCATTTTCCAACTTAAATAGATGGCTAAACCCCAGATTACAGCGATGGCAAGCATTAATGCCCCCAGGTTGCCAAGCGTTGGCCAGAAGTCCTCGCCTGGCTTCCTGGCGGGGAAGTTGAGGATGAAAGTCATTGCTACAGACATGCCAAAGAAAATTAAACTTTGTTTAAGTGCTTCATCTTTTGTGATCGCTCCACGAACAAATGTCTTGGGGCCGGTAAGACACTTCGCAAGGCTGGTTACAAATAGTGGAATATATGGGAACATCTTTTCCATCAACTCTTTCATTTCTCCCCCATCATTTTATCAATGTGATCATTAGTCTTCATTTTCCACTTTAGAATAGGCCTCGGTTTATACGGTTCCCGGAAATCGTGGGATCCCCTATTACTCTATAAATATTCACGCGCATGACTATTTCACACATTCAGGCAGCTTCGTAAGATTCGTAATTTTCTTCTGGTTACCATTATCACCAACTTCTATGATGCTTAAAAAACAGTTACTCGAACCATGGAGCGAATCATAGAGTATATCAACAGAATATCTCTTCCCGTTTTGGGGAAGAAACATAAACACTGGAGGGTGGCATGATACGGTCGAATTAGAATAACCTGAACTTATGGCGATTGCTTGACCAGCAGGAGTTCTAATCACCGCTGTTTCATCGCCGCCTCCGAATCCATTCTTGCCTACATCTCCAGCCATAGTAAAATCTTCACATTTGTTCGAGGTAGCACCTTTAATATTGACAAGGAACTGTCTGGATTCAACGAATTTAGTAGGACTCCCAAATACAATTTCAGGATCAGCATTAGATTGCGCCACATATGAATAATTTTGTGTTGCACACCCCGATAACAAAACAATCATTCCCGCAATTAATATTCGCCCCACAATTTTCTCCCTTATAAATTGAGTATCTCAGCTACGATTAAATAAAAATCGTACTGGCTGTTCTATCATTCGGTGGTGTCAGTTTTTGTAGGGTGGGCAAACTGTTTTATCGTTAGCCCACGCGGTTGATTCGACACAACTTTACCGCGTGGGCACAGAAGCGTGCCCACCCTACCCGACTATTTCACACATTCAGGTAACTTCGTAAGTTTTGTAACTTGCTTCTTACTGCCATTGGCATCTACTTGTACAACGCTTAAAAAGCATTTGTCTGAATCAGAGAGAAGATCAACAGAATAGTGCATTCCGTTTTGGGGAGTAAACATTAACACTGGAGGGGTACAAGTCTTTCTCATATAATAATATTCGGAACGTATGGCAATTGCTTGTCCTACAGGCGTACTAATCTCCTTTGTTATTTCTCCGCCTCCGAACCCATTCTTTCCTACAAATGCAGTCTTAATAAAATCATCGCATTTATTCGACACGACATCTTTAATATTGACAAGGAACTCCCTGAATTCGTAGCGATCACGTTCACCTCCGAACACAATTACAGGATCGGCTTTAGATTGCGCAACATATGAATATTGTGAATATTGAGGTGGTTCTGTTAAAGAAGACATTAAACTGGCACACCCCGACAATAGAACAACCATTCCCGCAATAAATATTCGCCTCACAACTTTCTCCCTTATAAATTGAGTATCTCAGCTACGGTTAGATAAAAAGCCAAACGTTGCATGCTGCCGGATTCAAGAATCAATGGTGACCTCTGCGACCCTCCCATTGATCCACATAGTTTCTGCGTACAAATGGATAACTTGCCTACGGACTAATCACCATTCCTACGGGGATGCCTAATATAGATACGGGCTGAGAAAGAACATTGCTTGTTGGGTCATAATTCAGTTCTTGCGGCATTAAAGAGGCACTGTAAGCGACTATTACGATAGTTCCATCGACAGGGTTTATTGCAAGATGTTCTGCTCCCTGAGCAATTGAACTGCTCACAGTATTTGTCGTTGTGTCGATTACTAATATCGCTCCCCCATAGCTACTGGCCACATAGGCTTTTTTAGAAGATGGGGTAACAACAACATCATTTGGAAATACGTTGCCTGTCATTGGAATACTAGTAGTTAACGTATTTGTCGCGCCATTAATTACCCAGAGGGTATGATCCGTCCAATCAGCCGTGTATATTGTGTTGGTAAGAGGATCAATATCGATACCTCGATGAGATATAGAGGGGTGAATATATCCGGTTGCCACGTTCAAAAGGGAAATCGTTTGCGTCGTATAAGTATTGGCCGTGACGTTGTATTTCAAGGTATACATCCTATCGTCGCCACCAAAGCTATAAAGTATACCTGTCGTCGGATTTACTTTTATGAGGCCGCCTATGGATGCGGTGGTAGTGGTGAGTAAAGTGTCTGTCGCGCCATCAATTATGCTGATGGTGCCATCACTGTTACTGACATAAACAAGATTCGCGGTGGGATCGACAGCAACTGCATTTGGAACCTTCCCCAGCGGTAGTGTAATGCTGGTAACGACAGAATTTGTTGCGGTATTAACTACTTGAACATAATTATTTACAGCACTACCCGCTTGGGTGCTTACGTAGATTTTTTTAGTTGTCAGATTAGCCGCCACCCCTGCTCCCAGTCCATTTAAGGAGATTGTGGCAATGGACTGACCAGAGACAGTGCTGAGAGCATGCAGTTTGCTATTCAGATTGTTATTCAGCGTGAGATGGTAAGCGCCTATCATATACATCTTGGCTCCACTGCTAGCGTTGGAACTGCCACTCGATTGCAATGAGTATGTGCTTACGACTCCCGTTGAGTCAGTTATCTTCATCGTACTGCCATTCACTGAAATGGTTGATGATGACCCCGCTCCAACAGGACCGCACAACGACCCTGATACGGAAATTGATGTCGTATTGATAGTCAGCGTATTCCCGCTGAGCGTGTATGAGTCGGTCTCCGTGCAAGCGGCGTAAGTCTTGCCGAATAGGGTTGTGGTTGTGATTGCGGGCACGGTCAACGTATATGTTGACGCATCAAGCGAAATTGTTATTCCGGCAGAAGAAGCATCCGTCGAAGTTCCGCCACTGGATGTTACTGACATCCACTTCCATGTGCCCAGTACGCTGGCTGCACTCACGGTGGCACTACCGCTACTGGCGGTAGTGCTGCCGCTTCCCCCACTCAAGCAACCAGCCAGTAATAATGCGACGGCAGATAAACCAATGCTACGTTTTACCATCTTGGCAAAACTGAATTTGAGTTCCATTATTTTCCCCTTAGTTTGAATTTGCCTGCGCTTGAGTTGCGCTCAGTGCTCTTTCCCAGTGCTTATTTTTTATTAGGCGCACGGATGACATATTCCACAATGCGTTCAAAATTAACAATGATGCAAATGCACTATGGCGAGTACAATCAGCCGGAAATCATCAAGCCTTGGAGGAGGAGAAATAATGATTCTTCGTTTATCGCACACCTTGCGTGAACTTCAACGCTTGAGCCGTGAAGCGCCAGCGGCGACCTTTCAGGATGATGCCTTCGAGGCGATGAAAGAGTTGATTCGTTTTGATACCGGCTTCTGGGGAGGCGGGATACCTTCCGAGCCAGCCGTAATGCATTATGTTCATCTATACCGGCTGCCTCTCACAGAGATGAACGCGGCATTCGAAAAAGTGAAATCCCGTCCCAAACATATCGCATGGATTTCCAATCAAGCCATCAACGCTGGTCGTGCGCTAATAAGTGATGTAAGAGAATGGGGAATAGACGATTTTTATACCCCTTTTGGTGTCGACCAAATCGTTTCGATATACCTGCAAGATGTTGACCTTGGTCTCTACCATGTACTTTCTCTTTACCGCAGCGGTGAGGAACGCTTTACGGAACAAGAACGCCTGCTGTTCGAAAGCGCCGTGCCACACCTGCTGGACGCCTATCGTGAAAGCAAGCTGCGGCACATTTCCGCATCAGGTTCGTCTTTAGTTACCCCCCCCCCCGCATACACACGGCTACCGCACTAGTAGATTGGGAAGGCGTGGTGCATTTTGCCCGCCCGGCCTTCGTCGAACTCTTGCGCCGCGAGTGCCCGGATTGGCATGGCCCGTTCTTGCCGGAATCTATGCGCAAAATGCAGGAAGATTCCTATATCGGCAAAGAAGTAGCGATATGTTTTTCGCCTCAAAATGACGGACTTTGCCTAGCGGTAGTACGCAAAAAAGGATTGTTGGATGAACTCTCGGCACGGGAATTGGAAGTGGCGAAGCAATTGGCTCGCGGCTTAAGCCACAAAGATATCGCCAGCAATCTTACTATCGCACCAGCAACTGCCCGCAACCATGTTGCCAAAGTTCTTGCAAAACTTGGCTGCAATAAAACAACTCAGGTGGCAACAATGCTGCTGAATGAGGGAATGCTCTGAATGCAAGAGGCTCAAACCATAAGTTATTAATTTTTTATCAGGGGGCAGAATTGAGATGCATTACGAAAGTTAAGTTTTGGTTCATGGTTAGTTGTATTGCACACGGGATATGCTCCATGGCATTTGCCTCAGTTGAATTGAATATCGCGAAGGATAAATCGGCAAACGAAGCAGTTGTTAACGAGGATACACTTCCTTTATCGATCACCGTCACTGCTGAAAAGCGTCCTCAATCATTGCAGAAGGTTCCAATTTCGATAACGGCGCTGACTGGTGAGAATATTGAGAAATCTAAAATCACTTCCATCGTAGCTGTGCAACAGCTTGCTCCGGGATTGACGATAACTCAAGCGTCTACCGGTCAGGCGCAAGTCTACATCCGGGGTATCGGCACTGACATTGTCGGCTCGGGAGTTGAAGATGCGGTTCCGGTCTATATTGACGGTGTCTATCAGAGCAGATCGTCCGGTACGGCGATGCAGTTCATTGATGTGGATCGCGTCGAAGTTTTGAAAGGCCCGCAAGGTGTCCTGTATGGTCGAAATGCTACGGGTGGGGCAATCAACATAATCTCCAAGGTGCCGAGTTGGGAATCATCCGGGCAATTTGATGTTCAGGCTGGCAGCTACAACCAAAAGATAGTTCGCGGTACAGTCAGCGGCCCGCTATCCGAGGCCGTAAGCGGGCGTTTTTCATTTCTGCATAACCAGAACGATGGGGACACTCAAAATGTGCTGCTCAATGTTTGGGGAAATAGCAGCGTTGTCGATGGGCTGCGCGGATCGTTCGAGATCGTAGCAAACGACGAGCTCCTCGTAACGGTCAACGCGCATTACTACCAAGACAACGCCAAGCCGATAATGAAACCGCTATATCCGGCGGTAAATCCGTTATTCACTACTTTCGGTGCAACAGTAATCAGCGATCCCCGCACGGTCATGCAAAATACCCAACTTGATATAAGTATGGTTCAGACAGGTATCGACGCTAAAGCCGAATGGGATTGGGGTTCAAAAAAACTTACGTCAATTACGGCCTTCCACAAAACAGATTACAACATCAAGTCTGCTGATCTGGATGGGACAGAAATCCAACTGATGAACGTGGGATCACCGACGACTGGTATTGGGATACCCGAGATTACTAATTACTTTTCCCAAGATTTCACCTTGGTTTCCAGCAATAACAGCCCGTTTGCCTGGACAGGCCTGTTGTCGTATAGCCATCAAACCGTGGACGCTCCGGGGTTCAACTTCTCGTTTCCGATCCTCAATATGACCACCAACACGGTGGCGACCGTGTCCACAGATGCACTGGGTACCGGCGGGCAAGGCACCTATTCATTTGAGAACGGTTTGCGCCTGACTGCGGGAGCACGCTACAGTACGGAGACGAAAAATCTGGAGAAAGACCAGACGTATGCCAATGACATTCTCACCGGAAGCATGACCGACAAGAAAACGTGGTCTTCCGTGACACCCAAGTTTGTGGTCGATTACTCGCTGGACAAAAACAACATGCTTTATGCATCGGCTACCGAGGGCTTCAAGAGCGGCGGCTATAACACCGTAACGATTCAGCCAGCCTTCAATCCTGAAACGGCGATAAACTACGAAACCGGTCTCAAGTCCAACATGTTCGATGACCGGCTGCACTTGGATCTGGCGGCCTTCTATACGCAATATAACGACATGCAAGTGTCTCTGGTGCTGAACCAACTGTCGGGTGGTTTATATTCGGAAGTACGGAATGCGGCGAAAGCCGTCAGCAAAGGTATCGAAGCCAGTGTCGTGGCGAAGCCGACTGACAGTATCGAGCTTTCGGGTGGCCTGCAATTTCTCAACGCCCGGTTCGTGGACTTCGTTACCATAGACCCGAGGTATCCCACAGCGGGTGCACAAAATCTGAACGGGAACCCATTGTCGCGCGCACCCGACACAACAGCCAATATCGCCGCTCAATACAAATGGCCGGTAGCAAACGGTGCGGTATCGCTACGCGGCGAGGGGAGTTACCGGTCGGTAATCTATTACACGCCCTTTAAAAACGACTATGCCAGCGATCCTGCGTTAACCCTGTGGAATGCGCTACTGTCATACGAACATTCAGGCAAAGCCGGGCTATACGGTACTGTCTTCGTAAAAAACATTACGAACAGAACCTATACCACAGGGATTTTCGACCCTCAGGGATTAGGCTATCTTGCCTACTACGCACCTGCACGAACGATAGGCGTTCAGCTTGGTTATAAATACTGATAGAGCACTTAGGGAGGGGGAAATGATTCTTCGTTTATCGCACACCTTGCGTGAGCTTCAACGCCTGAGCCGTGAAGCGCCAGAGGCGACATTTCAGGATGATGCCTTCGAGGCAATGAAGGAGTTGATTCGTTTTGATACCGGCTTCTGGGGTGGAGGGATACCTTCCGAGCCAGCGGTAATGCATTATGTTCATCTATTCCGGATTTCCCTCGCAGAGATGCATCCGGCATTTGAAAAGGCGAAGTCCCATCCAAAGATGATCGAGTCCGTGGCTCGTGCGGCTAACAACGCTGGGCGCGCTCAAATCTTTAATACCAAGGAAGCCGGCATCGATTTTTTTTACAAACCTTTCGATGTTGATCAGTTAATTTCGATATACCTGCACGATACCGACCTTGGCCTCTACCATGTGCTTTCGCTCTACCGCAGCGGCGAAGAGCACTTTACGGAACAAGAACGATTGCTATTCGAAAGTGCCGTGCCACATCTTCTGGATGCCTATCGTGAGAACCAGTTACAGCACATTTCCAGTAGCAATTGGGATTCATGTCCGCTTAGTCCGGCTGCGGCACTTGTGGATTGGGAAGGTGTGGTGCATTTTGCACGTCCGGCCTTCGTCGAACTCATACGTAGCGAATATCCGGATTGGCATGGCCCCAAAGTGCCGGAAGCGATGCGCAGGATGAAGGAAGGTTCATTTATCGGCAAAGCAGTAGCGGCGAGTTTTACTCAAAAAAATGACAGCCTTTACCTGATGGTGATGCGAAAAAAAGGATTGCTGGATGAACTCTCGGCACGTGAGTTAGAGGTGGCGAAGCAACTGGCTAGAGGCTTAAGCCACAAAGATATCGCCAGCCATCTTGCCATCACACCAGCCACAGCAAGAAATCACGTTGCCAGCATTCTCGCCAAGCTCGGTTGTAACAAGACCGTTCAGGTGGCGACAATGCTACAGAATGAGGGAGGGCTCTGATTATTGGATCGCTTCGATACGCCTCGGGACAAGGGATAGCTCCAATTTGTTGACGAGCGGCTCTTCTGCATACTAAGCCGCTTTTGGGGTTGCATGAAGGATGGGCATCGTGCAATAAAGTTTTTAGCGTTTCAAATTACGGTAAAAATTCTCATGTGTTCCAACCAATAACAACAACCGAGTTAAGGGATCGTATTCGTAAGCCAACAAAAACTGTTGCTTGACGCAATCGAATTTGTAAACATAAACGCCAGATAAATCACCTTTCTTGGCCTCTCCAATGGTAGGATCAGAAACAATATCTGCTACCGCTTGGTCAACCTCTTCCTTCTGATTGTTGTGAAGCTTTTTGTACGCACGTAAAAATGCATTCGTTTGCTGAACAAGAATTTTACTCACGGAACTGGCCTGACGCGAAAGTGCTAAGGTGCGCACGATCCTCAGTTCTGGCAATCAGCAACTCACGAACAAATTCGATAGGGAGGTCAGGATTGTCCAGTGCCGCCCTACCAACCTTTGCCCAGAACTCAAGCTGGCCTGCAATGGTGCGACACTCGCCCTTGGAGGCGACCTTGGCTTGTTCGTACAACTCGTCATCAATACGGACTGGCATACTCATAAGTTTTTATCCTCTTTGCTACATTTGTAGAAAATTGTAGCAAAGAGAGGGTGGCAGGTCAACACGAGTTAAACCCGGATTGCCCATTAGCCGCTGGGGGCTCACAAAATCAAGGTGTGTAGGTCGGGTTTCAACCCGACATGTCGGGCTGAAGTCCGACCTACGTCCTAATGGATCTGGGTTAAATACTTCCGGCAAAGCCGGAGGGGCAGGACAGCTTATTGAGTTTGAGTTTAACTTTAGCTACTTCCCCACCCTGCGATACAGCCAGTAGCGTTCGTTCTTGTCACCGGTGCGCGACCCGTCCCATATGTTTGCCCAATGCATCTTATCTTCATTGGGCGGTGACGAGGAGTTGCCCTGCACCAGCATCAGATTGCATTCCGGATTCGGTTGTCCGCTGACGGTGATGTCACCAAAATATTGCAGCATCGCGCGCTGCCCTTCGCCAATCCCTATGGCAGATATGCAGTTGTAGTTTTTGGGCAGTGCCTGCACAAAATTGGTAACCATGAGCCGGTAACTTTTGCCGCTGTTCAACCACGGCATCCATAAAGTCACTGCCAGCAACCACAATAATGTGACACCCGCAGCCCAATTGATTACCGAGCGACGAATGGAGCGTCCGACGCGCCAAACCAATACCATCCACAGGACGGTAACGGTGACGGCGATCCAGAATTGATTCACTTGCAGGATAGGCTCAAAACCGGGGCGATAATCTTTTAGTAATTGCGTGATTCTGGCCGGGCTATCGACCAGCAATCCTGTCCACCCCCACCACAGCAGAATGGCGAGTAGTGCAAACGTCATAATACCGAACCAGTCCAACGCATTCGCCGCCCCGCGTCGCAAGGTGAATAAAGACGCGGTACCCAGCAAGCTTAACGGCAACAGCAGCGGCAAAGCCGATAGATCATCGATAGTCGATGACAGGCTCAAGGTAAATAGCATTGCGACGAAACCAACTATCAACAATTGGAATTCCTCGGACTGCCACATTTTCTTTCGTGCTTCCCACACTGCCCAAATCGCCAACGGCAGTGACGGCCATGCGAACCAAGGCAGAATACTCACGTAATAGAGTGTACTTAATTGGGCAGTGTCGTGAATATGATTAAACCAGCGTCCGACGTTTAACCTCCACAGCCAGTCAACAAATAGCTCGGGCGAATGCAAATAAAGGAGCGTCGGCCAAATAGTCAGCCAGGGCAATGCACTCAATACCGCAATGAGCAGAGAAATGTAGAAAGTGCGCCTTCTCCATGCAGGAAAGAACACTAAGGTTGCGCTGATAAACAAGAAAAAGACTGGTGCGATAAATCCTTTGGCGAGAAAGCCGATACCGACTCCCATTCCCAAAAACAGGCCTGCCAACAAGTGGCGCCGGGGGCTCAGCACATAGCCGTAGATCATCATGGCGCATCCGGTGAGTAGCGCCATGTCGGTGACGAGTAAATGCGCACGAACCAACAAGCCCATGCTTCCGATCAGCATGAGAACGGATGCCCAGCCTGCGCTCTTGCCAAATAATTCGCGCCCGGACAGTCCGGTGAATAACAGTGTAAGCCCCATGTAGAAACCGCTGGCCAAACGTGCGCCGTCATGCAACGGAAGAGCCGAAGCGAACAGCTTGGCGAAGATGGCCGCCGTCCAATAGAAAAGCGGCGGGCGCTCCAGAAACACATCCCCCGCCAGCGTTGGCACCAGCCAGTCACCGCTCTTTAAAATGTGATAAACCAAGCCAAAGCTGTAAGCCTCATCCGGCTTCCACGGGTCGTGCCCGATCAATCCTGTAAGCAACCAGACGGCGCAGAGCAACCCCAAGGACAACGCTTTGGTCGGCGAAATGAGCTGATCTTTTTGATAGGGGTAAGAATACATGTCTGTATTTTAGATTAATGAATTTGCCCAGGTTGGTTATTATGCCCCCGAAAACCTCTTCTTATCCGCAGATTAGGCAGATTAACCCGGTCTTTCAGTGGGCTACATGTATGCAAATTGTCAATCAAGAACGGGCGCTGGCTACTCTTAAGATAACGGTAACAGAGCATCAAGTAACTACAAAAACAAAAAGGCAGCCAACGCTGCCTTTTCTCGAAGCCAACACAGGTGCTTAAGCCGCTACTGCGGGCTTTGTCGTACCTTTGTTGTACTTTTGACGGAATTTCTCAACACGACCTGCCGTATCCACGATCTTCTGTGTACCGGTGTAGAAAGGATGGCACTCGGAGCAAACTTCGATGTGCAAAGGCTTGGCTAGAGTCGAGCGAGTAGTAAATTTATTACCGCAACTGCATGTAACTGCAATCTCGTTGTACGCTGGATGAATGTCGGTTTTCATGTTTAGGTTCTTTCATCAATAATCGGTGCGGCAAGGGAGTACGCACGCATGAGGGCGCGAATTATCCACGAAAGGCACCCGCAACGCAACCGAAATCCAAAATAATCCAGCTAACGTCCCCTTTTACAAAGTAGGGAATGTCACTTTGCAGTCCAATTTAATAGATTATTTAGGTTCTCCTTATATCTATAGGGGTCGAGGTGCGCAACGCATTGCGGTAGAATGCGCGGCCTGTGAATGGAACACACCATGAATACACGTTTGCGCGAAATTCCTTACAACTATACTTCGTTCTCCGACCGCGAGATTGTTATACGCATTCTTGGTAGCGAAGCTTGGGAAATCATCAATTCGTTGCGCGATGAACGCCGCACCGGACGCTCTGCACGCATGCTATATGAAGTGCTGGGCGACATCTGGGTGGT
>PLYB01000307.1 GCA_003151655.1 Gallionellaceae bacterium | reverse complement strand
CAGCGTGCTGACTCTGTTGCGTTAATGTTTAATGTAGTTGCATAATCAAACGGCCGGCAGGTAACTCTGCCGGCCGTTTTAATTCGTGGGTAAATAAATATACCCCGCCATTGCTCAATCGACTCATCACATCACGCTACGCGGGTTTTCAATCATCTGCTGATAAATCATACTTTGCAGGGCGACATTGTCATTGGCTTGAAGATCTTGAAACTCGATGCCATGCTGGACAAAATCAGATTTTGTCGATTCACTTTTTTCATCCTCACTGATCAAGGCTCGGATAACGCCTTTAATGGATAGAAATGCTTCTACATTATGCAAGTGCACCCGGAACGCCAGCAACAGGATATCCCCCTTATCGCCCAATGGCTGCTTGGCAATAAGAGACGCGCCATTTTCGCAAATATCTGAAATGATGACTGATTTACGCTCAGACTCGGCGTTTTTGCTATTTAGCGCTGAGGTGATAATGTTAGTTTTTATGCGCGTAACCTTGCGTACTTTAACTCCTTGTATGCTTTCCGGGATTGACAGATGCAGGTACTCAAAAGACAGATTGTTGATCCGTAAAATGGTACTCACGAAGGCAAAAGCATTTTCACCGGAGAAGGAGCGGATAACAACTTTATCTTTCTCGCGAAGAGGAACTTGCAGGCCGTTGCTACCGATAGGCGAAGTCACAATAATGCTGCCGCCTTTCAGGTAACCGATTACCTTGACGATGAAACGTTCGTGCGTAAGAATGGATGGAGGTTCAAGACTCAATCTGTCTTCCGCTTTTAGTCGCATGTCATCGAAGGTAAAAACCTCCTCCGTTTTCTCCGGTTTTGGCGGATGTGGAGTTTTTTCGTTATGCGAAACTATTTCGCTGCTACGGA
The DNA here is from genome assembly GCA_003151655.1 of Gallionellaceae bacterium. Lineage (GTDB taxonomy): Bacteria > Pseudomonadota > Gammaproteobacteria > Burkholderiales > Gallionellaceae > PALSA-1006. The sequence goes on along the minus strand of PLYB01000307.1, from coordinate 15,419 downwards.
ATGATTTTCTGGTAAGTTCACGATGGGGGCTGACATTCAGTAGTTCGTTCTTTTGTTTTTCAATCGGCTCATCAATTTTTCCTTGTCTGAGATTATCCAACTCTTCTTGCAAATCAAAAATTTCTTCGTAGGTAAGAGTCTTACTCATTAACAACTCTTCTAACTCACTAATTCTTGCCGCAATTAGATCAGTAAGCTCCGCATGGTATTTAACAGGGTCTTTGCGATGCGCCACCAAGGCTTCTTTTACTTTTGCATCCAAAAATCCATACTTTTCAAATGCCATTTTTATCTCCAAAGAAATAATCAGCTAAGCAGGCACATTATAGCGTCAAGCATGGTGAGGTTAAAGCAAAGCCAGCTGTTCAGCAACAGAATAAGACATCCTGAAATTTGATGGTAGCGCTCAGATATTGAGACTGTTATTCATGAATTGCGCTTGAGTCAAGTTTTTGCCAGGTCCCATGCCGCAACCCCTGCAATGATTGGAAGTTTTCCTTGTATGCCATTTTCTGACTTTGCTTTATCCAGTAGCCGAGATACAAAAAAGGGAGTTGCAATTTGCGGCACAATTCAATTTGCCACAATACATTGAACGTACCGAAACTACTTCCGGCTATGTTTGGCTCGAAAAAAGTGTAGACAGACGAGAGTCCGTCCGCGAGCATGTCGATGACGCTGACCATGCGCAATACTCCATCCTCACGAAATTCCACCACCATCGAATCCACATGGCTTTGCAGCAAAAAACTACGGTATTGTTCCGGGCTGTCGTGATCCATGCCGCCATCGCGATGGCGTGTGTTTTGGTAACGCTGATATAGCGGAAAATATTCCGCGCGATCTTCAAGTGTGTGCAGAGTTACGTCAAGATTGTGGTGCTGCTTCCAACTGCGTCGTTGTGAACGGTTTGCCTTGAAGTCGCCGATCTCAATGCGCACCGGTACACATTCCTGACAACTGTCGCAGCGCGGGCGGTAAGTAAATGTACCGCTGCGGCGAAATCCGTGAAGTACCAGTTCTGAATAGACCTGCGGCGTGATCAGGAATGCAGGCGTGGCGACTTGCGAACGCGCCTCCCGTTCGTCCAAATAGCTGCACGGGTACGGCAAGGTCAAATAAAACTGTAAAGCGGAAAGTGGGATGTCGCGCAGTAGTGTCAAGGCGGCTCTCGTTATTAAAAAATAATGGGGGCCGGCGAAGCCCATTGCGAGGGCAAGTTCGGGTAGTGTATCAATTCTTGCAGGCGATGGATAAATACATCGCGTGGTATTTCGCGCGCCCCCAGTGAGGCCAGATGCGGCGTATTCATCTGGCAATCTATCATGCCGAAATCCCAAAGTTCAAGTTGCTGGCATAGGTGAGAGATGGCGATCTTGGAAGCGTTTGCACGCCGGCTGAACATCGATTCTCCGTAAAACATTTTGCCTAGAGCCATGCCGTAAAGGCCACCAACAAGCTCGCCGCCCATCCATGTTTCCACCGAATGAGCATAGCCCCGGCGATGCAGTTCGCAATAGGCCGCGATCATATCTTCCAATATCCATGTACCGGATTGTCCTTCGCGCGGAGCAGCACAGGCACGCATGACTTGCTCGAAAGCGCTGTCGAAACGCACTTCAAATGCCCCTTTTCGCAAAATTTTGCGCAAAGAAGCAGAAATCTTGAACTCGCGTGGCAACAGCACCATACGCGGGTTCGGACTCCACCATAGAATGGGGTCGTCTTCGTTGAACCAAGGGAAGATACCCTGGCGATAAGCCTCCAGCAAGCGTTCGGGAGATAGGTCTCCACCGGCCGCCAGCAAGCCGTTGGGTTGGGAGAGCGCCAACGCTACGGGAGGAAACGGAAGGTCGCCCTGTATCAAGAAGATCGATTTCACTGGAGCACTGGGTGTTTCGGCATAGGGTCGCTCGGGATAATTGTGAGTGGCGAGTAGCTAGTCGTTAGTTGGTATTGTCACTTCGCGGATTTATTAACTAACGACTAACGTCTGGCGACTAATAACTGCCGTTAGCCAAGCTTCAATATCTCGTACTTCTTCCTGACATACCGAGTGCTGCATGGCATATTCGTGCCAATCCACCTGATAGCCTTGTTGCAACAATATCTCTCTGGATGAATTCCCTAGTGCGTACGGCACGATAGGATCATTGCGACCATGTGCCATAAATATCGGCGTGTTTTTTGAAGCAGCGCTCGCATCCTCGTTTAATGTTTCTGCCGATGCCAAATAGGTCGAAAGAGCAAGGATGCCGCCAAGTTGGCCAGTGTGTCGCAGCCCGGTTTGCAGCGCGACTACACCACCTTGGGAAAAACCGGCCAGAAAAATATGGCGCAATGGAATGCCACGCTGCAGCTCTTGCGCAATGAGTTTTTCGATCTCCGTTTGCGAAACATGTATTCCTGACACATCTTGCTTTATAATAGCGCCCGCTTCATCCCCGGTCGCCAAGTCGCTTTCCGACAGATCGTACCATGCTCGCATAATAAATCCGCCGTTGATGGTGACGGGGCGTTTGGGCGCATGCGGAAAAATATAGCGCACCGCCGCAGGTAAGCTCATTTCTTCTGCGATGGGGACAAAGTCTCCTCCATCAGCCCCCAAACCATGCAGCCAGATTATGCTGAAACGGGGTGAAGGTGCAGTTTCCAAGGTGATGTGCGGCAGAATAGCGGGCATAATTGGTCTCTATTCGATGATATTGAAAGTGAATGATGGCGTTACGATATCATCATAATAAAGTATCTGACTATTTTGCCGATAGTAATATTTAAGGGGTCCGGGGAGGCTACTGTGAAGAAAAATAATATGAATTCGTATCAGGGGAGATGAAATGAAGAGACACATAACGCCGACATCGGTAGAGAGAGTCATGCGCGAGGACGATTTTATCGTCTCGATGACCGACACTACCGGTCGTATCACCTACGGAAATCGAATTTTCATTGAGTTTTCAGGCTATAGCGAAGACGAACTACTCGGTACGCAACATAATATTATTCGTCACCCGGACATGCCCCGCGCAGTATTTAAGTTGCTGTGGGACAAAATCGCCAATCGCGAAGAGTGCTTCGCCTATGTGAAAAACATGTCCAAAGACGGCGGATTCTATTGGGTGTTTACCAATGTTACGCCGGTTTTAGATCCGTCCGGAAATATCACCGGATATTTTTCGGTACGGCGCAAACCCAAAGCAAGCGGTGTAAAAGTGGCTTCCGAAGTCTACCGACTAATGCTGGAAGCTGAAAAAAAGGCCGGGCCAGCCAATGCGATTGCTGCATCCACCAAAATATTGGTCGACATATTGAATGAAAAGGGGCTCAGCTATGACGAACTCGTCCTTGCTATTTAAATTTTCCGCACTGTTGTGGTCATTCTCACTGAACATTCTGATCATTATTTTGACGGACTTTGCCAGAAACGGCATCGATGTGTTCATGTTAATTTTTCTCGTGGCTTCTATTGCCGTATCTGCTTACGGACAATGGCTGGCGCGACGCTGGCTGGCTCCAGTGGCAAAACTGAAAGTCGTGGTTGAAGAGGTTGCGCAGGGCAAATTTAATAGCCGCGTGACTGAAGTTGCCGAGCAGCGCGATGAGATCAGTATGTTGTGCTGGAGCGTCAACGACATGCTGGACCAACTCGGTACGTATTTTCGCGAACAGGAAACAAGTTTCCGCTCCAATCTCGCTGGGAATTTTTATCGTGTAGCGAATGGTGTTGGTCTGCATGGAGGGTTTAAGGCCGGGCTGGAAAATCAAAACATCCTGCTAGCCGGAATGGCGGAGCAAAAGAAGGCGGCCATGCGCACTAGGATGCTGTCGCGCGTGCATACCTTGAATGCGGATAACTTATTGAATAATTTGTATTCCAGCCAGCAGGATATGAAAGTTATCACGGATAATATGGAACGTTTGGCATCGCTGGCAGAACAAACTCGTGGGGAGGCCGACGAAAGCCGCAGCACGGTCAAAGATGTAGTTGAAAGATTGTCCGGCATTGTGGAGCGGATAAATCGTGCCGACGTTGCAATCACAGAATTGAATGCGCGCAGTGCCGAGATCACCAAAGCAGTAGGTTTAATCAACTCGATTGCAGATCAGACTAACTTGTTGGCGCTGAATGCCGCCATCGAAGCGGCTCGCGCCGGAGAAGCAGGGCGAGGTTTCGCGGTAGTAGCCGACGAAGTGCGCAAGTTGGCTGAGAATACCAAAAATGCCTCTGAATCGATCGGCAAAATTATGCTCATGCTGCAAGATGATGCGACCAAAATGAAAAAAGATTCCGGCGAAATGCATGAGATCGCCAACTCTTCGCAAGACGTTATTAGCCGCTTGGAACAAAAATTTGCCGAATTCAATGAGTCGGCTGGCACTACGCTGGTAGGAGCACGCTATGCGCAAGACCTTAGTTTCGCTTCTTTGATTAAAGTAGATCACATCATCTATAAGCAACGGGCTTACGTATTAATTAGCGATACAGACAATCAGGAGATGAAAGAGGCTGTGGCAGTAGACCACAATAACTGCCGACTCGGCAAATGGTATAACGGCGAGGGCAAACAGGAATTTGGGGCGCTACCATCATACCGTACCTTGCTCGAGCCGCACCAAAAAGTGCATGGTTGCGTGCGTGAAGCGGTAGCGATGCTGGATCAGCCTTGGGTTAAAGATGAGTCTCTACAAGATAGGATCATCACAGCGATGGAGTGTGCTGAACAGGGAAGCATGGGCGTGATGAAAAGCATCGACCAAATCGTTGTGGACAAGCACCCTGAGATGAATAAAGGATAGCTAATAAATTCGGCAAAGCCCGACTAAGTCCTTTTTTCTCGGAATACCAAGTACTCTCAAAGCCTCCGCTTTCGCCGGGGGCTTTTTACTTATCGATCATCGACTCCTGCCGGAAAACGACACTACTCGCCCCCCACAAAAACCGGCAACTCAGCTAAGTAACTTAGATGTTGTTAGCCTCGGCAATGGAGCCTTTGCGCAATTGACCGCCTACTGAATATATTATTGTTGAACTTAAATAGGCATTGGAGGAAAATCAACATATCTTTCAAAGCCCCTCTTCAATAAAGAACAATTGGCCAAGACCATTGTCGACATTATCCACGGGGCCGGATAAAAGTTGTTCTCCCCCCACCCTGGAGCGCTTTATCGCCAGAAAATAACAAGGGGGCAACGCCAAAAAGTATTCGCTGCAATTAACTCGCGCCCATAACGAGCCAAATGACCATCAAAATGAATATTTGTAAAGTTTAGCTTGAACATGAATGATGACCCGGTGAACAAATTTGTTCTGCCCTTTCCACTCCTGTCGCTACATTCGCTCCAGATCGAATCAGATAGTTATTGTTTGGCTCACAGCTTGGTGAGGCTACCATTCTGGCAGCCTGTCTTCGCTTTCACTCGAAGACTTACGCTGAGTTGCGGAATACATTCAGCGAGAATCCATGGGGCGCTTGCCAATGCTTGCTGATCAGCGTCTTGGATTTATGTATGAATATCTTCTACGGCCTGATGGAAGTTCGTGTTTTCCCTATGCCAGCCAGTCGATGCTCGACATTTATCGCATTAGTCCAAACGAAGTCAGGAACGATGCCTCCAAAGTGCTTGATATTTTGCACCCGGATGATCTGGCAGAATATACCGCCAGCATTCAAACTTCGGCCAGAGAGCAATCCTTGTGGCGTTGTCAGTACCGGGTAAAGTTCGAAGATGGCACGGTGCGATGGCTGTTAGGCAATGCCGCGCCGGTGAGACAAGGAGATAACTCAGTTCTGTGGCATGGTTTCATTATGGATATTACCGAGCAAAAAAGAAATGAACAGGAGTTACAAAATAATAGACGACAACTCCAATTAAAAGATTTTGCGTTAAATGCAGCTTCGAATGCGATAGTAATCACCGATACACAAGGTAAAGTTGAATGGACAAATACTGCCTTCAGCCAATTAAGTGGCTACTCGCCAAGTGAAAGCATCGACCAAATTCTGGGGGACTTGGTCAAATCCGGCTTACAGTCCAAAGAATTTTACGAACAATTTTGGGATTGCATATCAAATCGTAAAAGCTGGCGTGGCGAATTACTGAATCGCCGCAAAGATCGTTCTTTATATTGGGAGGAGATGTCGGTATTTCCCGTTAATACAACCGACGATGCCAGTCTGCATTGGGTGGTAGTGAAACAAGATATTAGTCAGCGTAAAGCATTGGAACGTGATCTGCGTGGAGCTCAAGAACATAAGCAGCGCTTGTTGGACTCAATGGCCGAGGGCGTGTTTGAAATAGACAATCTTGGCAAGATTGTTTTTGTAAATAAAGCCTTTTTGGAGACGCTGGGATATCAGGCTGCCAGCGAAGTCATTTTCAAGCCGATTCATATGGTTATTCAGCATACCCGAGCAAATGGAAAGCATTTTCCGGCTAATGAATCAAACATTCTACTAGTCATCAAAACACATCGGCCTTCCAATTTTTCGAATGAGATTTTCTGGCGCAATGATGAGACAGCGATCAACGTTGAATACTGGGTACAACCTAATGTGATGGATGGCGTAGTGGTTGGTGTAACAGGTACTTTTATCGATATTTCCAAACGTGTATTACTAGAGCGCGAACGTGACAAAATGTCACGGCAACTACTGGAACAAAATCGTTTACTGCAGGAATACAGTGACCAAATAAAAGAGGAGGAATCGACAGCCCGAGATTTTATCAAGCAGTTTAGTGCGCTTGATAAAATCAACGATCCACTTGTTCAATTCATGCTCAAACCGGCAGAAGTGTTTAGTGGCGACATGATTGCATTTGCCCGCACTCCTGATAACCGCTTGCACGTATTGCTCGCAGACAGTGCCGGACACGGTTTGACCGCAGCATTGGCGGTGATTCCCATTACCCAACCTTTTTATCAAATGACTGCAAAGGGGTTTGATATTCCTGCAATTGCAAAGGAAATGAACCAGCGGGTACGAAACTATTTGCCTTTGCCAAGATATGTGGCCTGTGTACTGTTGTCAGTGGATACGGAATCGCAAACGATTCAAGTATGGAACGGAGGGTGTCCGCCTGTCATGCTCATAACCTCAAATGGCAAAGGGGCGTTTCATCAGTTCGAATCAAACAACCTACCTTTGGGAATAGTCAAACCGGAAAATTTCAGCCCGAGCATCGAACATCTTAATTACGATGATAAAGGCGGCCAGTTGCTACTGTGCACGGACGGGGTAACCGATTTATTTGCCGATCAAACGGAATGCACCGGTCATGATGAGTTTTTGTTAATGGCAACTCAAGCGCAGGCAAAAAACCTTTTTGGAAAACTGGTGGAAGCAATAAACACCAAGGTTGAAAAAAATGGCCATAGTGATGATATTGCAATTGTGGTGGTACATTGCGAGTCGGGGAATCAAATAAGCTCGTCAGGCATCGGCCATCTGCCCTCAAATGATGGGCTGCAGAAACATCACGAAAGCATAGCAGTCAATCATCAAAATCAACTTCTATGGGAATACAAAATAGTCTTGTTTGCATCGCAACTCAAATATCTGGATGTCGTTCCATTTCTGATAGGTATTACCTCACAAATTAATGGGGGGAAGGCAGACAGCAAAATATTTTTAGTATTATCCGAACTGTTTAACAACGCGTTTGACCATGGTGTGCTTAAACTGAGCTCAGCACTGAAACATAGGGCAGATGATATGGATGCCTACTATATCGAGAGAGAAAATCGCATCGCCAATCTTGAATTTGGAAAAATTGAAATACAGTTGGATTTATTTGAAGGCAGCGATGCAAACATCATGAAAGTCCACATGAAAGACAGTGGCGGCGGCTTCGATTTTTCATTGCTTAATCAAACTTACATGCCAGAAAGGAGAATTCGTCATGGTCGCGGAATCCCTCTATTAAAGGCAACCTGCAATGCGTTAGAGTATTTCGGCAACGGATCCGAGGTGGTTGCATATGTTGAACTTCCGTCCATCTGATTTTATAAGGCTAGCCGTAGCATTACCGTGCACATAAGTTTCCGGGATTAAAATAGCCTGCTTAAAGCTCAATCCCATTTAGAGCCTCTCTTCGATGCATGTTTTTGTAGAATCCAGTAAGATAGTAGCGGAGCCTTAGTTGAGTTATTAATGAAAACGTTAGGAGTTATAAATGTCCATACAAACGCAGATACAAGACACTACTTTTCAAATGATAATTCTTGATCGCTTTGATTCATCAAACTATGCAGAATTCAAGAATGTTTGTGAAAAAATTTTTTCCAACAAGTCGATACAAACAATTTCAGTTGATGTCAGCTCATTGGAATATATGGATAGTGCCGCGATGGGCATGTTGATGTTGCTTGATGAAAAAGCTGAAGCAGCCAGAAAAAAAGTTACGCTGATCAGCGTTCCCGGTCGTGTTGCTGAAATTTTGAAAACTGCCAATGCGGACAAACTATTCTCAATCAACCTGCCTAGCGGAATAAAACTGGATCTTAGAAAGTGACTTGTTTCGCCGGGACGTATGCCATACGTGGCGGCACAACCTACTGAGATTCTGGAGTGATCGCGCGCAACACCTGAAATATCTCACGAAAACTCTTGGGAGGGCTGCTCTGACTCTGTGGGGCGCAGCCCCTCTGGTGCGGGATGAGCTTGCGGCCTCCGTATCATGCGCTGCTCTTACTGTACTTCCGGAATAATCTCTCTGAGCACCTGAAATATTTCTCTGAAGCTCTTAGGAGGCTTCGCCAACTCTTTTTCTTTGAGTGCATTGCGTATTAACGAGCGCAGGCGCTGTGCATCCGATTGCGGGTAAGCAGCCAGCAATTCAGTGATGGCATTCGGATCGGCGAGCAGGCGGTCGCGCCAGCTCTCTACCTGATGCAGCCAGGTAATATGTTGCTTTGACGTACCGTTCCATACTTCCAGCTTGGCAATAATCGGGGCGGCATCCACATCACGCATCAGCCTGCCGATATACTGCATTTGCCGGCTGATTGCGCCAAACTTGGTCATCCGCTTAACTTCATTGATAGCGTCCCGTAAATTCTCAGGGAGTTCCAGCTCCTTCAGTTGATCTTTATTCAATGCGGCCAGCTGCTCGCCGAGATTTTGCAATTCAAGCATTTGTTTCTTGATCTTGGTCTTGCTGGGAGGGAGGTCAATCAGGTCTTCGTCGTCTTGGTGCTTATTCATGGCGGATGGGTAAATATAGTCAGATGTTGATATGATAGCGCCTTCCGAGCAACCGTTTTCCTAAAATTTATTTATGACAGCTATCGTATCCCACGAATCACGCTTTTCCCATACCCCGGAAACCTTGCGAGAAATCGCCCAAGACCTGATTCAATATGCCCGCAAACAAGGCGCTTCAGCTGCCTCCGCCGAGGTATCAGACGGTTTCGGGCAAGGCATCAGTGTGCGTCATGGCGAAGTTGAGACGATCGAGTACAACCGGGACAAGGGACTGAGCATTTCGGTTTATATCGGACAACGGCGCGGTAATGCCAGCACCTCCGACTTTTCGCCGCAAGCGGTGCGCGACACAGTCGATGCTGCCTTGAACATCGCGCGCTTTACCGCCAGCGACGATTGTGCCGGGTTGCCTGATGCCGACATGCTGGCAACTGAGTTCCCCGAACTCGATTTGTATCACCCGTGGTTGTTGAATGTGGATCAGGCAATCTCGCTGGCGCGCGAATGCGAACAAGCCGCCTTTGCTGCCGACAAACGCATCAATAACTCCGAAGGGGCTACGGTCAACGTGCATGAGGCGCATTTCGTGTATGCGAATAGTCTGGGCTTTGTTGGCGGGTTCCCCACCTCTCGGCATAGCGTCAGTTGTGCGGTAATCGCGGGCAAGGATGATGCGATGCAGCGCGATTATTGGTACAGCGTGGCGCGCAATGCGGCGGAGATATTGAAAGTGGAAGAGGTTGGACGGATTGCCGCCGAGCGCACGGTGCGCCGCTTGAAAGGACGCAGTCTCGCCACCATGCAGTGTCCGGTGTTGTTCGAGGCTCCGATTGCAGCCAGCCTGATCGGCCACTTTGTCGGCGCGGTGAGCGGCGGCAGTCTGTATCGAAAATCTTCTTTCCTGCTCGACCAGCTTGGCCAACAGGTATTTTCACCCATCATCCGTATCGACGACGTGCCGGATATTCGCCGGGGCTTGGCAAGCAGCCCTTTCGACGACGAGGGAGTGAAAGCGCAGCGTCGTACCATCGTCGATGGCGGTGTGCTGAACGGTTATTTCCTCGGCAGCTATTCCGCGCGCAAGCTCGGCATGCAAACCACCGGCAATGCGGGCGGCAATCACAATCTCATCGTGCAACCGGGCGAATTGGATTTCAATGGTCTGCTGAAAAAAATGGATCGCGGCTTGTTAGTCACCGAATTGTTGGGGCACGGCGTAAATCCGGTGACGGGTGACTATTCGCGCGGGGCGGCTGGTTTCTGGGTAGAGCATGGAGAAATTCAATATCCGGTGGAGGAAATCACCATCGCGGGCAATCTCAAGGAGATGTTCAAAGGTGTCGTCGCAGTAGGCAATGATGTACTGGTACAAGGCTCGCGCCAGTGTGGATCGGTGCTGATCGAACGGATATCAGTAGCGGGACGGTAAGCATATTTGCTATTCAAAAACGTCCCCGAATAAATTGTCATTGCCATCCTAAAATTCTAATGTAACCTTTTTTATCCTCTTGCGAATATGTTGCTGCGTTGATAAAAGACTGGCGAATATTGGAACATTTTTGGAATGAGGCAATGGAGAATTATGCAATTTAGCGCTGACAAAAAAGCCAGAATTATGATCGTGGACGACCATCCTGTGGTGCGAGAGGGAATGGCGATGCTCATCAATAACGAACCGGATATGCATGCTTGTTGCGAAGCGGATCAAATCGAGCAAGCACTTAAAGCAAATCGTTCCTGTCCGCATGATATTGCCATTGTCGATATGACTCTTGATGGATTTTCCGGCCTGGAAGTGATGCGCAAGTTGCAGCTCGAATTTCCCGATCTGCCAGTTCTCATGCTATCGATGCACGCAGAATCAGTTTATGCCGAACCCGCGTTGAAAGCCGGTGCGCGCGGATACCTGATGAAACAAACCGCCACTGTAGAATTGCTGCGAGCAATACGCCTGATTTTGTGCGGTGAGCTGTACGTGAGCGATAAAATGCGTACCCGTTTGCTAAAAAAATCGATGGGCAATGCGGGCAATGATTCTTCGATTAACAGCCTTTCTCCCAGCGAACTGGAAGTATTGCACCTTATCGGCATCGGCTTGGGCACCAGCGAAATTGCCGAAAAAACTGCGCGCAGTGTCAAGACTGTCGAGTCACATAAAGCGAATATTAAGAAAAAACTTGATCTGGATAATGCAAATCTATTAAGCGCATTTGCGATTAACTTTGTTTCGTTAGGCCAACTCTAATTCGGCTTCATATATTTTTTAGCGCAGGGATATGTAAAAAAGGTTCACATCTCTGTGAGCCTTTTTTCATCGAAAAACTTTTGATGATTAGAACTTGTATACAGCGCCAAGTGACCAGACATCCATATTCCGGGTGCCGGTAGTGCTGGTGGTAGTAGTGAAATTACCGGCAATATAACGATCCCATCCGAAACGAATCCCGGTAGCTGCATTTAAGTCATAATGAGCGCCCAGTCCATAGGTCGCATCAAGACGAGCAGTATTGCCAGTCGTCCCATTTGAGTGATTTTGATTATTATTGCTATTGGCAACCCCTAATTTCCCATAGAGTGAAATAGTATCGGCAACAGAATATTTACCGGTTGCAACCAGTGAAAATGCGTCACATTTAGATGTAAAAGGCTTTCCGGCATTGGGCGCGGTTGTTGCAACGCCGGAGTAATTACCTAGGCTCATATACTGAGCTTCTGCTCCCCATGTTTTGTTAAGTTGATATCCCCCGGTGATGCCGTATGCTGTACTGGTGTTGCTCGTAGTTCCGGAGCGATAGCCCACGCTTCCCGCATCGACGCCCATATACAAACTACTATCTCCGGCAAAAGCGGACGCACAGCTTGCGACAAGGCATATTCCGATTAGTAAATTAGTTTTCTTCATCATGTGCAACTCCTTCTGGTTTAGATGTTACAAAATGGTATATACAAGTATTACAGTTGCTGTTCATATAGAGACGCAGCCGGAATAAAACTTTGGCAGCCCCGCTGTCATAGGTTTACCCCTTAGACCGGAAACTTTGCGTCCCTGTTTTTCAACAAGTTTGCCTTTTTCATGGAGCAATCTAGAAGATGCTGAAAGCCCATGGATTAATTGTCACTCAGTTGTAATAAATACCGCATAGGGGGAATTACTAATTATCATCGAGAGATTCCATGATTTTGCGGGAACGGCTTTTGAGTTTCACCTGTCGAAGGAAGGCACATCGAGGGATGTTGCATAGTAGAGACAAGCGGAGGCCGCCTTGGCGAAAAAAACTGCTGCCGCGACCGAATCACGGCAAGAAGAAGTGAGTAACTATTTGCCTATTAGGCTTTGCAACGTCAGGCTCTTCGGCTCTTCCAGATGTTGGTTAAGCAGTGTGAACCACGCATGAATTTCCGCATCGCCTTCTTGTGCTGGCAAGGTGTTTATATCCAGTAAAAACTGGTCGAATAATTCCTGCAAGTAAATATGTTCTGAATTGCGGATCATTATCCAGTCTGTTTCAGAGAGTTGGCGTACGATTTTTGCGCGCTGCAATTTTTCCAATATATTTTCTATCTCTTCAAAAGCCAGATGCAATCTTTCAGACAAGGAGGACAGCGATTGCACCTCTCCTGTTGTCAATCCAGCTTGCATCAAGCCCAAAATGCGCACTGCATAATAAAATTGTCCGACGTTGTTAAGTTGCTGCGCCCCGCGATGCTTCCAGCGTGATAAGGAGGCGGCAATTAACGCGCCCAATAAGATAGTGAGCCATGACAGATATATCCAGAGCAGGAAAATCGGGATACTGGCGAATGCGCCGTAAACTAATTTGTAAGTCGGGAAGTGCGCGATGAAAAAACCGAATGAACGATTCATCGTTTCGAACGCTGCCGCTGCCACCGCACCGCCAATGAAAGCATGGCGCACCGGCACGAAGCGATTGGGCATCACTCTAAATAAAATGCTGAACGCCAAGGTGGTGAGTAACACGGGCACGACTTTCAGCGTCACCATACCAAAAACCGGTGCATGCTCGGTGTATCCGATGGATAAGCCAACCAGCCATGAGGTCAGCGACAAGCTCGCTCCGATCAACAGCGGCGACAGTGTGAGCACGGCCCAATAGACCAGCAATCGTTTTAATAACGGTCTCTTTTTCGATATGCTCCAGATGGTGTTAAAAGCATTATCGATGGTAACCATCACCAGCATAGCCGTCAGCGCCAAAAAAACCAATCCGACTGCAGTGAGTCTGGACGCACTTTCGGCGAATTGCTCGACATAGTACGAGATCATTTTGCCGCCGGTCTCTGGCAACATATTACTTAGCAAAAATTGTTTAATCTGAGCGGAAAAATCGGCGAGCACGGGGAATGCGGAAAATAACGTGAGCGCGATGGTAATCAATGGCACCAATGACAACAGCGTGTCGAACGTCAGGCTTGCCGCCATCTGGGTACATTTGTCGTGCTTGAACTTACCCGTCACATAGCGCGCAAAGTGAGTTAAATTTTGTCCCTCTATTTTCATCTTCCCGGATGCCTCTACTCAACTCTCGTATAATTCGCTTATGATAACTGACAATGCAAAAACATCCACCGCACTCGAAGCCAGACAGATGTTGCGCGAACACCGCTATGGTGCACTTTGCACTTCGTCAAAAAAATTTGACGGACATCCATTCGGCTCTATCACACCGTATCTGGTCAATCACGATGGCAGCCTGCTCATCCTCATCAGTACGCTGGCGGAACACACCAAGAATATTCAACACGACCCGCGCGTCAGCCTGATCACCCACAATCAGGAAAATCCCCACATTCAAACACAGGGACGCGTCACCGTGCTTGGCTCAGCTTTGCTGGAACCGGATCGCGAAGGCGCAGGAAAGCGCTATCTGCGTTATTTCCCGGAAGCGCAAACCTATTTTGCGATGCACGACTTTTCTTTCTACCGCATCGTACCGCAGACGATCCGTTACATCGGTGGCTTCGGCAATATCCATTGGGTGAAGGCTGAAAAACACACCGTTGCCAGCTATCCACTGATTGCACAGGAAGAAGATTTCCTTGCGGAAATGAATAGCAAACATGAGGCGGCTATTCGTCGGCATACTGCGCAAGACGATCTGAAGACAGAGTTAATCGGAGTAGACCGTGACGGTTTCGACATCCGTGTCGGCGAACGAATATTGCGCATCCAATCCGAGATGCCAATCATGGATGCGCAACAAGCCAAACAACAGATCATGAATATCGCGCTTTTGTAGGAGGCCGATTTATCGGGCGATTGGATTTCAAAGAATCGCCCGATAAATCGGCCTCCTACAACTTCCTTTTGTGGAATGCCTTAAACCTGCGGATGCGCTCGCTCTGTTCCGGTATCCAGTTTATTCAACGCATTCAGATAAGCCTTGGCCGAGGCCACTACGATGTCGGTATCAGCGCCCTGCCCGTTGACTACTCTGCCGCCTTTGGTCAAACGCACTGTCACTTCGCCCTGTGCATCGGTGCCACTGGTGATGTTGTTCACCGAGTACAGTTGCAACTCGGTGCCGCTTTTCACGATCTGCTCGATGGCTTTGAACGTAGCATCTACCGGCCCACCGCCCTGTGCATCGGCTTGATGCTCTACTCCGCCGATACTCATTACTACTCGCGCCACCGGCATCACTCCGGTTTCGGAGTGTGCGCCCATCGCCACCAAACGGAAATGCTCGCTTACTTGCGCGGCGCTTTCATCACTCACCAAGGCTTGGATATCCTCGTCAAATATTTCGCTCTTGCGATCCGCCAATTCCTTGAAACGGGCGAAAGCGGCATTCAATGCATCTTCGTTCTCCAGCACGATGCCCAATTCCTGCAAACGGGTGCGGAAAGCGTTGCGCCCGGAAAGCTTGCCCAAGGTCAACTTGTTTGCCCCCCAGCCCACATCCTCGGCGCGCATGATCTCGTAAGTCTCGCGGTGCTTGAGCACGCCGTCTTGATGAATGCCGGATTCGTGCGCAAAAGCATTCGCACCGACGATGGCTTTATTCGGTTGCACCGGATAACCGGTGATACTGGAAACCAGTTTGGAAGTCGGCACGATCTGCGTCGCGTCGATGCGGCAATCGCAAGTGAATATATCGCGGCGCGTGCGCACTGCCATCACTATTTCTTCCAGCGCGGCATTCCCCGCGCGCTCGCCCAAACCGTTGATGGTACATTCCACTTGGCGCGCAC
>PLYB01000193.1 GCA_003151655.1 Gallionellaceae bacterium | reverse complement strand
GTATCGCGGCAACTGGAAACAGGCGCTGGATGTGCTGCACTCCACTAACAATTTCCCGGAAGTTACCGGGCGTATCTGTCCCGCCCCGTGCGAAGCAGCATGCACACTCAACATCAATAACGAAGCGGTGGGTATCAAATCTATCGAACACGCCATTATCGACAAGGGCGGCGAAAATGGTTGGGTCGTTCCGCAACCGGCCAAGAAAAAGACCGGCAAAAAAGTTGCGGTAATCGGTTCCGGCCCCGCTGGTCTGGCGGCAGCGCAACAGTTAGCGCGCGTGGGTCACCACGTGACCGTGTTTGAAAAGAACAGCCGCATCGGCGGTCTGTTGCGCTACGGTATCCCCGACTTCAAATTGGACAAACGTCTGATCGATTGGCGCATGGCACAACTGGCGGCTGAAGGTGTCGAGTTTCGCACCAACACTTTCGTGGGCAAGGATGCGCCGGGCAAAGGTATAACTAACGATGCCAAGCAGATCCTCAATCCGAAAGAACTGCAAAAGAAATTTGATGCCATGATTCTGGCCGGTGGCTCGGAGCAGCCGCGCGATTTGCCCGTGCCGGGACGTGAACTGAAAGGTGTGCATTACGCGCTGGAGTTCCTCATCCCGCAGAACAAAGAAGTGGCGGGCGAAGCAAAGAATCCGATCAATGCCTCCGGCAAGCATGTCGTCGTTATCGGCGGTGGCGATACCGGTTCCGATTGTGTCGGCACGTCCAACCGTCACGGTGCAGCGTCGATAACGCAGATCGAAGTGATGCCGCGCGCGCCGGATGAAGAAAACAAAGCGCTGACTTGGCCTTACTGGCCGCTCAAACTGCGCACCTCCAGTTCGCACGAAGAAGGCTGCAGCCGCGACTGGGCTATAGCCACCAAAGAGTTTGTTGGCGAAAACGGTGTGCTCAAGGCAATCAAAGCCGTGCGTATCGAATTCAAGGACGGCAAGATGGTCGAGGTTGCCGGTAGCGAATTTGAACTCAAGGCTGACCTGGTATTTCTCGCCATGGGCTTCACCAACCCGCTGCAACAAGTACTGGATGCGTTCGGCGTGGAGAAAGATGCGCGCGGTAATGTGAAGGCAAGCACTGATGGCGAAGGCTGCTATCAGACCAGCGTGAAAAAAGTGTTCGCGGCTGGTGATATGCGTCGCGGCCAATCACTGGTAGTGTGGGCGATCCGCGAAGGGCGACAAGCAGCGCGGGCGGTGGATGAGTTTTTGATGGGCTCGTCGGTGTTGCCACGATAATTTACTAAAACAAATCCACCACAGAGGCACAGAGACACAGAGAAAGGCAACGACAAGAATCAGCAGCGTACAAGAAAGCAAAAGGCATATTCTGGTACGTGGGGTTGGGTTTTGAAGATTTTGTTTTTCTCTGTGTCTCTGTGTCTCTGTGGTGAAATAACTAGGAATCGCCATGAACTTCAAAATAAAGAACGACACTTTTCTGCGCGCGCTGTTGCGCCAGCCGACTGAATATACTCCGGTGTGGATGATGCGCCAGGCAGGCCGCTATCTGCCGGAGTACTGCGCCACCCGCAAGCGCGCGGGCAGCTTTCTCAATTTGTGCAAAAGCCCGGACATGGCGACGGAAGTGACCCTGCAACCGCTGGAGCGTTTCCCGCTGGATGCCGCGATTCTGTTCTCCGACATTCTTACAGTCCCCGATGCAATGGGTTTAGGGCTATATTTCGCCGAAGGCGAAGGTCCGAAATTCGAGCGCCCGCTGCGCGATGAAGCGGCGATCATGGCACTGCGCGTACCCGACATCGGTAAGGATCTGAAATATGTGACCGATGCAGTATCGCAAATTCGTAAAGCATTGGACGGCAGTGTGCCGCTGATCGGCTTCTCCGGCAGCCCGTGGACATTATCTTGCTACATGGTTGAAGGCGGTGGCAGCGACGACTACGCCAAGGTAAAGACCTTGATGTACAAAGAGCCGAAACTGATGCATCATATTCTGGAAGTCACCGCGCAGTCAGTGATCGCCTACCTCAACGCGCAGATTGAGGCAGGCGCACAGGCCGTGATGATTTTCGACTCCTGGGGCGGGGCATTGTCGCATGCCGCTTACCACGAGTTTTCGCTGCCCTACATGCAGCGCATCGTCGATGGGCTGATCAAAGAAAAAGACGGTGTACGTATTCCTTCCATTGTATTTACCAAAGGTGGCGGTCTGTGGATCGAGAGCATCGCCGACATCGGCTGTGATGCGGTCGGGCTGGACTGGACGATGGACATCGGCGTAGCGCGGCAAAAGGTTGGCGATAAGGTCGCCCTGCAAGGCAACATTGATCCGACCGTGCTATTTGCTACCCCGGAAGTCATCCGCAACGAGGTCGAAAAAGTATTGACCAGTTACGGCTACGGTAGCGGTCATGTGTTCAATTTGGGACATGGTATTTCGCAATTCACCAATCCGGACAACGCCGCAGCACTGGTGCAAGCGGTACACGAATTAAGTAAAAAATATCACTAAAATCGCTTGACAACCAGTGCGGTTATGAACAGGGCATCGAATTAACTAAAGGCCGCAGGTTAAATACCTGTGGTCTTTAGTGTTTTTATAACGCATTGATTATAAATATATAATATA
The DNA here is from genome assembly GCA_003151655.1 of Gallionellaceae bacterium. Classification (GTDB taxonomy): domain Bacteria; phylum Pseudomonadota; class Gammaproteobacteria; order Burkholderiales; family Gallionellaceae; genus PALSA-1006. Next base: position 19,126 of record PLYB01000193.1, on the reverse strand, counting down.
CTGCCTGAAATTTGAGCGAAAGAAAAAACCGTATATATCATTAGCGGTTAGCCTTGCTGTTAGGGAGTTATACACATAGTTATCCACAGGATTTGTGCATAAGAAAAAATCTTTATATCCATCAAGAGTGTTAGCGAAATTCCACAGAAATTACCGGAGAATTATTCATTAACATGCCCGTCGTTCGAGTTGCGCTAGATGTGCCGCTGTCAACACTTTTTGATTATTTATTAAGTGTCGATTTGCCAGCCGAGATCGGACAGCGCGTTCTCGTTCCGTTCGGGCGCAAACACGTGGTTGGCATCGTAATAGAACTGGCTGAAAGCTCCGAACTGGCGGTGGAGCGCATTAAGCCTGTTGAGCAAGTGCTGGATGATGTGCCTCCGTTGCCTGCCGAACTACTCACTCTGTTACGTTTCTGTAGTGACTACTACCATCATCCGCTGGGCATGACCGTCATGGCGGCGTTACCTGCACGTTTGCGTGCGCAAGAACCTGTCACGATCAAGCAAGAATTAAGTTATGCCTTGACCGATGCGGGACGCGCACTCGATCTGGTGCAATTGCCCAAGCGCCGCGTAATACAACACCGCATCTGGCAGGCTTTGCAGAACGGGGCGATGAGCGGCAGCCAGATTCGTGCTTTGTCTGCCAGCGCGCCTGCCAATCTGAAACTGATGATGGAACAGGGTTGGGCAGAGTCGAGCACAATACCTGCCGCACCTTCTGCCCCGCATACTTTTAACGAAGTGCATACGCCGACGGCGGCACAGCAGCAGGCGATTGATGCGGTTGCCCAAGCGCAAGGCTACCGCTGCTTCCTGTTGCACGGCATCACCGGCAGCGGCAAGACCGAAGTCTATGTTCAGTTGATGCACCAGGTACTGCAACGCGGCGAGCAAGTACTGTTGCTGGTTCCCGAGATCAACCTGACACCGCAGTTGGAGAACTATTTCCGCAACCGCTTTCCCGATGCCGAGTTGGCGAGTTTGCATAGCGGTTTGAGCGATGGCGAGCGCGTGACTAAATGGTTACGGGCGCAATCGGATCAGGCGCGCATCGTGCTGGGAACACGCTTGGCGGTGTTTACGCCGCTACCAAAACTCGGTTTGATTCTGGTGGATGAGGAACATGATTCCTCGTTCAAGCAGCAAGATGGCTTGCGCTACTCTGCGCGTGATGTCGCCATCTTCCGCGCCAATCAGCGCGGAGTACCCATCGTGCTGGGCTCGGCTACACCTTCACTGGAAAGTTATTACAACGCCCGCAGCGGACGTTATCAATTATTGAAATTGGAACAACGCGCCTCGGCTCAGGCACAATTGCCGCAGGTGCGTTGCCTCAACACCAGCAACATTCCGTTACAGGAAGGTATCAGCCCCGCCATGTTGACCGCGCTAGGTGAGCGCCTGTTGCGCAAAGAACAGAGCCTGATCTTCATCAACCGGCGCGGCTATGCACCCGTGTTGATGTGTACCGCGTGCGGCTGGCTATCCAACTGTTCGAATTGCGCGGGTAAGCTGGTGCTGCATTTGAAAGACCGTCGCTTGCGCTGCCATCACTGCGGCCATCAGGAGCGAGTGCCGCATGCCTGCCCGGGCTGCGGCAATACCGATTTACAGCCAGTTGGTATCGGCACTCAGCGCGTCGAGGAAGCCTTGCAAGCGCATTTCCCGGAGGCGCGTATTTTGCGCGTTGACCGCGACAGCACCCGCAACAAAGGTAGTTGGCTGGCTATGCGCAAGCAAATTCAGGACGATGACGTAGACATTCTGGTGGGCACGCAGATTCTGGCCAAGGGACACGACTTTCCCAATTTGACGCTAGTCGGCGTGCTGAATCCCGATGGTGCTTTGTACAGTGCGGACTTCCGCGCATCGGAAAAATTATTCGCGCAACTCGCCCAAGTGGCCGGGCGTGCCGGTCGAGCCGACAAGCCGGGCGAAGTACTGGTGCAAACCGCTTTTCCTGATCACCCCCTGTTCCGCGCTCTGCGTGCGCATGACTACGATGCCTGGGCGCAAATATTGCTGACTGAGCGCGAACAAGCCGGTTTCCCGCCGTTTGTATTTCAAGTGCTGTTACGCGCGGAGGGCAAACAGGAAGGTGAAGTTTACGCCTTCTTGAAGCGCGCCCGCGAAGCGGCAATGGCATTGTCAATGCCCGTGGAAATATACGGAGTGGTTGCCGCCACCATGGCAAAACGCGCCAACCATATTCGCGCGCAACTGCTGGTGCAGAGCGATACCCGAAAAGCATTGCAACAATTTTTGCGCGCATGGCATCCGTTGCTGGATGAGCTGCCGTCGCAAAAACTACGCTGGTCGCTGGACATCGACCCGTTGGAGTTTTGAGCCTGCGGCCTGCATGTCAAAGCGTATAATGTGCTCGATCATTTTTGAATGAAAATAACGATGAAAGAAATTCAACGATTTACCCTGGGCGATTTGGCCTTGCCTACCAGAATGCTGTTCACCGGCTATTTGTTGGCGATTGGCTTGGGATTGCTGATGGCGGGCGCGCAGATCATGCTGACCCACGGCATGGCGGATGGCAAGCCCGGCTTATCGGTGGATGACATCGTGTATAGCTATTACGGCAATCGCGATGGAACAAAACTCGAAGCCAAGCTGTTCGGTTCGATGAAAGATAACGCCCCTGCCGAAGTGAAGATGACACTCATTAAATGGGCTGAAGCAGGTGCGCCCGCCGAGGAGTGGCAGGGAACGATCAAACCGCTGGTTGATCAGTATTGCGGCCCTTGTCATGCCAACATAGCGACGTTGCCCAATATTACCGAAAAAGCGGTAATGGATCAAATGACCAAACGCGATGAAGGCGCTTCCATCGCCACGCTGACCCGCGTATCGCACATCCACTTGTTTGGTGTCTCGTTTATATTTTTCTTTGTCGGCTGGATATTTACCTATGCAACTGGATTTTCGACAGTCACCAAATCGGTCTTGATCGTCGCCCCGTTTGCTTTTTTGATCATAGACGTAGCTTCGTGGTGGCTGACAAAAATGAATCCAAATTTTGCTTGGTTGGTAATCATTGGCGGGTTTGGATACAGCGCGGCTTCAACCATCATGATCTTTACTTCCTTGTACCAAATGTGGATCAGTCCACGGCATACGCTTAAAACCACGCAGCACATAGATTGATTGTTGGATATACTGCCCCGGCTTCCGGCTTGATTTTCGATTATCGTCGGCGCGCGGAACTGTTAAGAAACGCACTTTGAAATTGTATTGATGCTTGTACTGGTAGCTGGTTTTTTTACAACACGGGGAGAAAAAACATGCAACAACAATCAATCGCAATTGTGGGGTTGGGTCGGGTCGGTTCGGTATTTCTGCATAAACTTTTGAAACAAGCCAAAAAAGGAATCGCTATCGTTGCCGTTGCGGAACAGGGCGAGACGGCAGGGGCTGCACTTGCCAAATTGAACAATATCGAAAATTTTAGTATCGATCAGATAGTCGCCAAAGGCGAAAGCATCGATATATTATTTGACCTGACTGGCCTATCGGCAGTGCGTAAAGAGCTTAGAGAAAAGTATATGGCATCAGAAAATCGGCACACGGTCATTGCCACGGAAACGATTGCTTCGTTTATCTGGGCACTTATTACCGAGGGTGAAAGCCTGCCCGACGTACATGCCAAAATGGGTTACTGATCGTTTAGAAAATTTCGGAGAATCAATTTCCAGACCAAGTGTCAGGGCATACTAAGAGATATAAGATAAACTCTTATTGACTAGGGTCTGGAGCCTTCATTTTCTTTGCATCGGCAATTTCTGCTTTGGCAGATATTAAATTTGTTTGTGCCTCCACATTTCCTTGCATTGCGGCTTTTTGATACCACTGCGCAGCACTGACCAAGTCTTTCGGCATTCCTTGTCCGGTTGAGAGCATATTTCCCAAACTGGTTTGTGCCTCCGCATTTCCACGCGATGCCGCTTTCTGATACCACTTCGCCGCTTTGGCCAAATCTTTAGGCACTCCCAGGCCGATAAAATTCATGTAGCCCAATTTAGTCATGGCGCTCGCATTGCCTTGCGCCGCAGACTTTTGCAACCACTCTTCAGCTTTGGCCAAATTCTGTGCAAGGCCTTGTCCTGTTAAGTACAGATTCCCCACGATAGTCTGCGCGTTAGCATCGCCAAGCTCGGCAGCTTTCTGATACCACGCCACCGCCTTAGCCGAGTCTTTTGGAATCCATTGACCATTTAAGTACATATTTCCCAGAATAGTTTGCGCGCTAGTATCTCCTTGAAGCGCGGCTTTCTGATACCACCCCGCTGCCTTGGCATGGTCAATTGAAACTCCCAGACCAATTAAGTACATCGAACCCAATTGAGCCTGCGCGCCAGCTCGCCCCTGAAGTGCGGCTTTCTGAAACCATTTGGCCGCCATTAAGTGGTCAGTTTGCACACCTACGCCATTGAAGAACATATTGCCTAATTCATATTGTGCATTGGCATTGCCATTTTCAGCAGCGGGAAATAGCAACTCCTTGGCCTCGTCGAATTTTTTTTCATCAAGCGCCTTCTTCCCCTTCTTATAGGCGCGCTCATTTTGCTCAGATGCCGCATTGGAATCGGAGGCCACAGTTGTAGGTCCCTGACACGCAGCGATTGAACCCAAAACGAACGATGCCAAGATTAGAAAAGTTAAATATTTACGCAGCATCGTTATTCCCAAAATAATTGTTTGCAGCCCGAGGGACATGATTAAGAGTGTCGCCCGGCTGATGAAATTTGCGTGCTTATCAGAAAACTTAAGCGATTCTGGTCGGAGTGAGAGGATTCGAACCTCCGGCCCCTGCGTCCCGAACGCAGTGCTCTACCAGGCTGAGCTACACTCCGATTAAGGAGGGGCTGTGTTTGAAAGCCCCGTAAAACTAGGCTTGCCGTGAGGCGGCGAGCTCGGCTAATTCTAGCAAACTATGTTTGTATTGTGAATCCGGGACATTGAGCAACTCGGCACGCGCCAAGTCTGCTTCGTGTTGTGCTTGCTGCCGGGTGTAGTTCAGTGCACCGGTCTGCTGCACGATCTGCAACACTTCGGCGAAACGGTTAATGTCGCCCTGCTCGATGGCGGCGCGGATCACTGCTGCCTGTGCGGGCGTGCCGTGCTGCATGGCGTAAATCAGGGGTAATGTCGGTTTGCCTTCAGCCAAGTCATCGCCCAGATTTTTACCGATCTCTTGCGCATCGCCGGAATAATCCAGCACGTCATCCACCAGTTGGAAGGCGGTGCCCATGTGCATGCCATAACGGGCTGCCGCCGCCTCGCTGACGGCATCTTGTTTGCCGAGAATGGCACCGAGTCTCATGGCGGCTTCAAATAATTTGGCTGTTTTGCGATGGATCACGTCCAGATAATTGGCGGCATCAACATCCGCATTGTTGCAATTGAGCAACTGCAATACTTCGCCCTCGGCAATGACATTGGTCGCATCGGCCAGCGTTTGCATCACGCGCATGTCGTTGGCTTCCACCATCATTTGGAAAGCTCGCGAATACAGGAAGTCGCCAACCAGCACGCTGGCGGCATTGCCGAACATGGCATTGGCGGTTTCACGGCCACGGCGCAAGGCAGATTCGTCCACCACGTCGTCGTGCAACAGCGTCGCGGTATGAATGAATTCGACTACGGCGGCGAGATCGTAATGCAGCGTGCCCTGATAACCGAAAGCCCGCGCCGACAAGATCACCAAAGCCGGACGCAAGCGCTTGCCGCCGCTGCTGATGATGTATTCGCCGACCTGATTGACCAAAGCCACATCGGAATGCAAGCGGGTACGAATAACTTGATCCACGGCAGCCATATCGGCCGCGATTAATTGATTGAGATTTTCTAGAGACACTGCTTATCCAATTTGAAAAACACGGAGTCAAGCCACCCGCGCCCTTTTCGAGGGGTGTATTGTCTCATAAATTTTGCCGCCGGGTTTCAGCCGGTTTGCGATTGGTTGCTGCGCCATGAATACAGCCCGATTGCGATGCCCAATACGCTTAATGCTTCGACATAATGCGCCGGAGCCAACTTGTCCAGCGGCAACAATAGACTTACCATTACCGGAGTCAGTCCGCCGAACACCGCGTAAGCCACATTGTAGGAAAACGACAGGCCGGAAAAGCGCACCGCCGCAGGAAAGGCTTTCACCGCCATACTGGGCACGATGCCGATCACCCCGACAAAGAATCCGCACAGCGCATACAGCGCGTTGATGCTCTCCGGTGCCACCGCCATCTGCTGATAAAACAGCGCCGAGCTTATTCCCAGCATGACGCAACCCGCAGCCAACACTTTCCCCGCCCCGAAGCGGTCCGCTGCCGCACCGAACAGGATGCAGCCGATGCTCAAAAATACCGTCGCGATACTGTTGGCCAGCAACGCAGTTGCGGCGGGAATGGCGTACAGCTTCTGCACCAGCGTGGGTGTCATCAAGATCATCACGATGATCGCAGCCGATAACAGCCAGGTCATCAGCATGGTGAGAATCACGGCGGGACGATGGTCGCGCACCACCTTGCGCAAAGGCAATTCGTTCGCCAGCTCCTGCTTGGCCTGCAACTCTTTGAACACCGGTGTTTCGTGCAGCCACTGGCGCAGCCACACCGATACCAGCCCGAAAATACCGCCGATGATGAACGGCACGCGCCATCCTTCGGCCAGCACTTCGGCAGGGCTATAGATTTTGTTGATCGACATCGCTACCAGCGAGCCCAGCAAAATGCCGCCCGTCAACCCTGCGGTCAGCGTGCCGCAGGCGAAGCCCACATGGCGCGCCGGTACATGCTCGGAAACGAAAACCCATGCGCCCGGCACTTCACCGCCGATGGCCGCGCCCTGCAATACGCGCAGCCCCAGCAGCAACAGCGGAGCGCCGATGCCGATGCTGGCGTAGGTCGGCAAAAAACCGATAGCCAGCGTCGGCAACGACATCAATAGAATGCTCAGCATGAACATGCGCTTGCGCCCCAGCAAATCGCCGAAATGCGCCATCACAATACCGCCCAGCGGGCGCGCCAGATAACCCGCCGCAAAGATGCCATAGGCTTGCACCTGCCGCAGCCACTCCGGCATGTCCGGCGGAAAGAATAGCTGCCCGATCACCACCGCGAAGAATACGAAAATGATGAAATCGTAAAACTCCAACGCACCGCCAAAGGCGGCGAGTACTAAAGTTTTGTAGTCTTGGCGGTTGAGAGTACGCATAAGCTATTCATCAATTTGAACGAGGTGCAGATTTTAAATCATTGCGCGCCATTTCAAGAACTTGTTTGGCTGGTGCTCGATACTTTTACATTCAGGAGTGCAACGCAACATTTCGCCGTATCAACCGCTATAATGCCGCAAACCGTAAAGGAACGAAGTCATGCGCCCTTCGCTGGCACTGCAACAACACCGCGACGAAATTCGCCGTATCGCACTCAGTCATCGCGTCACCAACGTGCGCGTGTTTGGCTCAGCCCTGCACGGCGACGATACCGAAGACAGCGATCTTGACCTGCTGGTCGAGCCGACCTCCGAAACCACGCTGATGGATATTGCCAAGATACAAGTCGAGCTGGCGAAATTGCTCAACGTCAGCGTGGACGTATTAACCCCCAATGCGCTTCCCGACAAATTTAGAGCGCAAGTAATGACTGAAGCCGTCACTGTATGAGCACCATCACACCGCCGGACAATAATCGCTACCAGGATTTCCTGCGCGACATCAAAACTCAGGTTGCACAAAGCCGACTTGGTGCCGCACGTGCGATTAACCGTAGTCTAATCGGACTGTACTGGGCGTTGGGCAAGATGATTGTTGAGCGTCAGGAAGAGTTGGGCTGGGGAAGTGCAGTAGTAGATCAACTATCTGCCGATTTGCGTAATGAGTTCCCCGATATGAGCGGATTTTCACCCCGTAACCTTTGGGATATTAAGCGTTTCTACGAAACCTATGCCAACGCTCCCGAATTTCTGCGACAGCTTGTCGCAGAAATTCCATGGGGACAGAACATCCGTCTTTGTTCGTAGATGTTTGTGTAGAATGCCGTAGGCAAGGAGCGGGGCAATGACTAAGGAATTGATAGCAACCGTTGAACAAATCGAATCGCAGATATTTCTTGTCCGTGGGCAGAGAGTCATGCTGGATGATGATTTAGCCGCGCTCTACGAGGTGGAAACCAAAGCGCTGAACCGTGCGGTCAAGCGAAATAGCGCACGGTTTCCGGTAGACTTCATATTTCAACTCTCAGCCGACGAGTTTGCTAACTTGAGGTGCCAATCTGGTACCTCAAGTTTAAGGTCACAAATTGTGACCTTAAAGAGTGGGAGAGGTCAGCATAGGAAATATTTGTCCTATGCCGTTACCTAACACGGCGCATGAATCCACAAGCTCGTTGATGAGTGTGTAGAATGCTGCAGACGAGGAGTGGAGCGATGACAAATAATGCATTGATTGCATCTGTGGAACAAATCGAATCGCAAATATTTCTGATCCGTGGGCAGAGGGTCATGCTGGACGAAGACTTGGCTGCGCTCTACGAAGTGGAAACAAAACGATTGAATGAGCAGGTGCGACGCAATCAGGAACGATTTCCAGAAGACTTCATGTTTCAGCTCACAGCCGAAGAATTTGCAAACTTGAAATCACAATTTGTGACTTCAAGTTTGAGGTCGCAAATTGCGACCTCAAACAATCCCCCTGGACGTGGCGGACGAAGGCACCTCCCTTACGCCTTCACAGAACATGGTGCCATCATGGCAGCCAGCGTGCTTAACTCTCCCCGCGCTGTAGAAGCCAGTGTTCAGGTCGTGCGTGCCTTCGTACAGCTACGGCAGATACTCGCCTCCAACGCCGAACTGTCGCGAAAACTGGTTGCGCTCGAAAAGAACTACGACATCAAATTCAAAGCAATTTTTGAAGCCATCCACCAACTGATGACACCCGCCGACCCCAAAAAGAAACGCCCCATCGGTTTTGCGCCGTGGGAGAAAAAATGATGTTGCAATAATGGTTTTGCCGGGCGCGTAAGCCGAAGTGGTCGCAAATTGCGACCTCAAACTTGAGATCACAATTTGTGACTTCAGGATGACATGGTCGGAGGGAAGGGTTTAACGGTATCATTCGTAAAGCAGCTCTGCCGAAAAAATAAAACAAAGTCGCCAAGACACGATGAAAAACCAACAAACCCAAGACGTAATGCAGGAAGCACTCGACGCTTTTGCGAATACCATCAAATCCAAATTTGATGCTGCAGTGGATGGTCGGGAAGAAGATCAATTACGCCGCCCGGTGGATGAGCTGCTGGAAAAATTTGGTCGCTCAAAAAATCTGGTCGTAGTAGCAAAAGACGAAAGTACGTTGGACGATAAACTTGGCCGCCCCGATTTCGCTGTGACGGTGAACCAGTTGTTATGCGGCTATATTGAATTGAAGTCGCCGGGTACGGGTGTGGAGCCGCACCGTTTCAAAGGGCATAACAAAAAGCAGTGGGAGCGTTTCAGTCTCTTACCCAATCTGATTTATACCGATGGCAATGAATGGGCGCTATTTCGTAATGGAGAAAGTATTCGGCGTGTGCGTTTTGACGATGATTTGACTGTCATCGGTTCGCGTGCCGTAAACATCAAATCAGCCGACGATATGCGGGCGTTGCTGTCCGATTTTTTCCAGTGGGAACCCATCGTACCCAACTCTGCCAAACAGTTGGCTGAACTGCTAGCGCCGCTTTGCCGAATGCTGCACGACGATGTGCTTGAGGCACTGGACAAACAATCAGAGGCCATGCTGTCAGTGGCGCGAGACTGGCGGCGCTATCTTTTCCCTGAAGCCAGCAATCAGGTGTTTGCCGATTCTTATGCGCAGACGGTGGTCTTTGCTTTGCTCCTTGCACGCTCGGATGGCAGTGACACCCTTCTGCTTGACCGCGCCATCCAGCAGCTCACTGGCTCCAATAGCCTTCTTTCCCGTGCGCTGGAAGTGCTGACAGATTCCCAGTTGAACGATGACATTGGCGCATCCCTCAATTTGCTCCAGCGCGTTATTCAAGCTGTTCCAACGGGGACAATGTCGCGCGGCAGGCGCGATCCATGGTTGCACTTCTATGAAGACTTCCTTGCTGAATATGATCCCAAACTGCGTAAAGATGCCGGAGCCTACTACACTCCGGTAGAAGTGGTGCAAGCCCAAGTACGGCTGGTGGACGAGTTGTTGCGGAAGAAATTTCACAAAAAGTTTGGCTTCGCGGATGGCGATGTCGCTACCCTCGACCCGGCTGTTGGAACAGGAACCTACTTGCTGGGTATCGTAGAGCACGCATTGCAGCGAGTTCGTAGCGAAGAAGGTGATGGCGCAATAATCGGACGCGCCGAAAGTCTTGCCAAGCAACTCTATGGTTTCGAGATCATGGTGGGGCCGTATTCGGTGTCTGCGCTCCGCCTCACCCGCATGTTCCACGACTTTGGCGCAAAGGTGCCGCGCCAAGGTGTCGGCATATGCCTCAGCAACACGCTGGAATCACCGCACGAAAAAATTCCCGAACTGCCGCTGCTCTACAAACCCATNNGCAGAAAATCACATGATGACCGGCGCATGGGTGCGCTGGGGCGAGAGCAAGAACGGCAAGGATGCCATTCTCAGCGACTTTATCGAGCCGGTGAAAAAGGCGGGCAAGGGCGGGCAACTCAAGAACATTTACAATCTCTACGTTTACTTTTGGCGCTGGGCGCTGTGGAAAGTGTTCGAGCACGAACACCCCGGTGTCACACCCGGTCCCGGCATCGTGTCCTACATCACTGCTGCGTCCTATATCGACGGCGATGCCTTCCTCGGCATGCGCGAACACATGCGGCGACTCTGCGACGAAATCTGGATCATAGATCTGGGCGGCGAAGGTCGCGGCACTCGGCAAGATGAAAACGTGTTCAACATCATGACACCGGTGGCCATTGCCATCGCTGTGCGCTACGACGCTCCGAACCCGACAACCCCTGCACAAGTTCATTATTGCCGAATAGAAGGAAATAGGGCTGCGAAACTGGAAAAGCTGGAATCCATCGAAGGCCTCAAAAATCTGCAATTTGAGGATTGCCCAACGGAATGGCAAGCGCCGTTTCGTCCACAGAGTACAGCGACATTCTTCGACTGGCCACAGATTACCGACTTGATGCCGTGGCAAACATCAGGTGCCCAGATTAAGCGGACGTGGCCGCTTGGAACTACACAGGAGGTTCTTAAAACACGGTGGGCCGCTTTGCTAAATGCATCAGATCGTTCTGTTGCATTTAAGGAATCTCGTGACCGCAAAATTACTTCCATCGTAATGGATGTTGGTACTGGCGAACAACTTGTAACATTGACCAACTTGCCCACTGATAGTCCAATTGCTCCCGTTCTAAGATACGGTTACAGATCGTTTGATCGCCAGTGGTTGATCGCTGATCCGCGATTGGCGGATTATCCAAGACTCTCGCTTTGGCATAGCCACTCGAATGCTCAACTCTATTTCGGAAGTTTGTTGACAAAGCCCCTCGGCAATGGCCCAGCTCTAGCAGTTTCAGCGGATATTCTTGATATGGATTATTTTTCAGGACGCGGTGCAAAAGACATCCTGCCTCTATACCGCGATGCGCAAACCCAGCATCCCAACTTGCACCCAGCCTTGCTCTCTATGTTAATGCAGGCTTTTAGAAAGATTGTTGCTGCAGAAGACATCGCCGCCTATCTCTACGCCGTTCTTGCCCACCAAGACTATACGGCGCGCTTCCACGATGAACTGGAAAACCGCGAGGTGCGCGTTCCTATTACGCTGGACAAAGAGCTGTTCGAAACAGCCGCTACCATCGGGCGACGGCTCATCTATTTGCACAGTTACGGCGAACGCTTTGCCCAAGACCAAACCTGGCCGCATGGCCGCGCCCGGTGCACCAAAGCGATAGCCACAGAAAGCTTGCCCGAGAAATTCAGCTATGACGAAGCAACTCAGACGCTGAGCATTGGTGACGGCATTTTCAAGCCGGTCGCTCTGGCGGCATGGGAATTCGAGGTTTCGGGGCTCAAGGTGGTGCAGTCGTGGCTCGGTTACCGCATGAAAATCCGCAAAGGTAAAAAGTCCTCTCCGCTTGACGACATCACGCCAACCAATTGGCCGCCGGAATTCACCTCGGAATTGCTGCGCCTACTGCATCTTCTGGAAGAGACCCTAGAAATCTATCCGCAGCAAGCGGCCTTACTTGCGCAGATCATCAAAGGCCCGCTGCTGAAGGCTGACCAATTGGGAGCGCCGCCCGACGAATACCGCAAGCCGCCCACAAGCCACGGAACGCAACATCAGTTTGACATTTGATGAACTTTGGACGAAAAAGGTCTGCTTAAATTGAATACGTGAGGGAATGTTGGCTATCCAGATTATTGAGATTCTTGATCGTTCAATTCAAGGCGTCACCAAGCCGTTCTATTGCCGTTGCGAGGATGGGCAGGCCTATTTCGTCAAGGGACATGGTGCAGGCAAACGGAGTTTGATTGCCGAGTATGTGGGTGGACGTCTGGCGCGCGCATTTGGCTTGCCGGTGGCAGACTTTGAAATCGTTGAAGTACCGCAGGAATTGATCAAGTGGTGCGGCAGGGATGATGCCAATGAGCTGGGTGCTGGCTTGGCTTTTGGTTCCAAGGCATTGCCGCACGTGCAGGAATTTTCCTATTCACACATTTCTAAAGTGGATGAGCAGGTGCGCAAGGATGTGGCGTTGTTCGACTGGTGGTTGCATAACGCGGATCGCACCCTGACAGAAAAAGGCGGCAATCCGAATTTGTTGTGGGATTTGCAGCACTCCAAGCTGGCGGTGATCGACCATAATCAGGCATTCGATACCGACTTTGATCCATTGAGTTTTACGGAACTACATGTTTTTCATGACAGTTTGCTGGCGATATTTGATGATTTGGTTGAACGTGAGATCTACCGTGACCGTCTGGCGGCAGCGTTTGCTGAATTCGTTCCTGCTTGCGATAATGTTCCGTCGGAGTGGTGGACAGTGGATAATGGGATTTCCACCGAGTTTAACCGCGAGGCGGTACGAGAGTTTCTCAGGCGATATATGGATAACGATTTTTGGAGGGTAGCGTGATGAAGAAATTCGCATGTCAGTACGCTATTGTTCGTTTCCTCCCCTATATGGAAACCGGCGAATTTGCCAATGTGGGCATCGTGATGTTGTGTCCCGATACGGGGTTTTTCGAGTTCAAATTGATGACCCGAATCCGCCGCATTACCGCTTTTTTCGAGGAGCTGGATGCGGGTATCTACCGCCGCGCAGCAAATGACTTTAAGCAGGAGTTGAAACGTGTCCGCAATTGGCTGGCACTTCAGCAAGGCCACACAATGGATGTTGATTTGGCGCGCCATCTTTTTGGTGAGCTTACGCGCCAACGTGAGGCGATGCTACGTTTCGACAATGTGCGTGTAGTGCTGGCAGATGATCCCGCGCAACAATTGGATGAGTTGTTCGGTCATTATGTTGAGCGCAATTTTGCAACCAAGGCTTATCACGAACAGTTGCTCGATAAAACTGTGCGCAAGGTTTTGGTGGAAGCGCGGCTCAACAAGCAATATCTGCCGGAGACACTTGGAGATGTAACCACATACCATGCGAAGCTACCCTTTGTGCATCGTGAGGGTGAGCGTGCAGTGAAGGCTATCAAGCCTTTATATCTGGCACATGAAGACCCGGCGCAAATCTATGATCATGGTTGGGCGTGGTTTGGCAAGGTGGATAAATTACGCGCCTTGCATTTGTTGCCAGAGCAAGTGTTGTTCCCCGTTCAGGGGCCGATGGAAGCGCGAGGCGAACGCTTCGATATGTTTCAGGAAATCACTGCCAAGTTGGCGGCCAATGATATTTTGGTCGTGCCTAATCATCTAACCGAAAAAATTGTTGAGTTTGCTCGAATTTAACAGCTGCGATAAACGGAAACCGGTCAACGCTTTTTATAAGAAGTCCCGCAGAGATGCCGGGCTTTTTTGTTTCTGTCGTTCGATATGTCAATTCGCTCCGCCGCTGTAGCCGACCCACTTAAGTTCAGTTCCTTTCTGAATTATTTGACGAAAGAACGGTCGTTCTATACGATGCGATTATCGTTTAGCCAACCGGTGACAATTTGTCACTGGTTGAAATAATCCCACTGGCATCCATGAGCAAGGAGTCCTGACCATGCAACCCCAGCCAGCCATTTTTGAAGAGCATGCAATTCGCCGCGTGTATGACGAAGCCACGGAAATATGGTGGTTTTCGGTGGTGGACATTGTACAAGTGCTCACGCAACAGCCTGATTACCAAACTGCCCGAAACTATTGGAAGGTGCTGAAGAACAGGCTGGACAAGGAAGGCAGTGAGTCGGTTACAAAATGTAACCGACTGAAATTGCCAGCAGCCGATGGCAAAAATTACCTTACTGATGTCGCTACTGCCGAAACGTTACTGCGGCTGGTGCAATCCGTACCCAGCCCGAAGGCCGAGCCGATCAAGTTGTGGCTGGCGAAGGTGGGTTATGAGCGAATGCAGGAAATGGCTGACCCCGCCCGTTCGCTGGATCGTGCCCGCGAAACTTGGCAAAAACACGGGCGCAGCGAGAAGTGGATTCAGCAGCGCATGACCGGGCAGGANNGCGCAACAAACTCACCGATTACTGGAAAGATCACGACATCAAGGAGGGGGAAGAATATGCAATCCTTACCAATATCATTCATCAGGAGTGGGCCGATGTGGATGTGAAAGCGCACAAGACGATGAAAGGTTTGCAGACGCAAAATCTGCGCGACCACATGAGTGAAGCGGAGTTGATCTTTACCGCGCTGGCAGAATTGTCCACGCGCCAGATTGCCGAGAGCATGGAGGCGACGGGTATGAACGAGAATGAGGACGCGGCAAAAACCGGCGGCGGCATTGCCAAGAAGGCACGAATAGAGCTGGAAGGCAAAACGGGCAAGCGGGTGGTGTCGGCAGAAAATTATTTGCCCCCTGCCAGAAAGAAATTGGGGAAGTAAACACCATGAGCAAAAAGATCGCGATATCCGACGAATCAGAAAATCACCTTGTTGCTTTTCAGGAAAAGTCTATCCGCCGCACTTGGCACAACGAGGAGTGGTGGTTTGCGGTTGCTGATGTGATCGTCGTTCTCACCGATAGTGTTAATCCAGGCGATTACATCAAGAAAAGGCGCCTGCGGGACAGTGAGTTATCTCAAGGGTGGGGACAAATTGTCACCCCCCTTCGCATCGAGACGGAGGGCGGTATTCAGCGCCTTAATTGTGCTAACACAGAAGGTTTGTTCCGCATCATCCAGTCCATCCCTTCCCCCAAGGCTGAACCTTTCAAACGCTGGCTGGCACAAGTGGGTTATGAGCGGGTGAAGGAGATCGAGAACCCTGAGCTGGCGGTGGGGCGCATGCAAGATCTCTACGAAAAGAAGGGTTACCCGAAAGAGTGGATCGACAAGCGTTTGCGCGGTATCGCGGTACGACAAGACTTAACCGATGAGTGGAAAGATCGCGGCGCGGCATCCAGCAAGGAGTTCTCGATTCTGACCAACGAAATTATGCACGGCGCTTTCGATTTGAAGGTAGACGAATACAAGCAGGTGAAGTCTTTGACTCGGGAGAATTTGCGTGACCACATGACCGACATCGAGCTTATACTCACCATGCTGGCCGAGGCGACAACTACTAAAGCTGCACCGGGATCGGGATTCTCAGGGCATGGAACCGCTCACGAAAGATGCAAAAGATGGCGGTGCGGTGGCGGGCAGAACGCGCAAGGATATTGAACAACAAACAGGCAAGCCGGTGATCTCGACCGGAAACTTTAAGCAACTGACAGATGCGAAACCAAAGAAGCTGAAAAACAGCGAGGGCTAACCATGAAAAATCCGAACCAGGAGCGACTCGGTCGCCTGATGCGACAATATCATCGACACAATCCGTGGCCTCTGCAGAATGGTTTCTTTATCCCCCATCTCGACCCGAATTCCGGAAAGTTGTCATGGTGGGATGACATTGGCTTCATCTTGAACGGACATCGCATCATGGTGTGGTGGGTGCATCCGCGCATGAAGTATGCAGATGCGATCAACGAGTTGGCGTGGAAAGAAGCCGGTGATTCACCGGCACGAGCAGCCGATATGTTTGTCTCTGGCGAGAAGCAATGGAAGAAGGTGGGGCGCTCGCGCAAGAAGGTCGCCTCCTATCTGTGCCAACCCATGCCGGACAGCCAGCAGGACTACTACGCGAAACTCGACGCAATCGAATCGCGTATGGAATCTGAGGGTATCGATTTTTCCGTGCGCCCGTCAATTTCGGTCAAGAGATTGGCTTGGTGTAGCGGCGTTGAATTTTGCCTTCCTGCGGATGCGCGCACCGCTACGGAAGTCCGGGCGTTGGCCGGGCTTGCCAAGCGATTGCTTAAAGGCGAGACAACTTTGTCCCGTGAGTTCCCCGCGTATGAATACGGGCGGGCTGAGTGGCTTGCAGAGGCTGAAATGCGGAAACAGGACCGGCAGCAGTCTGGCGGCGGGGATGCGTCCTAAGCCGGACAATCCGGAACCCAAAAGGTAGTTTTCGTAGGTCGGGTTGAAACCCGACCTACAAAAAATTCTGATCACGTTTTGACATCATTTAACTGGTAGAGACTAATAATGCGGCGGCCTTTCGTTCACATGCTTACCCTCACCGCCGGCTTCTTCCAGTGATTCGATGTGTCTTACCAGCGATTCACAAACGGCTTCCAGCCGATCCAATTTTTTTTGCTGCTGGTAAACTGTTTTGTTAAGTTCCTCGATCAGGTCTTCCTGAAAGGTGATTTTTGTTTCGATGTTTACTAAACGTTCTTCAAGCATGAGGTGACCCTGAAAATTCGGCGATTGGCCGGTGAAGGTCGGTCATTCTAGCGCGGGATGTTGTGTAAGGAATCGTCGTTTTTTGAACACGTCGCCGATGATGTGATAAAAAATCCAATTTTCTTTACATATCCACGCCATCGACATATCTCAATCCATATGCCGATAAAATAAAAATAATCGACATGCCACAGGCGTGAGGGCAAGAATGTACGGGATAAAGGTGTTGCATGTAACGTAAATGCTAGTTACCATGTGTTTCATGTAACATCAAGAGTTGGAGCTATTCATGAGAACAAGTACATCGGCAAGGGTGCAAAAGCATCGCGCTGCATTGCGCGAATCCGGGCTGCGTCCGGTGCAGATTTGGGTGCCGGATACGCGGCGCGCGGGTTTTGCCGAGGAATGTCGTCGCCAGTCGCAGTTGCTGCAAGCCGATACGCATGAGCACGAAACCGTTGACTGGCTTGAGGCAGTAGCCGACCGCGATGGCTGGCAATGAGGCGCGGTGATTTGGTGACAGTGGCTTTGCAAGGCGATCTTGGCAAGCCGCGTCCGGCGTTAATCATCCAATCCGATCTGTTCGACACGCATCCTTCCTTAACAATTCTGCCCGTGACTGGTGAATTACGCGTAGCACCGTTGTTTCGCATTGCCGTGAAGCCGACTGAACTGAATGGACTGACCAAGCCCTCACAGGTGATGGTGGATAAACCGCAATCCATTGCACGCGAAAAAATTGGTGCAGTGATTGGTCGTCTGGACGATGAGACGATGCTGGCGGTGAATCGGGCGCTGGCGGTTTTCTTGGGATTCGCCTGATGATAGGCAAGCTAACAGGGCACCAGCTTTTAGTTGCGCTTGCCAAGTTGTCCACACGCCCATTTTATCCCCCGCCCGATTAAGCTATAATCCGCACCCCGAATCAACTGGCTTCCGAGCTTAGGGCAGCATGCATCTATTCGCTTTTGGTATTAACCATCAAACCGCGCCGCTTTCGGTGCGTGAGCAGATTGCGTTCAATGTTGATGCGATGGAGGCAGCATTGCGCGATCTGGTGGGCATCAGCGCGGTCAAAGAGGCGACGATTCTTTCCACCTGCAATCGTACGGAAGTTTATTGCAGCACTAACGCGCCCACGCAAGTGGTTGATTGGCTGGCATCTTATCATCGGCTTCCGTCCGCCGACCTTACCCCCTATATTTACCAACTGCCGCAAGAGCAAGCCGTCAAACACGCTTTCCGCGTGGCGAGCGGATTGGACTCTATGGTGTTGGGCGAGCCTCAGATTCTAGGGCAGATGAAGCAGGCGGTGCGCCAAGCCGAGCAGGCGGGCACACTGGGTTTCTTGTTGCACAAATTGTTTCAGCGCACTTTCTCGGTTGCCAAAGATGTGCGTACGCAAACCGAAATCGGCGCGAATCTGGTGTCTATGGCGGCGGCGGCAGTAAAGCTGGCCGAGCGTATATTCCCAACCATCGAAGATCAGCGCGTGTTGTTTATCGGTGCGGGTGAAATGATCGAGCTTAATGCAGTTCACTTTGCCGCACGCAATCCCAAACACATTACCGTGGCGAACAGAACGCTGGAACGCGCACAGGCGCTTGCCAGAAGAATCAACGGCCATGCCATCACGCTGANNGGCATGGTCGAGCGCGCGCTCAAAGAACGCAAACATCGCCCGCTGTTCATTGTCGATCTGGCAGTGCCGCGCGATGTGGAACGGGAAGTCACCGAACTGCGCGACGTGTTTCTCTATACCGTGGATGATCTGTCCGAAGTGGTGCGCGACGGGTTGGATGCGCGTCAGGGTGCGGTGAAGGAAGCCGAAGTTATTATCGATTCCGGCGTACACGAATTCATCCACTGGATGGAATCGCGCGAAGTTGTGCCGACTATTCGCACGCTGCGCGACCATGCCGAGCGGCAACGCCGCAGCGAAATGGAAAAAGCGTTACGCCTGTTGGCGAAAGGCGACTCGCCGGAAAAAGTACTCGAATCTTTCGGTAATGCTTTGACCAATAAATTTCTGCACGCACCGACCCAGACGCTGAACCAAGCCCAAGCCAACGAGCGCGAAGCGTTACTGGATGCAGTGCACCGCATCTATCACCTGCATACCCCGGAATGAAACCCAGCATCGCCAGCAAACTCGCCCGGCTAGCCGAGCGTTTAGACGAGGTTACCCGCCTGTTGAGCAACGAGGATGCCACGCGCGACATGGATATGTTCC
>PLYB01000003.1:5297-9374 GCA_003151655.1 Gallionellaceae bacterium | reverse complement strand
GGACGGGCCATAAAAGCCGCCTGGCAAGGGATTTTAATGGGCGCTTTGTGGATAGTGCATATGCTTTCGAGGAACTTATCGCGGAACTGGTGTCGGCATTCTCATGCGCTCATTGCGGGATTGATGGTCAATTGCAACATGCTGCCTACATTGCAAGCTGGATAAAGGTGTTGAAGGGTGACAAGAAGGCAATTTTCACAGCTTCAAGTGCTGCAAGAAAGGCAACGGAATTCCTGATCGGGAAGGTAGAGCAGGAACAGGAGGTGGAAGAAAACGAAGCGATAACGGCATAAGTGGATTTCCGGCTTTGGCGCAAGACCTCGGAGCCGGAACCCGCAGCGCAATTATAACTTGAAAGGGGCAAGTCCCCGTCATTCATGCCGAAGGACGGTACCAAATCACTACAGTCGTACCCAAGCCCCGCGCAGCTATGCTGCCGGGGCTTTTTTATGGGTATGTGCTCAACCAACACTCTCTGAACCATGTCGGTTTTTTCTTAGGAGAGAGTCATGTTTTTTGAAAAACAAGTAGATCTGCGTAGTCGTGATGCAATGATAAGTTTTTTGGCTGAGCATTACCGTTACAACACGATGAATTCGTGGAATCGCGCAACGAGCTATGCTCATTGCGTAAAGATCGGTCGCCTCGGGTTGAATACCGCTCAAGTTGATCGTGCTTATGAAATGCTCGAAACCGATTTCTGGGACGAAATCCAGTTGCCTATCGATACGTTCACGCTGGAATTCGCAGGGCGTTATACGATAGGCACAAATGGGCGTTCCAGCGGGTATCTGGTGCTCTATAACAGCGTTCAGGAGTTGACTGGCCACAAGTCTCATTGTCGTTCATGTGGGCAGCGCAACTTCAAGCGTGTCCATGAGGCCGATTTATCTACGCCTCGTGGCATCATTGAAGCTTACGTGTTCCGTAATGGTGGGTGCTGGGTTGATGCGGTCTACCTTGATGAACCAATCATCAAGGAAGTCGATCTGGCTGATGATGAAAAGCTGTCTTTCATCCGTGCGGCGAAAATTGCCTGCAAGGACGAGACGCTCGGCAACAAGTGCGGTCGTTGCCAAGCGGAAGGCGAAAAAGGTCGTGTTAATTACACCGTAATGCCAACACGCCTGAGCGTCTACCCCGGCAAATCTATCGATCAAGGTGAAGATTTCGCTGAGTGGAGCATGGGCGAGTTGCGAAACCGGGTCAAGCTGGTGCGAGCTTTTGATCGTGTATGTGACGAGATCAGAAGCGCGTTCATCGATTTAGTTGATAATTGCGAGGTTGTTGATGAAGTGGTGATGGTGCCGCAACATCGAAAAGTCATTAGCTGCATTATTTCAGCGTGACTCACGGTATTCGAGTCGCGCTGCAACATTGAGGCGACATCTTCCAGATGTCGCATAGCATGAAATAACCTAGCCCTCTTTCTCTCTGAGATCGAGGGCTTTTTTATTGACGCGTGTTCAACCAATACTCAGTGAACCAATGTCGGTTCTCTATTTTGGAGAGAAACATGAAAGCAGAACTTCCCGTCGAAGAAAAGCGGTGTGAGATGAGTAATAATTTGCAGGAATTAGTTGATGCTGTACGCGATGAAGTTCTACCTGATGGTTCACTGCGCACGATGGATATGAGCCGCATTCTTGCGGCGCTGAGTAAGATTCAAGGGGTAACTACGAATAACGCATACGAAAACCCGATCAATGAAGTCCTGTATGACTTGACATGGGGCTATGCCCACTGGCACGACAGACAGACTGGAACGCTGCAAGGGGACATCATGGACTCACTTAATGGCAGTCGGGGGATATTCGAGTGGCTGTTCGATCAGGCGACTCTGTTCCAGGCGCACTGGATAGCGTTACCCCGCGAGTACCGCGAGAGCGGCAACTACATGGAGGACGTAGACGCATGGTTCAGTGGGGCCTTGGACAAACTGGCCGCAGGTGTGTATTCGGCGCATCCGCGCATCGAGCGGATGAAGCGTGAGATATTGGCGGACGTGCGGAAGGGCGTAGTGCCTGTAACTTGTGTGTCATTCTCAGAACTGCACGATTATGTGGATGCTAACTGCTATGGGGGATTTTGCGACGATGGTTTTGACACAACCAAAGTAGATGCGATCAACGCTGCGCAAGATGCGATAGACCTGTGGATAAAGGCAGGAGGACTGAAGCCATAAGTCATTAAACCAAAGCCCCGCGTAGCTATGCTGCTGCCGGGGCTTTTTCACGTCCTGAATCAAAGATGAGGGGGCTTTTTTATTGGTGCGTGTTTAGCCAATACTCAGTGAACCAATGTCGGTTCTCTATTTTTGGAGATGAACGTGAAAAAACAAAACGATAATTGCCTGATCGGCATGCAATGTCCTAAATGCAGTTCGCTTGGGCCATTCGAAATTGATGTAATAACCACTTTAACAGTGCATGACGATGGTACTGGTGATGCCAACGGCGCCGAGTGGGAAGACGAAAACCGTTGCCAGTGCAGTAATTGCAAGCACTCGGCGACTGTCGCAGATTTTTCGCGCAATATCACCAATGCTAACTACGTTTCCGAACTCTTGGCTTTCATGGATGTATCTCAGGAATTCTGGGATTCTCTGACCGAAGCCCAGCAAAACAACATGTCCGCCGAGTTCGAACAAGCTCGCAAAGGTGAAAATCTAACCGGACTAACCGAACTTCAGCAGCAAGTCATTCAACACTACGAAGACGGAAGTTTCGCCTATATTAAAAGCGTAGCGGATGCAGAAAAGGTTGGCGATGGACTGTTTGTATTCCTGCTGAACGAAGCCGGCGATGCGTCTGACAAGGACGAATACATCGCTATGCTGATTACAGCAGCACGCCAGATCAGGACTTGCCAGAATGAGATTGAGTTTGGAGGTGCAGCATGAGTACGGGCATCAATCAAATTCTCAAGCTGATGTTGCAACGGTTGACCGAAAAAGTCGCCCGCCTTAACAGTATTCAGCATTCTGGCGGTAAGGTCGTAGCTGAAGACTGGGCCGAGCTTTACCAGTTGGAAAATGAAGCGCGCGCCATTTTGGAAACCGCTTCGCAGCCAACAGCTAAACCCCGTGTGCTGATACTCGTTAAGGGTGGTGTTGCCGATTACGTATGCGACGATGGGATTGATGTGGAAATCTTCGACAGAGATAACTACGAAGTCGACCCGGAAGAAACGGGTGGCGTTCCGCGTCATTATGCTGATCTGGCAACACCTATTGATGTCCCGGTTAACGAAGGTGCGCGTGAGGCACTGACAGAATACAACCTGTCTTCAGCAAAATAATTCAACGTAAAACACAACTTTCACCATCTTGGTGAGAAATTAACCAGCAGCCCAGAGATACACCATCCCTTAAGGGATGGTGTATCTCTGGCAAATTTCAAGGAGAACCAACATGGTGAAAGCCAACAAAAAAGATATGGTGATCTTCACCGGCAACGGTGATGAAATCAACATCTACAAGTGCGACTTCATAGAAACGCCTGAAAGCATCACTTTCATAGGCATCAAGGCGTTGGAGAAGGCAATTCTGGATGCCGCTCATGGGCTCAAACCAGGAGCAGTTTTCACGGTTGATATGCCTAGCGACATTGACTATGAATGGTCGTGCGATATTGCAAAAGGGTTTACTGGAGCAGTTCTCAAGGTAACTCAGTCTGCGAATGCAGAAGAAGAAATATTCGTGCAGATCGTTTGGGAAACAAATAACGGCGACGAATGTTTCGTGCAAGGTACCTTTTCCCGGTTCATCGGCGTAAAGCAGTCAGAATCAGCCTATGCCTACGCACCTGCCAAGAAGGGTAGTAAAACTACAAAGGCTGTTGAGAAAGCAGTGGAAAATCTTCGTGCCGCATTAAAGGAAGCGTATGGAGCGAACTTTACGTTTGACGTATCAGGTAAAGGTGCTCTTATCGCAGCTTCGTGCCACACGTTTGGGACTGTTTTTGCGCAGTCATAATCCACTAAATTCATCATCTCGGCGCAAGCCGAAACAGTGATTCAACCAACCAACCCTGCCGGGATCCATCATCCCGTCCGGGATGAAGTCTGGGTGGGGTT
>PLYB01000003.1:0-5259 GCA_003151655.1 Gallionellaceae bacterium | reverse complement strand
CGACGGCAAGTTTGTCGCCGAGAACAGCGAAGGTGAAAAAACGGTTGTACGGTTCTTTGCTGTCGAACGCTTGAATGATGTATCCGGCAAGCGTGCCGCAGCCATGTTTTTCCAGGAACTGCTGGATTCGGTTGAAACATTGGCAGGTATTGTAGATGAGCACGGATCCAGAACACTGGCGGATTTGATGTACCTCCAGAACGCGATCTTGAATGGTGGTTTGATCGACTACTACCCAGGTGAGTCCAGGGTGCTGGAAATTGCTGGTGCCCTGCCTTCAGGTGAGCAGTGGTCAAAGTTCATCAAAGTAGCGTATCTGGCGTCATCAAGTTAATCGACTAAGCCGGTATTGCAAACCCCAAACCCACGATCCGCTTTTGCGGTCGTGGGTTTTTTTATTGCCATGTGTTCCGCCAATACACAGTGAACCAATGTCGGTTCTCATTTGTTTTGGAGAAATTATGGACAACCTTCAGTTTTACCCGACTCCGCGAGATTTGGCGCGGAGGGCCTGGCAGAAATTCAAGAACAAGGACTTTTCTAAAGTCCTTGAACCATCGGCAGGAAAAGGCGATCTGGCCTTGGCTTGTCCTGAAAACGACAGGTTAAGAAAATCAATCCTGCCAGATTGTTGCGAAATCGATATTACCAAACATTCAGCTCTTCGGGAGAAAGGGCTGAATGTGGTCGGATTCGATTTCATGCAGTTCAGTACCGGCTCGATCTACTCGCACATAATTATGAATCCTCCATTTGCCGATGGCGCGAAGCATGTGCTGAAAGCGTGGGACATTCTTTGGGATGGCGAGATTGTTGCGGTCATCAATGCCGAAACGTTGCGTAACGCATTCTCCAGAGAGCGTCAGCTTCTGGTGAGTATTATTGCGCAACACGGCGAGGTCGAGTTCCTTGAATGCACGTTCTCGGTGCCTGAGGCCGAAAGAAAAACCGATGTCGAAATCGCGTTGGTGTATTTGCGCAAGCAGGCCAACGTCAGCGAAGATATCATCGGCCCGATCCTGGATGAACTTAAACGGGATTCCATGACGGAAGAAACGCTTGCCGGTGATTACCGGGAAGCGGCTGAATTGGCTTTGCCGAACTCACTTGTGGAAAACTCAGTTGCCGCGTTTAATGCCGCCGTCAGGGCAATGCGCGAAGCAGTCTGCACCGAAGCTCGGGCGCAGTATTATGCAAACTTGCTTGGTGACACGATGGCAACTCGGAATGGTGATGCGGGTAGAACTGACCCAAGCGATTCAGTGGACTATGTCAGAGCCACAATTGGGAAACGCTATATCGAACTCAAGGATCGCGCGTGGGCAGGCATCCTTCGCTCAGCCAACGTCACGTCACGCTTGTCTTCGGCGGCACAGAAGCGAGTGGAGCGTGAATTCGAGGAGATCAAGCAGCTTGAGTTCACGGTGTTGTCCATCTATGGGTTTCTATGCGGAATCGTAGAGAGTCAGGGCAAGATCCAGATCGACATGGCATGTGATGTGTTCGATATGATCACCAAGTTTCACACGGACAACACTGTGTTCTATAAGGGTTGGAAGTCCAATGACAAGCACCGCACATGTGGCATGCAGGCCAAAACGACACGTTTCATCCTACCAAGGCATTCGACGGATAGCTGGCAGTCGAATTTGTCATGGGAGTCTGAACAGATGTTGCGGGATTTCGACAAGGTGTTCGCCATGCTGGACTGCAAATTGACGCCAGAAGTCGGGCTGTACGATTTGTTCCGTGGTTCATTTAATGAGTTGCGTTGCAGCAAACGGTTGAGTAGTTCGTACTTCGATGTCAGGTATTACCCTGGTGCCGGAACGATCCACTTTTTTCCGCGCAGCAAGAAACTGGTTGGCAGGCTGAATCTGTTGGTTGGCCGGTATCGCCAATGGCTGCCTCCAGAAGAAGCTCGCGTCAGCGAGGCCTTCTGGTTGCAGTATGACGGCGCAGACAAGTTTGATAAAGAAATCCGCGCCGAAATCAACAAGCTGGCAAGAGGGGGTAGCTCATGGAATCACCCGCTGTACTGCTTGTATCGTACTGGCGACGATGAACGCAAAGCGAAAGCAGAAGCAGACATCGACGAGGCAATCTCGACAGTCCTGGAGCGCCACGGCATCAATGTGGATTTTCAGCTGGAAGACGGGCGACAAGATTGCCTGTTGTTAGAGGTTGCGTAAACCACGCCTGAATAAATTGTTTTAACCAAGCCCCTGCATCTTCTGGATGTAGGGGCTTTTTTATTGGTGCGTGCTTAGCCAATACTCTGTGAACCAATGGTGGTTCTCTATCTTGGAGATAAACATGAAAGAAATTTTAAATGGCGCAATTGAGCCAAGCGTTGGTGTAGTGGGTTTCTACCGCCCAGACCCTGGCCATAAGCGATCACCTAACGTTGTCCTTGAGATCGCCGATAGCAAACTGATGGTGTATGAGGTGCCGACGCAGATGGTGTTCGAGATTGACCGTGTTGACTGGATGTCTCTGAACGACATGCATGATCGCATCTTGGAGGTCATCAGCGGCCCTCGCCATAACGGAGGCCCAATGTCCGAATTCAAGGAAGACGTCTTGAAAGGATATGTCGATGCCATGGTGGATGCTGTGCGAATTGCGCAGGAGGCACCTCACATTATCGCCCTGCATATCGTAAGAGCAGATGCCGAATTGGAATCTGTCTGCAATACGATGGCAGGAGATGTGGTGACAAATGGAACCGAGTTTGATGGCATATTTGATGATGCTGTCGAAGGATTGCTCGAATACCACCCTGATCTTGGAGATAAGGAATTAGTCAGAAAGATCAAGGAAATTGTCCGTGATATTTACCAAGGCACAGGCAATACGCAATCTGAATATGAGCGGGTGCGCGATGCCGTCGAAAGTGAAATAGAGCGCGTCGAGCGCACTGATAAATTGAGGCCGTAAATTAAACAGCGTCAGTATTTTTAAACCGAATCCCCGCGCAGCTATGCCGGGGATTTTTCACGCCCGTCGCTCATGCTGGGCGGCATCATTAAAAGGAATCTTTCAATGTGAGTTTGGCTTTGAAAGGAAATGTCGGATTTCTTTCAATGCTGCTGGCGGCAGTCAATTAACAGCAGGAAGATTGTTGAGGCACTTTGCGTATCAAAACCACATGGCTGGCCATAAAATCTAAATAAATATTCCACAATAATTTTTAGCTTGACCCCATCTCATCTCTTGGATCACCCCACATGATTTTGAGCGTTATCAGGGAGGGTGTCGGCAAAGCCGGTGCGGGATTTGGTTTGGCGGCAAGGCCGCTTAACCCCAGCGCAGCTGGTCCAGGCTTCGCGCCAGCGTAATCTCGGGCGCAAGCCCGGATAATTCAGGCGCAGCCTGTTTACTTCGGGCATTGCCCGTTTCGAGCGACCGGAGCGGGGGTATCGCGGAGGGAGTGTTAAGGCAAACTGGAGCCACAGCTTCATCGTGGCGGGCTTTTCATTGCAAGTATTCCAGTTTGGGAATAAAAAAACCGCCCAACCTCATAGAGGAAGGACGGTTTGCGTTACGCATGCGAAATCAAATAATTCCTGTTTCCGCAAAAGACATTATTTTATTGTCACCAACAATCATATGGTCGATGACCTTTATGTCAACCAGGGCCAGGGCTCCTTTCAGATGTTCGGTAAGCATTCTGTCAGATGAAGACGATTCGGTGACTCCTGATGGATGATTGTGCGCAAAAATCACGCTGCATGCATTGAATTTCAGTCCGCTCTTTACCACCTCGCGTGGATATACTGAGGTTTGACTCAACGTGCCGCGAAACAGAGAATCTACTGCTATAAGCCGGTGTTGCGCGTCCAGCCAAATTGCAACAAAATGTTCTTCTTCTCTTCCGCCAAGATGTAGCCGCAGATAATCCTTTACTGCTGCTGGTGAATTAAAACTACATGCTTCGTCAGCCATATTTTCTTCCAGTGCGCGACGCAATAACTCACGAGCCGCAAACAGCTTGCTGGGTGCAACGTAGTCCAGAGACTTTTCAGCAATCTGATTTACATTTTGACGTACTGCCTTCAAGCCAAAAAGCTCTGCCAAAGAGCGCTTGGCAAACATTTCGCCATCAGATCCTAAAAGAATCGAGAGAAGCTGTTCGTTCGTTGATTGGTTCATCATCATTTTGCTTACCCCTTATTTGATGCAGGCATTCTCCCAGTGGCGGGACGAATATTCGCCCGCTTGGTTAATGTGGAAGAATGCGTCCGATCCACTAAAGTTTTGCTTCATAGGTAATTGGCAAAACACGCACCCATAAAAATCCGCCCATCCTCAAAGAAGATGGGCGGCTATTCGTTATGCCTTGACGTACTTGCCTCGCCCAAACTTCACGCGATCACTTATCCAATCACGTAACACGGTTGGATCAGCAAACCTGGTTGAGCATTGATCCCCGTTCGGATAGTTCACATGAAGCGTGTAACCATCCTGATGAAGTTTGGTGTCAAAACGAAAATCGCGTGCGTGAGTCATGATGCAAGCAAGATTCTTCGACGTTCTTACAATGTCGCCGTCTTTATTTATAATCGGTACACCAACAACAGCATCCAGTAGATCACGCCGCACCAGCTTCTTGCAGTCTTCCGGCAACTCCTCAAACTGGATGCGCTTGCCGAGATGTTTTCCNNGCTCATGGCAACATAGTCGCCTTGAGCGTTCAGGATGACGGTGTAGCGGTCACATGTTGCGCCGCCATTATCATAGACTTTCACTTTCATCATTTTTTGTGCCTCCGATTTGATGCAGGCTTTCTCCCAGTGGCGGGACGAATGATCGCCCGCTTGGTTGATGTGGAAGAATGTGTCCGATCCACTAAAGTTTTGCTTCATAGGTAATTGGCAAAACACTGCCCCATAAAAAACCGCCCATCCTCAAAGAGGAAGGGCGGTTGTTTTGCTGCTTTATGGCCTAAGTCACGAATGCCTATTGATGCATTGACCGTTAGATCCAACCGGCACGCCAAAGCACTGGACGCACCATTCCGAAATACAGAGAAACTCCAGTTATTACGCAGAATCCAATTTCGATATCCATGATATTAACTCCCAATAAATTGAGAAGCACCAACTCTTTCTCCATGAAAGAACCTCGCTTCATTCGGTATTGGCGAAACACAGGGTGATAAACATGCTTTTGACGGATTTGCTCGTTGAAAGAGTGCGCTGTGTCCGTTCCAGCAAGAAGGCTTTCCTGGATGCTCACCAATCGGCGCACACTGCT
>PLYB01000242.1 GCA_003151655.1 Gallionellaceae bacterium | reverse complement strand
GGGGGAGGGTTGGGGAGGGGGTGCACTGGTTTCTGCCTGCGCGTAGCGTTTGTCACCCAAACAGCCTTCACCTATACTCCCAATCTTGTCATCAAGTCACGATTATGAAGCTACAATATTTTCTCGCTATTTGGATTGTTTTTAACGCCAGCTGGGCACAGGCCGATATTTACAAACGCGTTGATGCCGATGGGCAGGTAACCTATTCGAATGCCCCGCTCAAAGGTGCCAAGAAGATTCATTTGGCACCACTGCCTACCTTTCCTTCGCGTTCGGAAAAGAAAGGTAACGCCGCTGATTTTCCTCAGGTTGACTCCGCCACCCAAAAAGGACGGGACAACACCCGCAGGCAGATACTGGAAGGCGAACTGGCTACTGAGGAAAAAGCACTCGCCGAAGCACGCAACAATCTGCAAACAGGTGCCGAAAACCCTGAAATTTATACCGACAAAGATGGCAAAGTTTTTCGTAATGTTGCCAAACAGGACGAGAAAATGAATGCTTTGCAGGAGAAAGTTCTAGTGCATGAAAAAAATATTGCCGCGCTTAAAACTGAACTTTCAAACAACCATAAATAACCCGTTGAAATTATTTGGCATGTTTTCTGCTTAACATATCCTCATGCCAACCACTTCCTTCCCCACGCTGGAACATCTTTCCACCGCAGTCATCCTGCTGGATCAAGAGTCGCGTGTCGCCTATCTCAATCCTGCGGCAGAACATTTATTCGGTTTAAGCAATTCCAACCAGATCGGGCATCCGCTACAGCATGCTTTCACCCAGACCGAACAACTGTTCAGTACCATTCAGTCAGCACTTGCCAACCACGCCAGCCACATTGAGCATGATTTGACGCTGGGCACCCATGCGCTTGGCAACAAGCTGCACCTGCGCTGCGTTGCCACCCCTCTGTCGCTCGGCAACTATGCTTTGTTACTGGAGTTTCACACCATCGAGCGTCCGCTGAAGCTGGCGCGCGAGGAACAAATGCTGGATCAAACTCAAGCCAACCGCCTGTTGCTGCGCAATTTGGCACACGAGATCAAAAATCCGTTGGGCGGTATACGCGGCGCGGCGCAATTATTGGAACAGGAACTGGAAAAACCTGCGCTGCGCGAATACACCCAAGTTGTCATTCAGGAAGCGGATCGTCTGCGCTCTTTGATGGAAAAACTACTCACCCCGCAACACGCGCCCCATTTCAGTGCGCTCAATATCCATGAGGTGTTGGAGCGCGTGCGCAGTGTGGTACTGGCGGAGCTGCCGGAGGGTTTGCTCATTCAACGGGATTACGACTTGAGTTTGCCCGAACTGCACGGCGACAAAGAACAACTGATCCAAGTGGTACTCAACATCGTGCGCAACGCCGCGCAAGCCATGCAGGGCAAAGGCCAGATCGTGCTGCGCACGCGCATCACCCGTCAGGTCACGCTGATGAAAAAACTGCATCGCCTCGCCGTGATGGTGCAGATCACCGACAATGGCCCCGGCATTCCCGTACATTTGCGCGATAAAATATTCTATCCGCTGGTTTCCGGTCGCGCCGATGGACACGGGCTGGGACTGACTTTGGCGCAGGATTTCGTCAGCCAACATCAAGGCAGTATCGAATTTGAAAGTGAACCGGGGCGCACTTGTTTCACCGTGATGTTGCCGCTCCCCCTCCAAGGAAAAAATCATGTCTAAGCCAGTCTGGATCATCGACGACGACCGCTCCATCCGCTGGGTGCTGGAAAAAGCGCTGGCACGCGAACAGATCGAATACAAAAGTTTCGCTTCCGCCGACGAGGCTATGGCCGAGTTGCCCACCAGCTTGCCGCAAATGGTCATCAGCGACATCCGCATGCCCGGCAGTTCCGGCCTGGATTTATTGCAAAAATTGCGCAACGATCACCCCAATTTGCCCGTCATCATTATGACCGCCTACTCTGATCTGGAGAGCGCGGTATCGGCTTTCCAGGGGGGCGCATTCGAATATCTGCCCAAGCCGTTTGATGTCAATCACGCGGTCGAGCTGATCCGCCGCGCGCTGGAACAAAGTCAACGCAAAAACATGCAGGCCGAAGATGCGCAAACCGCACCTGACATCCTCGGTCATGCGCCCTCCATGCAGGAAGTGTTTCGCGCTATCGGTCGCCTCGCGCAATCCAACGCCACCGTGCTCATCAACGGCGAATCAGGCACCGGCAAAGAGCTGGTCGCACAGGCACTGCATCGCCACAGCCCGCGCGCGGACAAACCCTTTGTGGCCATCAACACGGCCGCCATTCCCAAAGACTTGCTGGAATCGGAATTATTCGGTCACGAGCGCGGCGCATTTACCGGCGCGACCACCACTCGCCACGGACGCTTTGAACAAGCCGAGGGTGGTACATTATTTCTGGATGAAATCGGCGACATGCCTGCCGAATTACAGACGCGCTTGCTGCGCGTATTGTCGGATGGCAACTTCTACCGCGTGGGCGGACATCAGCCGATCAAAGCCAATGTGCGCATCATCGCTGCCACCCATCAAAATCTGGACGAACGCGTAAAGCAGGGACTATTCCGCGAAGATTTGTTTCACCGCTTGAATGTGATTCGTCTGCGTCTGCCGCCCTTGCGTGAACGCCGTGAAGACATTCCGCTACTGGCGAAATATTTCTTGCAAAAGAGCGCAAAAGAATTAGGTGTCGAACAAAAAACGCTGAGCGAAGCCGCGCTCAATTATCTCGCTGCGCAGGACATTCCCGGCAACGTGCGCCAACTGGAAAATCTGTGCCACTGGCTCACCGTGATGACACCCACCCGCATGGTGGAGATCGCCGATCTACCTTCCGAATGGCGCGATACGCAGACCAGTAGCACGCTTAATCTGGATTGGCGCAGCGCCCTTGCGCAACAAGTCACTCTTGCGCTGCAACACAACGAACCCAACATCCTCG
Source organism: Gallionellaceae bacterium (assembly GCA_003151655.1). Classification (GTDB taxonomy): domain Bacteria; phylum Pseudomonadota; class Gammaproteobacteria; order Burkholderiales; family Gallionellaceae; genus PALSA-1006. Next base: position 3,967 of record PLYB01000242.1, on the reverse strand, counting down.
ACTCGCTCACCAAACAGTTCGAGCGAACCCTGATCATTCAGGCGCTGCAACACACCGGTGGTCGCCGCATCGAGGCCGCCACACTGCTCGGCATGGGGCGCAATACCTTAACGCGCAAAATTCAAGAACTCGGTTTGGAAGAGGCGTAGGGGCTAAAGAAATACCAATTTATGCCGATACTTTGGTAAGAGGCCGTCGCCGCAGCCCTAATACGGCAACTTTTTCGCTACCCACAAAAAGTTGCCGTATACTCAGCTCTAATGCATAGAGCTTCGGCTTGAATCCGGACTCCCAAAGAGAGATGCAATGCGTAAAATATATGCGCGACTATCCGCAGTCTTCGTACTGATGTTATGCGCCAGTAGCGCTCTGGCACTGCCATTCAGTACATTCGACCCACGGTCAATGGCTATGGGTAGCACTGGTGTAGCTGTAAATGACCCCGCCACCGCTCCATTTTTCAACCCGGCCATGCTTTCCGCCTCCGATCCATCGAAGAGAGCTTCCATTGAGTTTGTTAATCTCGGGGTAAGTTTAATCGACCCGGGTAATTTGCACACTAATTGGACAAACGTTAATGACGCAGCCACCTCGTTAACAGACACCAGCACCTCGTTGACCACCAATGCCAATACCCTGTCTACCAACTCCACGACTTTGACCACCAACATTACGACTCTGTCGACTAGCATTACCAATCTTGGGAGCGTAACTATCACTGATGCTGCTACAGCGGCGGTGGCGCTCGGTAATATGAAAACCGTTTCGACTAACCTGACAAACGTATCAACGAGTATGGCAACTGTTTCTACAAATGTGACATCTGTGGCAAACAACGTGAATACCGTGTCGTCTAACATCAGCACCATAAACCAAGCACTCCAGAGCATGAATAACCAGCCTTTGCAAGGCGAGCTCGGCGCGGCAACAGTCATCGGCATACCTAACAAAAACTGGGGTATTGCTGTTTATGCTGACGCATGGGCTGCAATGGGTGGCACTCTGGTGTACAAGGATGCAGGAACGGTTTCAACTATCACTACGGCAACTTCAACAGCCAGCACTAATTTGGTCGGTATTGGCACTGCGACAGGGAGTGCGGCGACTACTCTTGCCACAGCCAATACTTCGCTAACCACTGCGATTACAAGTTGCACCAATGTAACCGCTGGTACGTTAGCGTCCTGCCAAGCCGCCCTGACACAGGCAACTACCGATCTAGGCAAGGCGCAAACAACCGTAGCCACTACTTCTTCAACCGTCTCTACCAACAGTAATAACATTACCACTGCCGCCAACAGCGTCAGTACTAATAAAACCATGCAATCGCAAGTTCACATTCGCGGTGTTGCCGTTACCGAATATGGTCTGGCGCTCTCTCACGGGGTGGTTACTAACGATGTGGAGTGGGCGTGGGGTATCACACCCAAGGTGATGCAAATGCGGTTGTATGACGCAACAATTGCGGCAACCTCCAGTACGTCAAACCTTACCGGCAACGACTATCTCGCCTATTACAGTACGTTGAACTTTGATGCCGGTTTGTCAAAAGTTTATCTTAACGGGTGGCGGAGCGGCATCGTCGTGAAGAATGTGATTCCCCAGTCCTTTGATTTTAAAAATGCACCTACAGCCGGAGCAACCCCGGTCGCTAACGGCTCGACCCTGCATCTCAATCCCCAAGTTCGTGCCGGGTTCGGGTACGAATCAATCGGTTTGTTCAGTGTGGCGCTGGATGCTGACTTAACGAGGAACGATCCCGCCGGCCTGGAAGACCCTAGCCAGTATTTAGCGATTGGAGGTGAAGTGAGCACCTCAGGTTGGGTTCAAATTCGCGCGGGTTATCGTGCAGACTTGGTTAATGCGGCTCGCAATGTGGCCTCGATCGGTTTTGGCTTATCTCCACGCCTGCCCTCCTTCAAGCCTCATTTCGACTTTGCCATAACAGCGAGCCCGGATATATTTAACAACGGTTGGGATGCTGCAACTCAAGTAGGCGTTGCCATGAAATTCGGACTGAATTTCTAATCTGCCTGCATTGGTATAAAAATTTTAAAAACTGCCGCTAGCAAAACTAGATNNTGCTGGTAAAACCAGATAGTTTCTGACAGAATACTGTAAAACTAAGTAAATAATATTAAAGTTATCACCGTCGCATTCGTCATAGTGGGTTGCGCATTACGCGCGCAATTTCACACAAACCAAAGGGGAAATAATTATGCGTAAGAATTATTTGCAACTATCGGCACTGGCAACACTCTTGTTGAGCAGCACGGCAGCATTGGCGATGCCGTTCGAATCGTTCGACCCACGCTCTATGTCGATGGGCGGTACAGGCGTAGCGGTGGGAGATCCCTCAACCGCCCCGTTCTTTAACCCGGCGATGCTGACTGCCTCTGACCCTTCTAAAAAATACTCCATTGAACTCCCGGTCATCGGATTGCGCTTATACGATCCGAGCAATATGCATAATAACTTGCCTACACTGAGTGACAACATCAATGCTCTAAATAGTTCGGTTACTGCAGCGAACAACAGTGCAAGCAGCACCACTCCATCTGTAGTAGCGCAACTGCCTGCCAATATGACCGCCGTAGCCAACAATATTGACAAGGTAAACAATTCACTTATCTCCTTAAGCAACCAACCGTTGCAAGGTCAGTTCGGCGCTGGGACTGTCGTCGGTATACCTGGCAAAAACTGGGGTTTTGCCTTTTATGCAAATGCTACTGGAGCGATGGGAGGCACCTTGGAATACAATGACGCATCAACTCTTTCCAACCTATCGACTTCCGTTAAATCAGCAGCAACAGTATTGAATGCTGCTACCGGTGTGGCTTCAGCTGCTTGTTTGGCAGTTCAACAAGGTACCGCCACAGTGTCACAGATTAATAGCTGCCTAGCTGCCGCAACAAACCTTAATAATAGCTTGGGCAATGCTTCAAATGCTGTTAATTTCAACACCAATACTCAGATCGCATCGAAAATTCACATTCGCGGAGTCCTCATAGAGGAAGCCGGCTTATCAGTCTCCCACAACTTGGTTACTTACGATCAAACATGGTCACTCGGTGTCACACCGAAAGTGATGAATTTGACGCTATTTGATGCGCTGTTAGGGGCTAACAATGGCAGCAGCACTTCCGGGCTGACAGGCGACGATTATACTGCCAAATACAATACCGTTAATTTCGATATGGGTGTTGCCAAAAGCTATAACAACGGCTGGCGCTCCGGTGTTGTGGTGAAAAATGTGATTCCTCAATCTTTTGATTTTCAATCAATCGCATCTGGTGCGGCGACTGGGTCGGCAAAATCAGTCACTGGGACGTTAACCATGAACCCGCAAGCCCGTTTCGGCGTATCTCATGATAACTCATGGTCCACAGTTGCTTTCGATGTGGATGTGACTAAAAACAATCCCGTTGGTCTTGAAAATTCCTCTCAATATGCAGGGATAGGCGGTGAATTAACTGCTTGGGGCTGGGCACAACTACGCGCAGGCTATCGTTCTGACTTGTTGAACGCGGGACAGGAATTAATCTCTCTGGGTTTTGGCCTCTCACCACGGATTCCTTATTTCAAACCGCATTTGGACTTCGCCGTCACGGGTAGCAAGGATGTCTTATCTAACGGCTGGAATAATGCAACTCAAGTGGGCGCATCTATGAAATTAGGATTGAATTTCTAGCCTGCGCAAATAAATCAGCCCCGCTACGAAAACGGCGGGGCTTTTTTACGTCTCTTCTCAAACTTTTCAGGTGAAGCTAAAACTACAATTTGTCCACGAAAAACACGAAAGNNTTCGTGGACAACTGCTTTTTCTAGGACTATTCAGGCGTTATAGACGTTATTTCCGCCACCACAGGCGTGTGATCGGACGGACGCTCCAGTTTGCGCGGCGTCTTGTCGATCAAACAAGCGGTACAGTGCAATGCGTTACTGATCAGAATATGGTCAATGCGCA
>PLYB01000046.1 GCA_003151655.1 Gallionellaceae bacterium | reverse complement strand
ACCATCATGACCATGGCCGTCACCGAACGCACCGCCGAGATCGGCCTGCTGCGTGCGCTGGGTGCACAAGAAAAACAAGTGCTGATATTGTTTCTCGGTGAAGCGATGCTGCTCTCCGCACTGGGCGGCATCATGGGCCTGGCCTTCGGTATCGGCATCGCCCAAACCGTTCACTTCTTCGCCCCCTCATTCCCCGTGTATACCCCGTGGCTATACGTCTTCCTCGCAGAACTCACCGCCGTCACCATCGGCCTCGCGGCGGGCGTTGCACCGGCGTTGCGCGCGGCAAGGCTTGATCCGGTGGAGGCGTTGCATGCAGAGTGATTGCGTAGGCTGGTGGTGCAACAAAGTCAGGCAATCTGCTATCGAGCAAGCTCGATGCAGAATTGACACAGCATCGCGAACCCCAGCATGTTTGATGCACGCAAATGCTGGGGTTCGTTCCTCACCTCCAGCCTACGATGTGGCGGCTATTTCAATTTATGTGATGGGCGAGTACGCGCGCGCAGCGTTAAATTGCTTCCAGCGGGTTGAATACTTTCAATTCGTCAATCCAATCGAAGTCGCCGGTATTGCATGTCGCCAGCGCATATCCCCGTTCAAGGCAGGTGGCGGCGATGAAGGCATCACCGAGCGTAAGTTTGCGTTGTTGGCGTAATTGGATTGCGATTTCGTAGCTGGCGGGGGTTAGGTAAATTAGCTCCAAGCTGCTCAACAATTCTGTAAGCGCGTCTTTTTCCGCTGAGTGTAATTTGTGGTAGCCGAGAATTTCAACTTTGCTGATGACCGACGCCTTGGGTAGGGTATCAATTAGCCAGCGGCGAAGCTTGGCATGTTCTGGTTTTGTGGCATAAATAAGGATGTTGCTGTCAACCAGCATGGTGTTTAATTCCGTCCCGGCAGGGCGCGTTCATCCCTTTGCGAGCGTACCCATGCAGACGGATCAACTTCGGCGAAGGGGTTCATGGCTGCGGCTTTTTCCAACGCGCTCGCCAATGATTTCCGGCGTTCGTTGTCGTTGGCTGATTGTTTCCCGGCTTTCTGTTCCAGATAGAGCACGTAATCCAAAACCTCACTTTGGAGCGGAAGGGGAAACTTCTCCAGATGTTGCTGGATGGCTTGGTTAAGTTTCATGAAGGAGCATCCTTTTTAATTCTAGTTTTCTCATAATACCCTGTCTGAATGGACAGTTCCACCGGTCATTAATAATTAATTTACGCGGTTGAGCAAACTCACTAATTCACATATAGTGCGGCTGACAGAATACAACCAGCAAAGTGATGAAAATGACCCATTCACGCATCACACTCGATTTAGACAAGCGCTGCGGATGCCCGTGTATTCGCGGCTTGCGCATCAGTGTTTATGACGTGCTGGAAATGTTGGCCGAAGGCATGAGCGAAGCCGACATCATCGAAGACTTTCCCGAGCTTGAAACCGCCGACATTCGCGCGTGCCTTGCCTACTCCGCAGACCGTGAACACAACCTCAACACTGTAGCCGTGTAATGAAACGGCTACTCGACAGAAAATCTGTCGAGGCGCATCACTGCGATCCGGTTTCCCCGGTAAGATTGAGCAAGCACTGTCACAAGAAAATCGAGCTTGTATTGAGATTAGTTCACGACCTCGTTAGTTGGTGAACTGCAACATGCGTAGTTTTGAAAAATGGCTGATTGCAATGCTCTGAAGCTGCACTTCGTGACGGACTCGTTTCGAGACGAAGCTGTCAGTTTGGAGAGGCAATATAGACATGCGATTATCGCCCCCAAGAGCAGTAAGCTCTCCGTTCTAAATCTGCTCTATTTCACTCTTTTGGCAATTATGGAAATAATTGTGGGAACGACTTCTCCTTTTGCCAAGTTTGGATTGTGGGCTTGAGCATATTGGAATTCGCTACCTTCTCTAGGCCAGTCAATATTCTTTACTTCAAAGACCTCGAACCCGATACTCTCAAAAACATATGTATCATAGTCTTCCTTTGTATCATTGAATAACTCAGCTTCAGTAAAGCCGACGACTCGGCCGCCGCGATTTACTAAGTGAACATATTCAACAGATGCTAAACACACATCAGGGGACACGACAATGTCTTCTATTTTTTCTCGGTATAACTTCGACTTTGTTATGTCGTTTGGCTCTTCTTGAGTGTGCTTGAATATATCCACTCCATGAGAGCCGATAAACCACCCAACAATCACCTTCGGCTTAAACTCTCTAATAACTCTTTTGTCGTCTGCCGTAAGCTCAAAAAAATCGCATTTATGTATTTTTCGGCTTGCTCCAACACTGTCAAGATACCTGTTTGCCTCATCAACTAAATAAGGGTTGCTATCTAGGGACAAAACATTGTGACCGATAGATAAGTAGCGTATCCCTTTCCCGATGCCGCAGCCGAATTCAAGGACATTTCCACTGGGTGTCATTTTTGATAGCAATTGATAAATGCCGTGAAACTCAAGAAACTCAGATTCCTTCTTCCAGTGTTGCGAATATTGTTCTGGATTGATTAGCACTCGGTTCATTTTCCCTCTCTCCAATGCACAAGACCTTCTGTGCTCCCCTAGCCGTATGCTTCTCTATCGAGTGAGAGGATAATATAATTTGCACGTTTTCATCGCAAATCTTGCAACATTTCTTCGGCTTTGCCGATGAAATACTTTTTGATGATTGCATCTCGAATATACTTCTCCGCTCTTATCCGAACTTCATCAATTGATCTGTATTGGTCTTTTTTAAACAATTCATCCAAATACGCATCAGCCTCTGCTTTGTTTTCTAAAACAAATTCTCTTAAATCGAATTTCGTCATTGTTGACCTCTCAAAAGCTACCCGCCAAAAATAAAGCCCGCACGAGGCGGGCAACAAAAAAGCCGCTCTAGAGAGCAGCTTCGATATTCGGTGGGCGCAACTTCCCACCGAATGCGAACTGTAAACAAAATTTATCTCGGCGTCAACAAGTCAAGTACACAGGTCAAGTACCGCGTGTAATTTGCCGCGCCGCGCTTGTAATTATTCCGCGAAAGTACTTGAGTTATTGAATCCNNAGATTGCATCTGGGCTACGCTAGCTTATTCAAGTGCGTAGTCTCGTAACCGTGTGTTGGAAGCCGCTTTTTCAGCATTCTCAGCACTCGTTCTATACAAATCCAAAATATATTTTCCATCCTAATTTCCCTTTATTCCTATGGCGGCTTGATCAATGATTTTCAACTCACTTGATGTTAGCGGTGGAAGTTTCGTTGCTTCGAAAATGGCAATAAACAACTTTTCACTGTCGGCGAATTCCCACATATGATCCATATGCGATCGAACAAGTTGATGGTGAAAATTAAGAGCATTAATGGAATTTAAAAATTCGCTTCTGACTTTTGAATCCAAATATAAGCAGTTGTTATCCCACCAGTTCGAGCATTCAGCATGGAGTTGTTTGAATTCTTCCCCGTATGGGGTTTTATTCATTTTTCCCCAAAGGCTGAACGCTTCTTGATGCGCTTGAAGCCGCTTATCAAGTGCTGCCATCTTTAACTGATTCCTAACCTTAACTTGTTCAAGTAAAACTGCGTATTGTGACTTCACTGATTCAATCTTTTGAGTGATGTCAGCGATGTCCTCTTTTGTGGCTAAATTCAAAGCCTTCTGATTGAGGTAGCTTGGTATAAATGATTTCACGAAGAAAAAAAGTAGTAGCGCAGCTACTACTCCACCGATACCAAAAGCGCCCGCAATCTCAAGTAAATATTTTAAATCAACTGGATTCATTAATGTTCTCCATAGTGAATGCGGTCTTAGTTGAGTTCATATTCTCATAATCTCGCAAGTTGTCGAAAATATGTTGTACCCAAATGTGCAGCCCGTCCGTGAAAGGCTCATAACCAGTAGCCAGCAAGCGGCGAAGGTTTCATTGTTGGTCAGTTGGGGCTTTCGCTGGCTACAACAG
>PLYB01000126.1 GCA_003151655.1 Gallionellaceae bacterium | reverse complement strand
GCGGCGGTCAAGCTGGCTGAACGCGACATCTCCGTCACGGTATTCGAGAGCGCTAAACAGCTTGGCGGACGCGCGCGCGGCATGTGGAGCAACGATACACAACTGGACAACGGCCAGCACATCCTGCTTGGCTGTTATCGCCACACGCTGCAACTCATCGCACAAGTCGGCGGAGATATCGAACACGACTTCCTGCGCCTGCCGCTGCAACTCACCCTGCACAACCGCTTTGAACTGAAAGCTCCTCCCCTGCCCGCTCCGCTGCATCTACTGGTCGGACTGCTAGCCGCGCATGGGCTGACGTTCGCACAGAGCTTCAGCGCCGCTCGCTTCATGCTCGTCATGCACCGCAGCAATTTCGCCCTGCCACACGACACAACCGTGCTCGAACTGCTGCGCGCTCACAAGCAGGACGACGAACTGATCCGCCTGCTGTGGGAACCGATCTGCATATCCGCGCTCAACACCCCGGCGCACAAAGCTTCCGCCCAGATACTGCTGAATGTTTTACGCGACAGCCTGAACGGCTCGCGTAGTGATAGCGACATGCTGCTACCGCGCGTTGACTTCTCCACGCTGTTTCCAGATCGCGCAGCAGAATACGTCAAACAACATGGAGGCATGGTATTCACTTCATGCGGCGTAGAAGCCATCGTCCCGCATGACAACGAAATCGAATTGCTCACCGCAAGTGGTACGCAACGCTACAGCCACGTCATCTGCGCCGCCTCGCCAGCCTCATCTGCACGCCTGTTGCGCGCCGTGCCGCGACTTGCACCCATCGCCGCGCAGATCGAGGCATTGACCTTCCAGCCCATTTACACCGTATATCTGCAATACCCCGCAACGGTGCGACTCCCCCATGCCATGCTGGGCTTCGACCGCTGCTTCACGCAATGGCTTTTCGACAAAGGACAGATCGCCGGGCATCACGGTCTCATCGCTTCCGTCATCAGCGCGGAAGGTTTGCATCAGGAATTGGAACACGAACAACTCGCGCAAAAAGTCGCGCAGGAACTACACGAACAACTGGGCATCACCGCAGCGCCGTTGTGGCACCAAGTCATCGCCGAAAAGCGCGCCACCTTCTCCTGCGAACCCAACCTCTCCCGTCCTGCCCACACCACGCCGCTGGACAATTTGCTGCTGGCGGGCGACTACACGGCAGGCGATTATCCGGCCACGTTAGAGGGAGCGGTGATGAGCGGAATCAGGTGCGCGAAGGAAATCGTGAACCTCAGGCGCGGCACATAAAACTTGCATCCTCTCCGTACCCATGTGCCTCGGTGGCTAATCATTGTTTCCGTATTAAAATAGAAAACAGACGAAAATTCATCTTGCGGTAAATTGCGAGTCCTCGCAAAATGGCGATGTGTAACCACCCCGGAGCAAATAATGAGCGAAACAGACAGCATCACTGATGCCATTCAGGCAAGCCTGACTAACTTCACGCAGCGGCTTGTGGAAGTGTCATCCGATCAGTTCAACGAGATGAGGAGGTGTTCTTTTTTCGACCCCATCCCGAGTGATTGCCTGGCCCAGATCGCCAATGAATCGGAAGTCAGGACATTTTCCGCAGACGAGCGGATCACTACCGAGGGCGACACGATGGACGCGTTCCACGTCCTCATGTACGGCACCGCCACCGCATATTTCAAAGGCAAGGTCGTGGGTAGCATACATAGCGGGGAATGCATCGGGGAAGGCACTTTCTTCGGCAATGAGAAATTTACTCGCTCAGCCACGGTCATCACGGATGGAGAAGTCATCGTGGTGGAAATCAGGAAAACCGTCGTGGACAAAATGGAAGGCGAAGTTAAAGTTTACATGGACAAGGCCTTGCTCTTGGCACTATTCAAAAAATTGCAAGCCGCCAACAAGAAAATCGAAGAGCTGCTGCGGGATAAATAAAACCTCTAAATTCGGCTGATTTGATGACTATCAAGGAATCCGATTGGAAACTTCTGGGGCAATTGAGAACAATCGCCCTTGAACGGCTCTGTCAGCGAATACTCGCGGAAATCGAGAGTATCAACACCAACGGCACCCTCAGCGCCCACCAGCGCTATCTGGAAATTTACAAAATCATTGCACGCCGCGATAAAGATATTGCCCGGACTTTCAATGACCACCGTCGCTCAACTGCATTTAATGAACTCGCCGCAATCCAGTCTCTGGATTTGCTGACACCAGAAGAGTTCCTGCGTTTCAATCAGGAAACTCGCGATGCAGTAGGTTGGGCTGATCGAACTTAATGTTCAATTTTTGCGGCCGCTTCAATCGCATTGTGGTCGTTGATCTTGATGCAGTGTCACGGGTGGCAGCATGGCCGCAATGTACCCATAAGAGACATAGCAGATTCCCAATAGCAGACACCCAGAGCCGAGATATTTTGGTTATCTCTTTTTTGAATGATGAGGTAAATGAGATTCAATTACCTTCACGAACTCATTTGAGTCACTCAGGTTTAAGTTAAAACGATAATCAGCTCTCATGCCCCGAAGCTTAAGAAGCACGCCAGCGAAATTCAGAGACCAAAAAGCTCTTTTTATAGATACCTCTTCAATGTCCTGATATGGAATTATCGTTTGTCCAAGAAAAGCGATAACCATAAAATCTTGATAAAGAGCTACACGTATCGATGGTATGCCAATACCGATTGCTCCCATCTTTCCAGCACAACGTTTTTGCCAAAGTGGTTTTAGATTAAGTTCTACGTTTGCCCGTCGAGAGCTGGTAAAAAGCGGCAAAATCGAAGCCATCCCAATGAAGGCAAAAACAGCGATCATAGCGAAAAATGAATCCATGAATTCCTAACCGGAATAATATTTAAACAAAAATATGAAACATCTTGGAATGACTTCTTCTGGCACATAGTGCGCTTTCGTTATTGTGAACTGCTTGCAGCAAAGCTGCCAGTGGCATGCAAAAATTGTGCTGTCGTAAAACTGCCCTTCACTAACGGGCGCTATCGACCCACAAGCGACAGATGAACATCAAAATTTGTTACCCGAAAGCAGCCCTTCGTGGCGTGCCACACTTGTCCCTTATACAATAACTGCTAAGTTGTTTGCTCGTTTTATTCTGGGCAAAGTTATTGTTGGAATTAAGCGAAGGAGAATATCGCTTGGACAGTCAATTAGAATCCGCTATGACTCCACCCACTGCAAAAGATGGCGCAGTGGTCGTTACTTCTTGCCTGCTCGAAGCTTTTCTGGCCTGCCATACGAAGTGTTACCTTCTTTCCAAGGGTGAGACAGCCGTAGGTGGCGACTACACAAGTTGGGCCGCCACACAGGCAGAATCCTATCGTAATAAAGGCAAGCGCAAGTTAACGGCTGAGCATCAATGTGAACTGGGTAGCGGCATCCTCGAATCGGGTCGCTGGAAAAGTGCCTCATGGCATTTCGCTCTTGACCAAATTGTTCAAACTCAAGAATGGGAAGCCAGCCTTCAGGTTGTACAGCGGGTGCATCTGGAAGGTACAAATTTATCTGCTCAACTCGTTCCGATTCGTTTTGTGCCAGTCAACAAATTGTCGAGTTCAGACAAAATGGTGGCTGCATTCGAGGCATTGGTGCTGGCGAAATCATTGGGTGTAAAAGTCGGCGTTGCAAAAATTGTCCACGGAGAAAAGTTTTCTGCTTTTACAGTAAAGGCTAACTTGTTGGCACGCGCCATCCATAAAACGGCCAACCAAGTTACTGCCTTACTGTCCGCCCCTTCTCCGCCAGACTTGATCCTGAACCGGCATTGTCCCGAATGCAAATTTCAAGATCGTTGCAGAAAGCAAGCGGTAGAGAAAGATGATTTGAGCCTTCTCAGCCACCTGCCCGAAAAAGATCGAGCACGGTTAAAGAGCAAAGGTATTTTTACTGTCACGCAACTGTCCTATACCTTCCGCCCTCGCCGTCGCTTAAAGCGGCTGGCAGGGCAACCAGAGAAGTATCACCACTCGTTAAAAGCACTTGCGATCCGTGAGCAGAAAATTCACGTCGTTGGAAAAACCGATTTGCACCTCGACGGTACAATGATATTTTTTGACGTTGAAGGACTTTCAGATCGAGATTTCTACTACTTGATTGGGGTGCGATTAGAAAACATAAATGGTGTTGAACACTTTAGCTTTTGGGCAGACTCCGTGTCTGATGAGAAACGCATTTGGCAAGATTTTCTCAATTTATTATCAGGAGTCGGTCCGGTATTTATGATGCACTACGGCAGTTACGAAACTACATTCATAAAAAGGATGTATGAGCGACACGGTGGACCTCCGAAAGATTCCAATGCAGACAATGCGATTACGTCATCTGTCAATCTGCTATCTGTCATTTACGCACGATTCTATTTCCCTACGTACTCAAACGGGCTTAAAGAAATTTCACATTTCCTTGGCTTCGAGTGGCGCAGCCCTTTAGCAACTGGCCTTCAATCTATTGTTTGGCGTTCCCTATGGGAGGCATCTAACGATGTTACGTTGCGGGAAAAAATAATTGCCTACAATACTGATGATTGTGATGCGTTGAGTCTAGTCGCTCACACTATCAAGCAACTCTTGGTGGCGGATATTGCCCCCAACAACAACCTAGGGGGGCAGCCCAAGATCGTTCATGCAGAGAGTCTTGGCAAAAACATAAACTCAAAATGGCGTGAATTCACAAGCCCTATAGAAAATATGGAGCAAATTAATGAAGCAGCGCATTGGGTTTACCAGCGTGATCGAGTTTTCATCCGGTCTGGAGTACCCATGAAAAGTCTCAGGCGGAGACAAAAACGAACGAGTTACTGCAACAAAAAATCCGAAATAATAGTCGTAATAAAATCACCGACATCCTGCCCAGAGTGTGGCAAGCGTGGGCGGAAAAGATTCCGCTCGCTCTCCAGAACAGTGCATGATTTAGTTTTTGGCAGGGACAGCGTTAAAAAACGAGTAGTGCAGTACGTACTTCAAACCTATCTCTGCCGTAGCTGTGGTCACGAGTACAGATTAAATGAGTGGGATTTACACGGATCAAAATGGGGCTGGAACATCATGGCCTATTTTGTATACCACATCGTGAATTTATGCATTCCACAAAGGACGATGCAACACAGTATTAACAGGTTATTCGGTTTCAATTTGTCGCACAACACACTGAACGAATTCAAAGTTAAAGCGGCTAATCATTACTTGCTCACTAAAAGGAAAATTCTGGAACGGATTGTTCATGGCAATCTCATTCATGCCGACGAAACCCGAGCGAATATCAAAGGTCACTTGGCATATGTGTGGGTTCTGACCAACATGAAGGAGGTGGTCTATATTCTTGCTGAGAGTCGCGAGGCAGAAATTGTCCAGACATTACTGAAAGATTTCAAGGGTGTTCTTGTATCTGATTTCTATGCTGCCTACGATGCCATAAATTGCCCCCAGCAAAAGTGTCTTATTCACCTCATGCGCGATTTGAACGATGAGATTTTGCACACCCCATTTGACACTGAGATGAAATCGATTGCCATTGGTTTCTCTGATTTATTGAAACCAATTGTTGACACTATTGACCTTCATGGGCTAAAGAAACGTTCTCTGCGCAAACACATTGTCGCGGTAGAGCGCTTTTTCAAATTGCTAAACGTAACAAATTTCAAAAGTGAGGCAGCGTTGAAATGCAAACAACGATTTGAGAAAAACAAGGACACGCTTTTCACGTTTCTGCGTTACGACGGAGTGCCTTGGAATAACAATAACGCAGAACATGCCATCAAAGCGTTCGCTAGGTTGCGTGATGTAATTTCTGGATCATCCACCAAAAAAGGTGTTGACGAGTACCTAACTCTTTTGAGCGTGGCTGAAACCTGCGAATACCAAGGGCTAGACTTCCTTAACTTTCTCCGTTCCGGGGAAACCGATATTGAATCTTTTGCTAGAGTACGTCGCAAATACACACGGCGCCCCAAGACTGATGGCAAATCAGTAGGCAGTTTGGTTTCACAGGCAGGCTCAGGCAGTATTGCTACTGAATCACCGCAAGCATCAAATCAGATGCCTAAATCGCACTGAGCGTTCAGTGTCATTCCTTTATTGTTTGCATAATCGAGTTAACTTAGCAAGAAAATTACTGCACCGCCAAGACTGAAATATGCCCAGCTCCGCCGGAATTTGCACGCGGTCGGATGATGATTTCCACGTCCTGATTGAGCGCCGTCAAGAACTCCATCAGACGTTCTACAGAGAACTGATCAAGCCGAAAGTTTTTCAAGGCTGAGACTTTGGGTTGCGGGATGGCAAGCAATGTCGCAACTTCACGCTGTTTCAGTTTGCGGCTTTTCAGTAGTTCATTGACGGCCAGAGCCAAACGCGTCTTGGTTTGGCGTTCGGCGGAATCCGGATAGCCCAAGTCAGCGAAAACGTTGGTGCTACCGTGGGTAATTGTGCTCATGGTGTGCAGCTCCTTTCATAATCGGCTTGGGCGCGCTTGAGGCGTTCGGCGATCAGGTTTATATCGTCCTGTGGGGTCTTGATGCCTGTCTTCGACTTCTTCTGGAAGGCATGCAGGACATACACCACATCGGCAAAGCGTACGGTATAGACCGCGCGGAATGTATCGCCCCTATGATCCTCAACGATTTCGAAAACTCCCGGCCCTTCACCCTTCCATGGCTTGGCCTTTGGGTGCTTGGCACCAAGCTGCGCCAAGCCTAACGCATAACCCATTTCGTCCTGCACATCAATGGGAAATGCCAAGTAGTCTTTTTTAGCCGATGCCACCCAGTGCAGGGGCTTTTCACGCGAAAGACTGGGAGGAATGCGAACCATGAGTATTTATACCAAGATAGATATATAACGTCAAGTGGTTGATGTTGGATTAAATAGCTGCTGCATGAAGCTACGACACTTTGAAATTTCGTTGCACGTCAACGGACAGTCGCGAAGGACCGCTACTGGCACATTGCAGTATACCAAACACCCAATTTCATCATGCATTGAGCGTCCGAAATGGGGCTGATACTGGATGTTAACTCGCAACCAATCCTCGATTGCTGGTTTCGAGAACTATGTAGCGATAAGTTTCAAGTATAAACACATTCCGTAGAATGGCATCAACCTGTCACGTAAATTCACCGCGCAACTCACTCCCCTATGCCGTGTGAACCGGGCACCTTTACTTCCACCCGCTGGCTTCTCGCCTCATACAGGCATATGCCCGCGCTGACCGATACATTCAAACTTGCCACGCTACCCATCATCGGGATGCTCACCAGTTGGTCGCAAGTTTCACGGGTTAAACGGCGCAAACCTTCACCTTCTGCGCCAAGCACCAAAGCCAATGCATCGGAGTGGTAGAAATTGTTCAGGTCATTCTCGGCTTCACTATCAGCACCCACTACCCAAATGTCGCGCTCTTGCAATTCACGCAGGGTGCGGGCGAGATTGGTGACGGTGATATAGGGCACGGTTTCCGCCGCGCCGCAGGCGACTTTCTCTACCGTGGCATTCAGCCCCACCGCACGGTCTTTCGGAGCGATGACGGCATGGACGCCGAAAGCGTCGGCACAGCGCAGGCAAGCACCTAGATTGTGCGGGTCTTGTACCCCATCCAGCACCAACAGCAGCGCTGGCTCGATCAGGGTGTCCAGCACATCATCCAGATTCACCACCTTCCGCGCTGCATCAACTTTCGCTACGACACCCTGATGGCTGGCGTTCCCGGCCATGCCGTCGAGACGCTTACCATCCACCGGCACGATACGCACACCATTGGTTTCTGCCAGCTTGAGCAGGTCGCGCACGCGCGGATCATGACGCTTTGTATCCACGTAGAGTTCCATCACGCTGTCGGCATGCTGTCGGATGCGCGCAGTGACGGCGTGAAAACCATGAATAATACGAGTTTCAGCCATGTTTCTTGCTCGCTTTCTTTATATAAGTCCTGATTCGTCATTCCCGCGAAGGCGGGAATCCAGCCATTCAAAATGCCTTTTGTTTAACTCACTGGATTCCCGCCTTCGCGGGAATGACGATGCTATTGGTTGCTGATAAACAGACTAATGGCGCGGCTTCTTGGAAGCGGCCTTTTCCTTCGCAGCAGATTTTTTCTTCGGAGCAGTATCGCCCCATGCACCCGCTCCGGCGATTTTTCCTGCGGCGGTTTTAATTCCGGCTTCTTCGCCTTCTACGCTTTCCAGAACGAAATCAATCTTGGTGCTTTCCATATCCACGCGCACGACTTTGACGCGCACCCGATCACCCAAGCGGTAGCGCTTGCCGGTACGCTCACCGAGCATCTGGTGCTTGGCTGGATCGAAGTGGAAATAATCCGTGCCAAGTTCGGATACATGCACCAGCCCTTCGGTGTAGATGTCATCCAGAGAGACAAATAAGCCGAAACCGGTGACCGAGGACACAGTGCCGGCGAATACGCTACCGAGATGGTCGCGCATGTAGAAACACTTCAACCACGCTTCCACGTCGCGCGTGGCATCGTCGGCACGGCGTTCCGTCTGCGAGCAATGAATACCTAGTGCGTCCCATTTTTCATGCGGCTTGT
>PLYB01000121.1 GCA_003151655.1 Gallionellaceae bacterium | reverse complement strand
CGCCGTCCCGAACAGACGCTGTGGTATCGCACTGTTCAGACGCACTTCGAAACTTGGCTGGCACTTTCAAGCGGGGAATACAATGAATCGCCGCCTGCTCATGTGGAGAATGCCTTTCGTCGCTATCTCGAATGCGGAATTTTGGCGCACGGTTTCGCCAGAGCTCATTGTGACGAGTGCGGACACGACTTCCTGATCGCCTTCTCCTGCAAAGGTCGTGGCGTATGCCCTTCGTGCAACACACGGCGCATGGTCGAAACAGCCGCGCATCTGGCCGATCACGTGTTTCCCCGGTTGCCGGTACGTCAATGGGTACTCTCGGTGCCCAAGCGGCTGCGCTATTACTTGCAACGTGATGTAGCCTTGCAAGGTGCTGTCTTGCGCATCTTTCTGCGCGAGGTGGAACGGTGCTTGCGCGAACACAGCCCGGGTTGCAATGCCCAAGCCCGAATAGGCGCGGTTGCCTTCATCCACCGCTTCGGCTCGTCCCTTAACGAGCACGTCCACTTTCACTGCTGTATCGTTGACGGGGTATTTGAGCCAGCCGCCAATGCTGGCGATGGGGCGGGGGTGGATTTTCATGCGGCGACATGGATTGATGAGACCGCCATTGCCAAGGTACAAGCAGAGGTTCGAAGGCTTGTGCTGCGCACTTTCGTCCGTCGCGGCCTGTTTGACAAGAGCGATGCCGAGTTGATGGGCAGTTGGGTGCATGGCGGCGGATTTTCAGTAAACGCCTCGGTATGCATCAACGAGAAAGACCGGGCAGGGCTGGAACGCTTGCTGCGCTATTGCGCGCGCCCACCTTTCGCGCTCGAACATCTGCAACAACTGGATGCCGAACATCTGGTCTACCACAGCCCCAAGCCCGGCCTTGATGGTTCAAGCGATCTGGTGCTGACACCGCTGGAACTGATCGGTAAAATTGCCGCATTAGTGCCGCCACCCCGCTCGCATCGCCATCGCTATTACGGTGTGCTGGCACCCAACTCGCCCCTGCGCGCGGCAGTCATCGCAATGGCTCCGGTGGCGGTGATTGCACCGTCTTTGCCGCTTGCGGATGCCGCCGGAGCAGAGGAAAAACCTCGCCGTGCGTCGCACTATCTGTGGGCCATGCTGCTGGCGCGCATTTATGAAGCATTCCCCTTAACCTGTCCGATCTGCCAAGCCCAGATGCGAATTATCGCCTTCATCAACGAGGCGAGTGACGTGAGGAAGATTCTGGAGCATATCGGCGAATCAAGCCAGCCACCGAGAATCGCTCCTGCACGCGGGCCACCGCTGTGGGAATTGGCAGCGAATTTTGCGCAGGCAGGTAGTGATCACGAATGGGTGATAGTCGAGCCGGAACCGGAAATCGAATTTGATCAGAGTGTCGCTTGGTGAAAAGAAGTTTTCAGCATGCTTTGGGAAGGGCTGTGCATCGGGTTCAGCGTGGGGCGGGTTTTGGGGAAATTACTACGATTTTGGGGAAGAGGAAGACGAAGTGAAGGCTTTTTCAGGGATGCGAAGATGAGAATGGGATTGGCTTGGGGTGGGGATGCCGAAAATGGCCGGAAATAAATTGACTTGTGCAGTTGAATTTCCTATCCTTTACACTCGCGGACTATGGTCAGAAGATTCGGAAAACAGTTAAGCGCAACGTTGGAATTCCTGTCTGTGTCGGTATCGCTGATTCCAAGACGCTCGCCAAGCTTGCCAACCACTGCGCAAAGAAAGAGCTTGCAGGAAATAATGGCGTGTGCGACTTCGGGCAACTAAGTGACAAGCAACGCAGCGAATTATTTGCGAGCATTCCTGTTGGCGAAGTATGGGGAATCGGCCGCAAGTTAACTGAAGGTCTGGCTAAACTGAACATAAACACCGTGGAAGACTTACGATGCGCAAATATTGAATATTTGCGGCAACAGTTCTCGATAGTGCTTGTACGAACAGCTAACGAGCTTAACGGAATTCCTTGCATCGAACTTGAAGAAGCAGGCACGCCACGTCAGCAAATTATGGTGTCTCGTTCGTTCGGTGCTCCCGTCTCTACGCTAGATGATTTGTCCGAGTCCGTTGCATTCTATACAACCCGCGCCGCAGAAAAACTCCGGCGGGATGGTTCTGTTGCCGCAAGTCTGTGCGTCTTCATCCAAACCAACCCATTCAAGGCAAATGAAGAGCAATACAGCCGCTCTATCGTCGTTCCGCTACCCCAGCCTACCGACGACACAACCAAGCTCGTCAAAGCGGCGCTATGCGGCTTGAAAGCTATCTTCCGTCCGGCATTGCGTTATAGGAAAAGTGGAGTGCTGCTAATGGGGCTGCATGAGAAAGCTACAGCGCAGCGCACGTTATTCGACGATCCTGAGGAACAGTCTCGATCAGACAAGATGATGTGCGTTATGGATGCAATCAACCGTAGCATGGGCCGGGATAGTGTCACGATCGGCGCGGCAGGAACAAAGCAACGGTGGGCTACGCGCCGAGAGCAGAAGTCGCCGAGCTATACGTCGGATTGGGATGAATTGATGGAGGCATGGTAAGTTGATTTCTAGAATCGAGGTGTTTGTAAGCACCTCCTTTCGGCCCACAGCCGATCTGGCCTATAAGTTGGAACTTCTCAGCGACTGCCAAGCTGCATATTACACCGGAAACGAAATGGCTCCATAACACCGAAAGTTCACACTCCCCTACCCTACTGATCTTTTGGATAGGCCGCGCCCTTCCATCAGGAAATAAACGGGTTGCCCACTGTCCGCCTTGCCGTGCCTGAGCCCCTACAAGGGTGTAGCCCCCTTAGCAGAGATTTGGATGGTTATTCCGCCTAGCAAGGCAAAGTGCGTACTCACTCGGCTCCCTGTATGCCAAACCGTGTTTTGAGTTCAAGCATGATGGCCTCTCTTTCCGCTGAATCAGGCAGAACCACGTCGAGTAAAACGCGACCGGTGTCCCACTCTTTAATTGATCCGATGTTCTGCCCTTCTTTGTTAATTTTGTAGGCGCGGGATGTTTTGCGTTGTTGTTTTTCGCCTTTTGGTTTTTCAAGTTTTGCTCTTGCTTCTTGAATGCCTTTACGCGAAATATCACCTTCCTTCATGAGTCTTGCCATTTCGAGCGTGCGCTCACTATTGCCAGCGGCCTCTTCATATAGCTTTAATTCATACAGATTGCTCATCGGGAATAGAGACGGATCCTCTTTGACGATTTCGAGAACAGGCGCTGATATTTTTAAGATCTGAAGAGTTTTATTGACGTTCGCAAGAGAAAAGCCGGTGACTTCAGCAATCTCTGTTTCACTTTCAAAAAGACCGTGTGAAAGCAAGTCTGCCCATGCTAACGCATTATCCAAAGCGGACTGCCCTTCTCGTTCCGCATTTTCACGGTATGAAAATTCAAACAACTCTTTATCGCTTAATCCTTCGTGAACCATAAGGCTCATCGTGGGCAGCTCCAAAAGTTTTATTGCTTTCCTACGGTAATGGCCTGCAGCCAGGACATACCGTCCGTTTCGGATCGTCGCAATCCCTGGAACATCTTGTCCTTTTGCGCCAATTGAGTCTGCCAACTCTTTGACGCGTTCAGGTCGATAAATTTTACGTGCGTTAAACGGGTTTTCGTCGATCTGATTTATGTCTGCCTCAACAAAGATTCCGCCGTTCGCGCTGGGGTTCTCCAATCGCGCCGGGGCGGCATCTTGTGTATTTACCGATGCCTTTAATGCTGTTGGATGCAAATCGACTACTGTCTTTGCATGATCCAAACGATCCTGTATCGACGGGGCTGATTCGGCACTCGATGCTACACGAGCCGCCATATTGTTTTTACTAATCTTCTTAATGTTCATAATTTATTCACTCTTTTTTTAAGTTTGATTCCAAGAAGACCGATTACCTCATCAACGAGGGCTTCTTGTTCCTTAGCTGCGGGGCTATTACCAAACTGCCCAACAACACAACCAAATATTTGTGATTCAGGATACGCATTACGCATAGCGATTTTAGTTTTCATTATTGGAAGCTTTGCTTTTTGTTCAAGAACAGTTAAACATTGATCAAACACATTTCCACGTCTTACCATACTCATCAAATAAGTTGCCTGAAGGGATGGATTTTCTTTTTGAGCACGCTCCACTAAATCCTCTGCTTGGCGACTGGCCCAGATATTATCCATGACCGGAATACAAGGAATTATAGCCAAGTCACTTATTAAAAGTGACGCCCATGGCACTCTCGAATCCAACGCCGGAGGATTATCAATAATAAGAATATCAAAGCGTTCTACGAGTGTTTTTACCTTTTCAACAAAATGCTCACCTAATGGAGCGAACGACAAAATTTCGGCCGGGAAAGGGGTATCAGTTGCCGCAAGCGCCCAAAGCGCAGACGTATTTTGTGGATCCATATCTATCACAAAAACCTTATACCCTCTTAAACCTAGCGTACCAGCAAGCTGAACTGTACTTGTACTCTTGGCGCAACCGCCCTTCTGGTTGAACACGGAAATTATTTTAGCTGTCATTTCTATCCTTTCGATTTTCACTTTCACCGGTGAAAGCAGTCACCATTATTTTCAATTTTCTAATAATATTAA
This sequence comes from Gallionellaceae bacterium, assembly GCA_003151655.1. Lineage (GTDB taxonomy): Bacteria > Pseudomonadota > Gammaproteobacteria > Burkholderiales > Gallionellaceae > PALSA-1006. Next base: position 16,035 of record PLYB01000121.1, on the reverse strand, counting down.
TAAATCTATGATTGCCAACAATATAGCATGAGTATTTTTAAAGAGGAATTATTATTTTATTTATTTATGGAATTGGGAGTTTTTCTGATTGAATTTAACTTTCACCGGTGAAAGTAAGGAGTGTTTTATTGTTTACAGTTAATAGCAAATCTAAAGTCATTACTTTTTTTCATCAGCATGATTTCAAATGCTGGCCAAAAGTGATTTATAAATGTGAGGTCAAGTATTGCTAATAATACCATTCGTACACTTTTTAGTTTGAATGGTAGGAAATCTTTTTAAGTATTTATGGCTTCTATTGTTAATCGTTGTGGGGGAGGAGCGTTCTCTTTTTCTACAATTCGTTACCCGCAGCGCCAATAGTGCCCTTGCTGTTCACCATGCGTTTACGGCTGCTTGACGGACCCGCCCTGCTCCGTATAAAACTCCGGACGGAGAGATTACCTGCTATATACCGACGATCCTCCAACTATGTAATTCAAATGTGAAATGAATTAACTTGATCAATCTCCTTTTTGGTTCAAGCCAAGCACCTCTCCGCATCTATGCTGGGAGATTCGATCTCATCGCCAGGCTTTATCTTCCCATATTATTCGGTGGTTACATTATCCGTGAAGCCTCACTTCCTGTAGTTCTCAACCTGAATGCCCAGTTAGAGAATGGCTGATGGGACAGCCGGTTTTCAAGTCCTTCTGTAAAACAGAAATTTAAGCAACTTACAGGCGTACCCAAGTGTGGCTTACTTTCACCGGTGAAAGTTGCCGAAGTAATTTGATCAGTCTTTTGTCGCAAATATAATTTGGCTCATTGTATTTTTTGAGAGTTCAGTGATGCCTTATTTATGATTTAGGAAGTAATTTCAACTTTCACCGGTGAAAGTTGAAATATTCTAAAGAAGATCTTGGTGGTTAGACATACGCAACATGGTGGTATAGGCTAAATAGGCAAGAGTGTTTAACGTGCTTGTGAGAAATATTTAATTTCTAAACCAAATCGAAATAATATAAGTGTCAAAAGAATTAATTAATATTGAATGTTCAATAAACCGAATTTAGATGGGCTTCTTAGAATCGAAAAATATTGATTCCGCGAATACCACTCCATTATCCTGCGCTAACTGCGAATCTCTTAATATAAATATATTGTTTAATGTTGGCTCAAATCTGAATTTATAAAATTAAGGGAGAGGAACGCTCTTAGAATACTTGTTACAAGAACTAAATTATATTACAAACGTTCAAAAACATAATATGTATGATTTCAGAAAAGCAGGATATCCCATTTCAAATCGTCATTTTTCTGAAGGCGTAATGAAATCACATCGCCACTTTGAAAAATATAAATTCACTTGGATGCTAACAATCTATTTTTCTCCATCAAATATTTGTTACAAGATAGTGTGAAGTCTAATGCCCAGACAATAAGATTAGCTCTCAACTAATTATCTGATCTAGGAATGCTGATCGATTATGTAGATTTTCTTTTAACTCCATTGGCCGGACAAAGTCCCACACCTTTGTCCACCCAAAATCACCCAGGCGGGGCGACTGTAGTTTTGACTTTGGCACTAGCCCGCATGGGCTGTCTGCAAGCTATATCATAAGGTTGAGTAAGCATATGCCTGTTCCATTACTGTTTTTTTGGTAAACCGCTTTTGACTTTCTTTGAGTTCTTTGCCGATCATAAAAAGTAGTTTCTTCTTACACCAGCATGGTCATCAGGGAGGAGGGATTTTGAAGTGACCAACAGTGGGGGACTTCGACCGGCCAACGGGGTTAAAATATAAAGTCGATATTAATGCTAAGGATGATTACAATAGGAATGCCTTACTTCACTATGCAGCTCATAATAATGATTACCCTGACGTTGGTTAATATTTAATTGATGTCGCAAAAGCAAAGACAACGATTACTAACAACGATGGACGATGACGCCGAAAGTGAAATAGCTTCTTTGCCCCGGAAATTCACTTGGACTCACTGCTCAAGAGATTTCCGATTACGAACCAGATCATATTCACTTATCTGGAAGAGAGGACTTGAACCCATGATTTCATGTCACATTCAAGAATCAGTTATTTAGTTCGTTTTTAAAATGAATTTTAATTGTCCAGGTATTTTTACCTGAACAATTTAGAATGAAAGAGGCAAGCAGCATCTTTAGAACCTTTAGAACCTTTAAAACCTTTACGCCGGCGCAACCCTTGCCAGCATTGGCTTCCGAGCCTTATAGGTCGTTCTCTCTGGGATTTAACGTCGCCCTTTATGTGATCTCAAGTCGTCATCTATGTGACCGAAGGTGAGCCTCTCTACAGAATAGGTCGTTAAACATGAGACCTTCATTTAGCCCTCTCAAACCAATCAATAATCAATGGGTTACAGAACGGCAAATCAGGGATAAGTCGTGATTTATGGGATACGTCGTTAATTGTGGGATCTTCAGGTCGTACTTTTTGTGCAGAGCGTTTCTATTAAATCGGCTAGTACCTATAGGTCGTCATTCATGGGAATAGTACAATATATAGTCATTACAATTACTTATGTCTCAGGTCGTTGTTTATGAGAATGACAAAATTGAATCAAATAATAACAAAAACAGCAGGGTAGGGGATTAATAGCAATTAAATTACGATAAGAACCCAGTAATATAATGATTAAAAGCGGATAACAAGTGATATTAAACACTTAAAAAACCCATAGGTCGTCGTTTATGAGAATAATCGAGATCGATTTTCAAGGAAATACGGGATCAGGTAGGGCTGGGATGAGTGAAAACTCGGCTCAGGTCGTCCTTTATGGGATGGTTTTATCAGGGGAAAACTATAGGTCGTTATTATTGTGCGGCTTCAGGTCGTGATTTATGAGAATCCCCGGCTAGTGCTTACTATTTCGGAAACTAGCGTGGAATATACAACAGCATTATGCGTAGTACGATAGTTCAGGTTTCAGGTCGTCGTTTCTGTGAAGAAGGGAAGGGCGTACCGATACACAATATAATTGGGGCAATCTGTTTTCAGAGATTGATTTAAATATCGCCGGGTTCAATGCACTACCCCTTGGGAAGAAGGCCGTCAATATCTGCGGTGTTGGCCGGTGAGACGATATCATGCTGCTTGCGGCGGGGTGCTTTATTATCGTTTCCGGTAACTATTTAACTGACGACAATTTTAATGTTCCCAGTAATAATGCATTAAGCACGCCGGAGGTTGAAAGACCGCTCTGCTTCATCAATCTATTCAACACAGCATAAGAATCTTCTTCAAGATAAACATCGCATCGATGTCCAGGATATTTAGCTTTTGCACGAAATGCTGCAACACGGGCAGCGCCATCTTTATGCTTGCGTGGTCGTCCAGCCGTTTTTTCTTTTTTGTTTTCCATTATGTTCTCGTCCACGTTTCCGGTAACGTTATCATAACAGAAATTATTCTGGTGTTAATAACGTTACCGGAAATATAAATCACGGAAACTGTTAGCAAATATTTGTAACTACGCACCGAGAATTAAGGGGGGCTTTCAATTCTGTGTATTTCATATATCGGGGTAAATATTAGTAACTGTTCATGGCTCTAATAATAAAATTGAACAAAATATAAATAGGGTTTAGAGTACGGGTCGTATAGCGACCTATTCTTTACGACTTGTATAAAGGGAATGCGAATGGCAAATAAGAAAAACTCGGAAGACTTGCCGATTGAGTTACGCAAACCCGTAGAGATGATCCACATGTCAGGTCGCTTAACTTTGTTACAGAAAAAACTGGTCAATAATTTAGTTTACCATGCCTTCCATGAACTTCTAGATCAAGAGATACATAAGATCAATATCATGAAACTTGCAGAAGACGCAGGTTTTGACAGCCGCAACACGGCTTTTTTAAAATCTTCATTACGGGATATCGTAAATACGACATGCGAGTTTAATCTCCTCCGTAACGGTTCTGAGATTTGGCAAGCAAGCGCTTTATTGGCTGAAGCGACCATCGTGAACGGCGAAATCACCTATAGCTTTCCCCCACGATTGCGGAAAATGCTACACGATCCTAAAGTGTTTTCAATCGTCAATCTTCAAATCCAAAAATTATTCTCGTCCGGCTATGCGTTTTCGCTGTACGAGAACTGCCACCGTTTTAAGAATGTGGGCAGCACTGGATTTTGGGATCTCGATGTCTTTAAGAAGATGATGGGGATCGATCCCAAAGAAGACACCGTATATAAAGAGTTCAAATATTTAAACAATCAGATCATCAAGCCTGCGATGAAAGAAGTGAATAAGGTGACTGATATTCATTTGGAAATCGAACTTAAGAAGAAAGGGAAGTCGGTTGTTGAGATTCGATTTGATGTAACGCATCATGAGAATAAGGACTTCAACTCTGACGATCAACAAAAAGTCACGCTTCTGAGCCGAATGATCAATCTTGGCATTTCTGAGAAGACGGCGCGCAGTTATATTACAAAGCATCCGCTCGACTTCATTGAGGGCAACCTGGCAGAAGTCGAATATAGGATAAAAACGCAGCCGGGCAAGATTAAGAATTATCCAGCGTTTTTCAAAAAAGCGCTCGAAGAGGATTTTCGGAAGGTTACTCCGCCGATTGACAAAAAGGCGGAAGAACTCAAGAAGCACATCGAAGAGCAGGCAAGGGCAGCTCACGAAGAAGAAATTGAGTTAACTCGGCAAAGCAAACAAAGAAGAGCGGACGCCCGGCAATATTTCGACGGTATAGACAAGAAGGCCCAAGTCGCCGTTGAGAAGAAATTTGCGAGTTTTATTGAAAAAACGAACGCCTTTGCTTTCAAGAGTTATGCCAAGTCGGGCCTTAAAGGATTAATGGTTGGCCAAGCGTTTGATGATTGGCTGGCGAACGAGTTGGATCGCGGGACTATATTTAACCACAACTGATAGCTTTATGACCGACAACACCTGTTTTGGGATTGGTTGCGAAATGATAGCATTCTTAGTATAGTGAGATCACTGCAATCATTATCTCGAAAGGATAATCAATGTCATCAATTACTGTCCGTAATTTACCTGAGGAGACGCACCGTGCTTTGCGTGTGCGCGCCGCGATGGCCGGTCGAAGCACCGAGGCCGAAGTCCGAGCCATTCTTGAGAGTGCCGCACGACCAGAAGGCCGCATCAAGCTTGGTTCATTGTTGGCTGAAATCGGCCAGCAGGCAGGGGGCTTCGATCTTGAAATCGAGCGTGACAAGTCACCCGCAGAACCGATGAGCTTTGAATGATTCTTCTCGATACCAACGTCGTTTCAGAGCCATTGAAGTTAACCGGTGATGCGGGCGTGTTGACTTGGATTGATGCGCAAATTATCGAAACACTTTTTCTATCAACAATCAGCTTGGCCGAGTTACGCTTTGGTATTGCGGCGCTGCCGTCTGGCAAACGAAGAGAAACACTACACACCAGTCTTGAGCAACGCATCTTGCCTTTGTTCGTTGGTCGAATTCTGCCATTTGATACAGCAGCCTCCGAAGCCTACGCTGTGCTTAGAGCTCGTGCGCGTGCCGACGGGAAGGCTATAGCGCCCGCAGACGGCTATATTGCCGCTACGGCCAAGACACATGGTTTGATTGTTGCAACGCGAGACGCCGGCCCATTTGAAGCCGCTGGTTTGGCTGTCATCAACCCGTGGAATACGCATCACTGACTCAGACCTGAACCGGAGAGTTTTTCAATCGAGCATAGTCAGTTCAGGTGCAAGCAACAACCCAAGATTAAATAAGTGATACCTTTTAAAACAGATGGCTTTCAATGACCGCTCTACTGCTGACAGCGGACATAAAATTGCGATAAGATATGGGGTATGACTGGCGACCATCGGCCAGTTCCTGCCGGTCGACTATGGCTGTTTTGGGGAAGCCAATTTCAGGGTTTGAAGGGTGGGTCAGACTTTTTGGCGTCGTAGTTTCTTGACGCGGCGAGTCTATTGGAATAGGATTTAATCCTATTGCACTGACGGAGGTTCATCATGCGAACTACGCAACAATTTAGCATCACTCTACCAAACGAAATGGCGGACATTGTGAAAACAAAAGTTGCGGCTGGGGAGTATGCCACAGAAAGTGAAGTCATCCGAGACGGGCTACGCGTGTTAATGGCTCGCGACCGAGCTACGGAAAACTGGCTACGGCAAGAGGTGGGAAAGGCCTTTGACTTACTCAAAGCTGATCCATCACGGGGTGTCTCCGTTGCACAGGTTCGAGCAACGCTTGCGGCAGAACACAAGAAGGCAACCTCATAAGCGTGAAGCAATATTCAGTTATTTTTACGCCAGAAGCCAAGGATCAGCTTGTCGAGCTTTATCATTTCATTTCGACAGCAGCTTCGCCAGAGGTTGCAGACCGCTATACCAATGCCATCGTTTCATATTGCGAAAGTCTGCATTCTTTCCCACTTCGCGGAACTTGCCGCGACGATGTGCGCGCAGGCCTGCGCATCACAAACTACAAAAAGCGTGCCGTCATCGCGTTCGCTGTCAACGATAATCTGGTATCAATTATCGGCATTTACTACGGCGGCCAAGATTATGAGTCAGCCCTTCAATTTGAATTAGACGACTAGGCATCTTTCAGGATACGAAAGATGAAAGTTGAAATTAATGACCGCTACTAAATCGACAAGAGACACGCGGCGAGTAGAATACCAAACTCACACTATCGGCCAGGAAGCGTCACTCCCCTACGGCCGCTTTGGGGAAGGCAATTTATTGTCAGAATGTAAAACAAAGTGCCAACTCACGATGCAGACTTGCATTATTTCCTCTTCCTTGCTTTACGACCACTTAGCATTTACCGAATGATAAAGCAGAATTTAAAGGTATTAAGTAGAATACTGAGCGGACACAGATATTAGTGGAATCGACCTGGCTGGAAGTGCCGAAACGGGATGGTCGCATGCGCCCACCAAATAAGAAAATTTTAGGGTAAATTTTGAAAATATTTCTAGTAGTGATAAGTTTTGGGGTTTGGATTTTTTCAAGTCTTGCGACAGCTCAAGATTTGAAGGCAACAGATTCAGCAGTTTCCGTTCTCCATTCGGCACAGCCTAATGTTAACTGGGACCATAAATCGGCGGTTACCGCAGACCTAACATGTGATGGCAAGGATGACGTCGCAATTGTTGGATACGAGAATAGTGAAGCCGTATGGCTTGGGGTGGTCTCTGGGAACAGCAACGCTAAAGATGTTAAGCCCGTAACAATGAAGTTCTGGGTTGGTAAGCATAGCCAAGACTCATTTTGCTCTACCCCTGTTAAACTTGAAACCCACCCTCTAGATTGCGAAGGTGATGAGGGTGAAAAATTGCCAGGCTGTAAAGTCGTTAAGGGTTGTTTCGATCTTTCAATGAATGATGGTAACTGTGATGCATTCAATTTCTATTGGGATAGCAAAAAGAAGAGGCTGGCTTGGTGGCGCAGATAACTTCGATGACTGATATGCGTGACCATCTGAACAAGTTACGAAACGAAGCAGAAGCAAGTCTGCGTACGTTGTATGCACTTCGACAGTTTCGAGCCCTCTTGGCTGATCAGAAGTCCGTCAACGAACTCAATAAGAACGTGCACTTCTGGAAGATCTTCGAATTCATTTGTTCAGCGTTGACATCATCACATTCTGGCTTATGACAATGCATATCAAAATTAGGGTGGTGATGGTACCTTTAATATTTATATCTTTATATACGATCAATAATGCAATGGCTGCACCTCTGTTAGAGCCCCGTCCGGATCAAGCACGGGCGGCGCATTTATCTGCGGAAGTGCTGACACGTCATCATTATAGAAAAGTGCCAATGGACGATGCAATTTCGTCAGTTATATTCGATAACTATCTGAAGGCACTTGATAGCGAAAAGCTATTTTTCTTACAGTCCGATATTGATAGTTTTTCTTCCGCGAGAACTAGCCTTGATGATGCAATTCTTCATGAAGACATAAGAATACCTTTTGTAATTTTCAATCGTTACAAGCAAGCAAACGAGGAACGTTTCAATTATGCACGAGGGTTACTAGATAAAGGTTTTGATTTTAATGTTAAGGAAAGCTATCTCTTTAATCGAAAAAATGCGACTTGGGCTCAATCTGAAAATGAAATGAATGACTTGTGGCGCAAGCGAGTCAAAAACGATTGGCTACAACTTAAGCTTGCAGGCATAGATGACAAGGTTATTCACGATAAGCTAAAAATGCGCTACGACAAAATATTGAGCGGTCTGTCGAAAATTAACGGCGATGATGTATTCCAATATTTCATGAATGCCTACACAACGGCAATTGATCCGCACACTAGCTACTTTGGCAAACGAGCTGCTGATGAATTTGACAAATCAATTAAAGAATCCATAGTTGGAATTGGAGCCGTCCTACAGGAAAAGGATGAATACATAGTTATTAGAGAACTGGTAGCAGGAGGCTCAGCTTTACTATCAGGCAAACTGAAACCAGGAGATCGAATTGTAGGGGTTGGGCAGGGACAGAATGGAGCTGTTGTTGACGTATTGGGATGGCGACTTGACGATACAGTTGCATTGTTGCGAGGTGACCAAAATAGCGTAGTCGTAATTGAGGTGCTTCCTGCGGAAGCAGGTCCAGACGGTGCGCATAAATACATTTCATTGACTAGAAAAAGTATCAGTCTGGACGATCAAAGTGCCAAAAAGTCGATTGTCGAGGTCAAAGTAGGTAATGCTACACAACATATAGGTGTAATAGTATTAGCGGGCTTTTATCAGGATTTTGCTGCTAAACAAAATGGCGATAAAAATTTTAGAAGCGCAACACGTGATGTCAAGCGCCTGCTGGAAGAATTTAAGAATGAAAACGTGGACAGCGTGCTGATAGACCTTAGAAATAATGGAGGTGGCGCACTAGATGAGGCTATCAATTTAACTGGTCTATTTGTTGACCAAGGCCCGGTAATGCAGACACGTGACAATAAGGGCGAAATCAAGATCGAGAGCGTTAGTCAGCTAAAACATTCATGGGATGGCCCCTTGGGAGTTCTTATAAATCATGCATCAGCTGGCGCCTCCGAAATCTTTGCTGCTGCTATTCAGGATTATGGTAGAGGTGTCGTAATCGGCGAACCTAGTTTTGGTTCTGGTACCGTACAGAATGTGATTAATTTGGATCTACTAGTCAAAAATAAGAAGCCAGAATTTGGTGAGATTAAGATGACTATTGCAGAATTTTTTCGTATAAATGGTGAAGCCACCCAGTTGAGAGGAGTGGCGCCAGATATTAGTTTTCCATCGCAAAATTATTTTAATGATTTTGGTGAATCAAGCTATGACAATGCATTGCCTTGGGCGCAGATCAAGGCGGTTGACTTCACTCCGGCAGGTGACTTATCGGGTGTTTTGCCAATACTGAAACGGAGCCACGATGTTCGTGTAAATAAAGACAAAGACTTCCAATATTTGAATGATGTAATTATAGAGGCCAGCAAGCAACTTAAGAAAACCTCAATCTCACTTAATGAAGAAGAACGTCGTAAAGATATTGAAAACCAAAATGCCCTCCTGAAATCAAAAAAATATATCGATAGCAAGGATGTTGTACTTAATGAAGCTGTGCGTATCATCAGTGATGAATTTGGTTTATTGAATAAGAATCAAAAAGTCGATGAATTCAAATCGACTACGCACGTAATTGTTAATGACCCACAAGTTCCTTCTAGTGAACGTAAAAAGTCAAACCACTTACCCAATGAGAAGCTTGTGCTAATGCCATTACGCCTTGATCAAGATAGTATTAATCTTAAGGGGTCTATGGAAACCGCATTGTTACAGGGACTACAACAAAACTATATTGTTTATTCAGGTGATCGTGTTTTATCGAAAGCAAAAGCAATATTTGCTAAAGAATCCAAGAAACAGGAATGTGATGAAACTTATTGCTTGCAAAAAATAGCGGGGGCATTTCAATCCGAACTTGTTGGTGTAGCTAACATTACAAAGCAGGATGGCGGTTACTTCATATCGCTTGTGATACAAAATGTTTTTGATAATAAGGTAATCTTTTCCAATGCAATCACTTGCCCTCGCTGCTCATCTTTTGAAGCAGTAGAAAAACTCAAAGAATTAAGTGTTCAAAATTAAGCAGCGCTTGAGCAAAGGTTGAGGTTTTGATTTATAGCGGGAGGTCATGTAACACATGAGTGAATTGGATATTTTTCTATTTGTACCTAAGCCCATTGATGCAGTGTGCATTAGACCAGGCCAAGGTACGACAATCCAGACTGCGATTGGGACTATTCAAAGAATTGCCGCCGTTCGAGCCTACAGTAACTACAATAATAGTGGAGATTGGATGGGGAAGCTGTCAACTACCTACGTAGTTGCTATCGCAACCCGATCCGCAGATTCGCTTCTAATGCAGTATATTCAAAACGATCTAAACAGCCGTTTTCTAATTCAATGTGCCAGTTGCAAAAATTCGAGTATAGGTACTCATCTAATTAGAGAAAGACTATTTCCCACACTCAAATTATTGAGAGAGCATGCCAACCAACTGCTACACCACCTCGACGATCCCGCTCAGAAAGGCATAGTTGGAGTAAATGTTGAGGGCGTCTACAGCTATTGTTATCATCTATTCCAAGAGAACAATGACGCCTTGTTCGGGACTATTCCAAACCCAGATGGTAAGTTCACACACACTAAGTGTAATAAGTGCAGATCGGCTTAACCACGCACACATGAAAGGAAACCCATCAATGTGGATTGATCTACTCAAAACATTGAGCGCAACTTTTGTTGGCGCTATATTAGCGTTCGGCACTAACTTTTATTTTCAGTCTCGACAACGTAAGAATGATCAAAGAACGGCAGGGAACCTTGCTCTCGCTACATTATCACGTCAATACGGCGATTTTGTCATTGCAAAAGTCGCACTTGAATCAGAATTAAATTTTGCCAAAAATACTAACCCTGAAACTCCATTGTGGAGAGCGTTGAAACCAACGTTGCATGAATTCAATTTAGAGCTCATTTTTGATTTTAAGTCGCTGGCATTCTTAATGGATTGTGGAAACGATAAATTGTTCACGAGCCTAGTTCATGCGGAAACAAATTATCATGAACTAGGGCGACTCCTTGCAAGGCACTCCAATGCTGCTTCACAAATGCAGCATAAGTTCAATGCGGCAGGTTGGAATGATCAGAGAATTCTAAGTGAAGAAATTATTCAAAATGCGGTTGGACTTAATCTTGTTGGAGAGTTGGAATCGTTAGTTCATGCAATCTCAAAACGCATTGAAACTAAAGAAGAGGTGTATATGTATGCTGGGCAACAACTTGAAGCGTTCATGAAAAATAAATTTAAATGTAAAGTTTTCGTCTTTAGATCACTTGGAGCTAAAGCTGGTTTGTCAAAATTGGATCAAGTAAGGCAGAGTGCAAATCCCGCTTTGGGGAAGTTTGAGTGACTGAAATTCCCTATAGATGTCTTTGGTGAATGGCAGCTATCTGGCAACGAATTTGCGTAGGACTATGACGGCTTCGGGTTAGAAGCTGCCCGATGCTAGACACTAACACCTCTGTCCGTTGTACCTTGTAGAACAGCCGTTCAAAATTATAAAACTCAAACTCAATAATGAGTTTAGCCGACTTTGGTGTTTGACAAACTACCTGATTGTATAAATAATCCGAACCATCGGAAGCATTAATTAGGAATGATTAAATGGCAATTACCGCAGATTTTGAAGCTAGCGTTGCTGAGGCTGCCTATATCGCCAATATCAGTGCCAGGGACGTAAACAGAGTTGTGGATGAGGATATTATCCCGCGTGACTTATTTGCGATCAAAGAAGGTCGAAAATTTCAGGCGCTCGCTTGCGCTCTTGCATCATTTTATTTCAAAGAAGAAGATCAGCTGACTAAAACAGCTCGGCAGCGTGTGATCTTTTCATTTACTGACCGTTGCAAGAATTTTGAAAACTACGCGAAATATCTATCATTGAGCGTGCCCATCAGAAATATTGAATGGGAAGTCGATCTAAAAACGTTTAAGGTCGAATTAGGAGAATATGCATCTCAAGTAAAGCAAAGAATGCAGCTCCTAGCTGAAGCGGAATCCATGGTCAGCTCAAATCAGGAAGTTCTTGCTGGCGAGCCGGTATTCAATGGAACCCGCGTACCAGTTAGAACAATAGCCGCATGGCTTGAGGCTGAGATCCCAAGTGAAAAAATCAAGGAGTCTTACCCATCGGTTACTGACACAATGCTGCGTCTCGCTCCAATCTACGTTGAAACCAATCCCCGGAGGGGAAGACCGTCCAAGTTTGGAGAGATAAACCCAGCTTGGAAACTAAAAAGCAGCAGCACAGTAAAGCTCAAGAAGTCATGAAATTTCTTATTGATGAGTGTTTGAAAACGACTGTGTTCTTGTAACGCATAACAGCAAAGATTTTCGAGATACCCATGGCAGTCCAGGCAATTTAACGAAGGAACAGTTGCATCCGGGTCTGATCTGTCTGAATTCAGATGGACCTTTGATGCCGGAACTGCAAATGGACTTGTTTGAAACAGCGCTGCAATATTTGCTCAGACAATACAATTACCGATTTGATGAACCAAGTCATTGAAATTGACTGTATCGGTGACGATGTGAACATCCAGCACTACGAAGCGCCCGCTGCCTGATCAATTCAGGCTGATATTTCTTACCCGAAAAAAGGGCTATTTGCAATCTAGGGTTGGAATCGAGTAATTTTGCTGTTGAAATGGCCTGATATTCTTCTGGCCCCCCAGTTGGAAATTCACGATCCAGATCGATCCAACGCTAAGTGCTGTTGGCTGGAATTCATGTCCGTATGGATCTGTCCGCCTTCACGACGACCAGCGAGTTCCGCCTCGATTCTTTGAAGAGCCGCGACCCAATCGGGATTCCACACGCGACAATCGTTCAAGCGGCGAGCTACCGCCACAAAACGGCTAATCATATGCAGCAAGTCTTGCCCAGTGCGATGGACAACATCATCCAACATCGATGTAGCAAGCCCTGCCTGCTGCAAGCTAATGATCACCGCCATGAAGTCGCCGCTGATCTCTGTATAGGGTGCAAGCGCTCTACCCAGTGCTGCGGGATCAAACGACGCAGTTCCCGCACTACAGGCCTGATCGTGAACCACTGTGAAGACCTGCGGCCACCACCTGAAGAGGCGTGCGATAGCCTGAGACCAAAAATCCCGATCGAGCCTTGGCTCGACAAGCCTTGCCTCCCGAAACGTGAGCTCGACCGCGAGCCACATTCCGGGAGCGTCCCCGTACTGCGCTTGGGCGTTCATCACAATGGATTCGATTGCACCAAGTCCCCAAAGCCCCATGATCTCGGCTGGATTTCCGCCGTCGTGTCCCTTAGCGCGCCAAGCTCGCTCGCGCTCGAACCTAAGTGCAGACCAAGTGCTGGTGAACCAAGAGGCAGCATCCGGGATTTTCGCCAGGACATCGCCCGGAATGGTTCGCAAAGGCGCACCAGGTAATTGGATTAGTTCGTTCGCTCGCGTCAGATCAAAGCAGTTGGGCTTGAGCAGGCTTTTTGCGACTGCCCCGACGTCCAAACCGCCAACCGTCGACGTGAACGCCGTTACACTCAGCACTGCCACGGCGCGAAATTGCCTCACCAGCGGTTTTGCTTCCGCAATCCAGGCATCTTGCGCGCGACGCGGCTCCAGCCGGCTTCCAAGCGCATGGACTAGAATCCCGATGCGATTGACTATCTGCTTGCGTGAGGCGCTGCGGCTCACGGCAGGAACACGGGGTATCTGACGCAGGAGGTTCTCAAGCCAGCACCAAGCGAGTTCGACACCGTCGGGACGCGCGAAAAGGACGTCGAGAACCCCACGGACAGCATCGCTGAAGTGTGCAACGTCTTTATTCAGGTCTTCGGCGTCCTCCTCGTCGGCCCACGGCGATAGCAGTTGTTCGCTTGCCAATTGCAACAACAGGATCGCCGTCATCCCAGAGCGGTGCCAGCGGCCTTCCGCATCGATGGCGGAATTCGCCAACCGTAACAGGATCAAAGTATCTTGCGGACTTGCCAGAAGCGCTTTGCTGCTGAGGCATTGCTTCACAAGCGTCGGGTGCGGCAATTGATCGATCATCGCCACGAAGCGTCCGGCGTCAGCTCTGCGCAGAATCTCGAACGCATCGCTTGACCGGAATAGGATTGTCCATCGATCCGCTTCCCAAACGTCTTGAAAGCTCATCCTCGTTCGCGCGAATTGCTCGACAATTGATGCCATCGACTCGCACCGGGGGGGGATTTCGGTCACGGTGTCCGGTGCGTCGTTCGCCCTTGCTATGATTCCAGCAAGAAAACCGATGAATTTTTCCAGCAAGTCTGGATTCTCGCGAAACTCCTTTGCCGCGAAGTTGGCGAATTCCTCCCACAATAAGCTGTTGATCGACGCAACGAAATGACCGATCCAGTCGAGCTTACCTGGGTCATGGACGGCATAGGCGCGTCCGCTCGCGGCTGCGAGCTCATGGCCGATCAACGCAGCTTCGGCTGGTGCTTTGCCTTCCGCGTCTTCGATCTGCCACTTCAACGCCAAGGACAGTCCATCAAACTTTGCCGCAGACAGCCGATCGACAAGACTCATGTCTGCGGGTAGCGAAGCAAGATCATGCCGAGAATGGAGCGTGAGACCGCGATCCAGGATATCTGCAATCCAGCGTTCGCAGACCGCAGTGACGGCTTCAGCTTCGTTGTGCTGTTCGAGCCACGAGTCGATCCGCGTACGTCGGTCGTGTAGATAGTCGTCAAACGAGCGCTGCATCATTTCTTTCATCGTTCGTCCCCTTGAGTTGATTCTCATCGACCCAGTCTGCGAGAGGTTTTGCGTGGCCGAGCGCGCGCTCAATTGCCTCGATGACATTGCGCGGCTCGTGAACCTGGCTGATTATGCCGATGCGTTCACCAAGCTCGTTGAACGATGGTCCCGAAGCCCAAACGACATCATCGATCACAAGGAAGCGGTCGTGGAAGATTGGTTTCCTTGAGCCAGGCATCACAAATACCTCTGGCGCCCCAGGCCCAAGCTTCCCCTGTACATGCTGGAGCTGATGCAGCAGTAGGACGCCGGGCGGCACGGAAGGCGCTGTCTGCTCCACCGCTGACGTATCGGTTGCGTCTTCGCTTGGTCGCGNNCCACGAGATTCGCCACATACGCTTCAGCCTCGCCGCGCATGCGGGCCAGATCGTCACCTGATAGTTCATCTTTATCGCTTTCATAGCTACCAAATAGCATTTGCGGCGCTGTCTGCCGCTTGACGCGATCCTTGCGAGCCTCCTGCAACTCAACGATCCGGATTGCACCTGAGAGAGGGAGCGCCTCTCCCACATGCACTCCACCAGCTTCGGTCACGCGACTCGTCAGGTAGCGCGCCGCAGGCTTGCGGCGACCGCCTGAGGGTACCTCGACATCGAGGAACGCATCGACGACACCTAAACCGACACTAATCTGTCTCATCCACAATGTCGGTGGCACCATGCGAAGAAGCCCACGAACGGGACATGAGATCGCGTAACCCGTCTCGCTCACCGGCTCGGGGTAGTCTTTGATGGCAAAGCCATCGGGGTCGAACGAGGTGGGCAAGACCTCCGTCCAGCCGCTGGGTCGCCGCTGGAGTAGAACGAGGTTCAGCGCATCGGCGTCTGCATCGGGATAGTGCTCATAACGGCGCCGGTGAGCTTGAAGAACCACGCGCTCCGAGCCGTCGGGTTTCCGTTCTAGGTTGAAATGGCTGACCCCTGTGAGCAGCGGGTCGGGGGCAATTAGCGAAAGGCTTGCGAGCCACTCCTCGTAGTCGAAGGGATCGAATCCGGCATTGGCAGCAAGCCACTCGCGGGCTGCGGTGCTCGATCCAAGTCTCAGGACCTCCTCGGCGGTGGGGGTCATTGGGACCAACCGGTGAATCCTCGGTCCGCCATGCCATTGCGCCGCGAATGGAACAGTTTCCCCCACGGAAAACCAGCCCAATGACGGATCGACGCCAAAGGATGGTGCGGCAA
>PLYB01000169.1 GCA_003151655.1 Gallionellaceae bacterium | reverse complement strand
TGGTACATTCCACTTGGCGCGCACCGTTCATCACCGCTGCCAATGAATTGGCCGAAGCCATGCCCAAGTCGTTATGGCAATGCGCTGACCAGATCACGCGGTCTGAATTCGGCACGCGCGCGATCAACTGTTTGAAGCGCTCACCCAACAATACGGGGATGCTGTAACCCACGGTATCCGGTACGTTCAGCGTGGTCGCTCCCGCCTTGATGACGGCATCAAAAATACGCACCAGAAAATCCATGTCAGAGCGTATCGCATCTTCGGCGGAGAACTCGACATCATCGGTGTATTCACGCGCCAGTTTCACTGAGGCAACTGCGCGCTCGACCACTTCATCCGGTGTCATACGCAACTTCATTTCCATATGGATAGGCGAAGTTGCAATAAAGGTATGAATGCGCCCGTGCTTGGCCGGTTTGATTGCCGCTCCTGCCGCACGCACATCTTTTTCACTGGCACGCGCCAACGAGCAAACAGTAGAACGCTCAATCACCTTGGCGATGCTGTGAATCGCATCCGCATCACCGGGGCTGGCAGCGGCAAAGCCAGCCTCGATCACATCCACGCCCAGTTTTTCCAACTGGCGTGCGATGCGAACTTTCTCTTCTTTAGTCATGGATGCGCCTGGGCTTTGTTCGCCATCGCGCAAAGTTGTGTCGAATATAATTAATTTGTCAGTCATGTTGTACTCCATCGCAATTGTTCATCCACGGCTCACAAAAACAGAGCCGCCTGCTTTGATACTTAAAGGGTGGGTTATTTAGCGCGCGACGCGCAGCTTCAGCGCCGCAAGCAGGCTGGCGGTAGAGTGCGATAGCGAAATATGGCGTGAGAAGTGCATGGGCGAGAATATAGCGGCTTTTTTTTAGTGGCGCAACACACACCCGGAATATATTTGCTTATGGCCGATGCCGGTGGCTTCATCTGTTTGCTGTTATCGGCTCCAGAAATCCTGTCAGCTCGAACTTTTCGGTGTTACTAATGCGTCAAACAGCACGCCCGTCGAGCCTCGTTTATTTATCCATTTTCTGAATTAATTCGTGTGCCAGCACTAATGCCCCGTCATCAATTCTTTTTGAGGGATGGCTCGTGCAGTAATTATCCATCCAAACAAAGATAGATTGGGTATTAACATTCGCCAGAAAATCGATGCTGGTTATAGACGAGTATCCGCTGAGGAAACCGATAACCCAACTCTGGTCGACATGTTGATTCATGTAGCTTGACGGGGAAGCCTTATCTTCCAGCCACTCTTTGCAGCTTATAGAGCCGACCACTAAGTCGGCAGCATTGCTACATGAAGGTATGCCAATTGCAAATGCAAGCAGTAACGACACTAAAATTTTCATCTAAATAATTTCTTTTCAATCAATGATGCTAACTTTTAATGCAGTTTCCGCCCGCTTCCACAGCACGATTCAAAGCTTCAGTGGCTTGATCGAAGAGCAACTGCATTGAGCTCCCTTCAACGATCTCAACCAAGCCGATTGAAACGGTAACATGCGGCAATACATCTCCGCTCGGCGTGACGACATCCGCCTTGCCGGCTTGCAACAACAGTCGTTGCCCGGCAATACGTCCTTCCTCCAGCGTGGTACGCGACATAAAAACAGCGAGCGCCGCATCGAAATATCGCCCCGAATGATCCTCGGGGCGCAGGCAGGTCAACAAGGTCTGGGCAATGGTGCGCAACGCCTGATCTCCCCCCAACTGTCCGTGACGCTGGCCGTATTGATCGAAATTGTCGATGCTCACCATCATCAAGACGGAGTGGTCATGAGTTATGGAGAGACGGCGAATCTGTCGCTCAAATATTTTAAATATCCACTGCCTGTTGTAAAGACCGGTCAGCTCGTCAACATGATTGAGCCCGGCGTAGCCATGCTGCTGCTCGACATTTTGGTGACGGTGCCGGTTCACCGCAACTGGCTTGGACAAGACATTCAGCATGTTTAGCGCGGCGTGGTGCGAACTTTTCACCAATGACCAAATCGTCGCAACATCAACACACAACAACTCGCAATTGGTATCGGCAATAAGATAATCGAGTGCTTTGCTGCCATTCAGGATAGACATTTCACTTACCGACTCTCCCTCGCCGAACATCGCGACAATGTCGCTGCTGGTCTTGTCGGAACAGACCCGCAGACGCCCGGATAAAACAATGTAAATATTTTCATTTACGTCACCGGGAGCCAGCAAGGTTTGCCCTGCCGCAAGGGAAAGTCGTTTGGATAGATCAAGGTGCTTGATCAGAATCTCGTTGGAAAGGCCGGAAAATAACGGCACGGTTTTCAACAGGTCTGGAATATTAAGAGATAGGCTCAAGATAGATTTTCCAATATACAATGAAATATACGGGGTTGCATGAGCTGGCAAATATACAGGTTTGTGTTTTTTTCGTACACATATTCCGCATGCTTCGCATCATGTAACTGCCTGAAATTTAAAGACGCGCTCCACCACCCCGCGTTCACTTCCCGAAAAAGCCACCGCCAATATCAAGTCACAAATGAATCATACCACTCACAACCATTATTTTCCGTGAAGCGAATTGCTACGCAGTAACAGAATTCGATAGTGTAAAGCGTAATTTTATTGTTAGTGGCATGCAATGAAGCTGTAATAGTTTGTACTTAGTATCAGGTATTCCGGCAGCCAAGCACCATCACGAGAAACCATGACAAACAAAATCCCACACTTCAAATTCCACATCAAATCTTCTTCATCAAATTATTCCGGGCGCATCGAGTTAAAGGGTGAGGTCATACACAAAATTGCAGACCTTGGCGAGTTCTATAAGGTATGTGGCTACAATTTAGAAATGGCAAAAAATGGAATTTTGCCTGATGAATATATTTGGGAAACATTTTTTAGGCATAGTGACAGAAATTGCACCGGCTGCTATCAACTGCATATGATAGAGTACCTATTGCTATACTCAGACACGTTAACGAAAAAGTTCAGGCATCAGTGCGATGAATGGATTGAGGTACATGCGGGTACAAGAGCATCATGTGATGTCAAGAAATGCGCCAATAAGAAAAAAACAAGCTAATGTACGCATGCGCGCTATGCACAGGGGAAAACTATGAGAATGAGAATGCCGACATTGCAATTCGCGTGGAATGAAGAAATGAGTGTTGGCATCCCCGAAGTCGACGAGGATCACAAACGGTTTATTTCGTTAATAAATGACCTCAATCGATCCATCATGAGTCGGATGGCATCATCTGAAATCAAGCAATATTTGCAGGCCATAATTGACGATGCAGAAAAGCATTTCGCCAAGGAAGAAGTTCTATTCAAAGAATGGCAATACCCTGATGCGGAAGGACATGCCAAAATACACGCCAAGGTTTTACATACTCTGGATGAAATCAAGAAGCAGTTTATTCCATACGGGCATGATTCAGATTGGGTGGATGCCGGGGTTAAGATTAAAAAGTTGCTGGTAGACCATATACTAAAAGAAGATATGAAATATGCAGACTATTACCGCAACTCTGTCTTACCCAAATAGCGGCGCTTTTAAATCAAACAATATCAGCTACTGACCAGCGGCAATATTTTCGGTGCGAACGGTTGAACCAATCCTGAATCACGCCGTCATACGTTCGCCTGTTCATTGGCAATAACGTTTAACCAGGAGATTAACCATGAGCGCAAAAATCAATAGCACTTCCACATTGAAACAAGATAGTGAATTTACTTTGGCGCTGGGCTGGCTTTCTGCCGCAGCCGTTTCAATTGTCAGCTTTGCAGGCTTGGCGTAAGACGTAGTTGCTGAATTAGCAGAAGAGCTGTGGCTGCAAAGTCACGGCTTTTTTCTTGCCCTTAACTCCGTTACGCCTGACTACACTTGAGCTTCTGCTTTTCGGAAATAATTTGAATTTCTCGATCGACACTGCTAACGAGACGCACCGGAAATACGCTGAAACAACTGTTATTCCTAGCAAACGTGGGGCGTATGGCAATACGCCCCACGTCGGCCATTTACCCGACAAAATACAATACCAAAAACTAATCACTGACCGGTACGCACCAGTCGCACATAGTAACTGTAATTAAATTTTTCGTAGCCGCTGCTACCCGCACTGCTGAAACTAACTTCCCAAGAGGTGGAAGCCGACCAGAACGCACTTCCGCCAAAAAAGCTGTTGGGCTGAGCCGGGAAAGCCGTTGGGTCTATCATCGGTTTGAATTTCTTGTTGACAATGCCTTCAAGCTCATCTTTCTCTGGCAAACGCCAGGCGATACCGGTACGTCTGGATTCGGATTTTGCATGTTGCAAGGCTCCATCGTAGGTAAATTCGCTGGCTGTCCCGGTACAGGTGCCGCCGCTGTATACCATGCCTTCCGCACAACGTCGCCAAATCAGTCCCGTCCTATAGTCGGTGACTTCGGCACCGTCAGTGGAAATCTCATAAGGTTGATCCGATGCGGCCTTGAGCTTGGCATTCTTGAGTTTGGAGATGCGCTCTGCCGCGAGAGTGGTGTATTGACCTTGCGGATAGAGGTTCAAATACTCGGTGTAACTGGCTTCACTGGCTGTTTTATTGGCACTGTCCCATGTACTCTGGTCTTGTTGGGCTGCGGCTCGGTCTTGCAGTTTTTGGGTTCCGGTTACTTCTAGATCTTGCAACTTCTTGATGCGGCTATTGGCGAGTGCCAGATAGTTACCTTTGGGGTATTGCGCGAGATAGGTCTGGTAGTCGTCGATGGTGTTGGTGGTTTTAACTTCGTTCCACAGGGCAGTTTCGGAATCGCTCAAATTTAATTTGGCTTGCGCTTCTTCGACTGCGGGAGCGGTGGTAACGGTTATTGACGTGCCGCTCAGTTCCTTGAGTTTTTCTACCACTTGCGCCCCATCACAGTTTTTGCAGGGCAAGGATTCCGAATACACAACCTTGTTATCAAAGATATTCTGAATACTTAAAGCCAGATAATATATTCCATCTTGTTTGGTGACATTCGCCGTTGCAATGAGTTCGGCCTGAAAGGCCATGGCGATATTCTGCATACATTTAGTTTCATCGCATTCCTTATGAGCGGTGTTACGCGATTCCTTCATGAATATCTCATGAGCTTTTTGCGAAACCTGTTCGCCGGAATAAACGTCATACTTCTGTTGCAGCCCTTTAACTAAAGCAGTCTCCATTGCACCTGTTAAATTCTTATCTTCATCAGGCACACGTAACGGCATTAGAACGAGACGTTCTTTTTCCACTTGCTGAGTTGCATTGTGCTTAGTTTCGGTTACGGCTTGAGAATGGTGTGGGATAGCAACAAGAAAGGTTGCCGCCATGATGACGGAGAACAGGTAGCGCAGTTTTGATTTGCTCATCTTCTTTGTCCTTGAGTGGCTGATGTATCTCTAACCCTAAGCCGCTGAAGATATTCTATCTGAAACCAGCTAAATTTAAAGACAACTTTGAAATTTGTCATTGCCAGATGCTTATTGAAATAACTGTTAAGGGTAACAAATTAGTTGTTTCAAGACTTAACTGCTAAAGTGATCCAATGGGGGTAGGACGACATGTTCAAAATCTATTTAGTAATAGTTTTGTGTTTTATGTTTGCGGGCTGCTCAATGGTGAGTGAGGGTCTTGATCCTGACCCTAATTTTAAGTTCGCAACTAAATCTAATCATGCAAAACTATATACTTGCCTTGATTTCGCAGAGGGCTTAAGGAATAGCCAACTTGAGCTTAGTGTAGATGAACAGCGAGTTGGCTTGTTAAATAATGGGGAGTGCTATGAGATAAACATTCCTCCAGGAAATCGCTCAATTAAATTTGATACGTGGTTAGGAATCACACCTGATAATCAACATTATGAACAAGCATCTCGTCACTTACAAATCGAGGCTAAAGTAGGAATGTTCTATTTCATGGTTTGTCATAGAGGCGCAGCAACAGATTTTTCCTCTGTAAAGTGCCCTCTATTAGATGATGTTAAAGGAAGAGACCTCGTATCGCGTTTAGGAACAAAGAAAGCATCTGCGCAAATCGAAAGTCTAATAGCCAATCCCAATCAGCAATTCCTTGCAACTCCAGTTGCGCAATCTAAACCCGCGAAGACCAAATCAAATGCAGCGGGCACACCAACTGAACGTCTTGTACTAATGCCTTTGCGCATACCGGAAGAAGATAAGAATTTACAGGGTGCCATGGAAACGGCATTGGTTGAGGGGTTGCAGAAAACATATACCGTGTTTTCCGGGCAACGTGTCGCACAGAAAGCCCATGAAGTATTTATGCAAGAATCAAAAGATTCTGCGCACTCTGAATGTGATGAAACGCGCTGTATGCAAAACATCGCCGAAGCATTTCAGTCTGAATTAATTGCAATTGCGACGGTATCCAAACAAGATGGAACTTACTTTTTGGCTTTGAGCATACAGAACATATTTGATAACAAAGCGATCTATTCCAAGTCCACGCCATGTGAAAATTGTAATGGAGCGCAAGTAGTCGAGGCACTTAAAGTATTGAGCAGTGAAATAGTAAATTGACCTTCAGCTTTTGGCACTAAGCCGCCTGTAGCAACCACCTGCTTGATGGCTGCCAAATGATATTCGCTTTTCAGCATTTGGCGCGCCACCACCACAAGGTTAATTTCGTACCGAAGACTAATAGAGTGCCTCCTGCCAACGTCCGGCAGCGCGCATCTCGTGCTTTTTTGCATTCCACGCTTGCTGCGATCCGGCGATGTTGACCATGGCATTGTCAATCATGTCGAGCATTGGCATCGCTCCCGCCACGTAGACGCGGCTGTCCGGACTGCTCACTATTTCCCAAACCTCTGCCGCATTCCGCTCAAGAGCCTTTCCCATATCGATAGGTGCGTCAAAAGCCGGGCGTGGGCTGACCGCCTGGAAAGCCTTGAAAGTCGGTTGGTCGTAATAATTATGAAGATCGTTGTTGACATCGTTCAGGTACAACATCTCAAGCCCCGTGCGCGCGCCATGGAACAGCCGAACTTTACCTTTCCAGCTTCCATACGTCTCGTAGATCATCCGGATCAATCCCCTGAACGGTGCAACGCCCGTCCCCATACCGATCATCAGCAGATTGGCATTCAGGTTTTCCGGAATGACGAACGGGTAGCCGACCGGGCCGGAAAATTCAATGACGCTTCCCTGTTTCAGATTACAAAGATAGTTTGAAGCCACACCATCGTACTCTTCTCCACTCACGTCATCTATGTTGAAGCAGCGACGGACGCACAGCTCAAATTCATCCCCGTCCGGGGTCTGATCATGGTCGGCTATTGAATAGAGTCGGCTGTGGTACTTATTGCCGTATTGACCGGGAGCCAGTACGTGAATGCATGTTCCCGCTTTGCCGTTGAAATCGAGGTCGTCAGTGCTAAAAACTAGCTGCCGGACTTCCTCCCTTGACGACTCGGGCGTGATGCGCTTTGAACTGAGCAGCTTTGCTTTGTAGGTAATTGAGTTATCGAACCCGGTATTTTCTGAATTTCTCATACTTTTCTCCATGGTTGAAAAGCGACCCTAAATGCACCAAGAACTTTTTGAGATGTGACCGATTGTCAGCGGTCACATGTGGTGATGCAAGAAATTTTTAAAACTGATAGTTGAGAAACGAACGCTGGAGCAAATTACACTTTATTTAAAAAGCTGTATTTCTTTTGAACTGTAGTGCCACATTCCTGCAATTCACGACCATTTGCTTTTGATACCCGGATTTATCTTCCCGGTTGCAATGTCTTACTGTGTCCCGCGAATTATAACGTTGCCGCAATCTGGAATGATAATCTTGCCACAAAAAGAGTTTTCACGGCACTTCTGAAGTTTTAGGACTGCCGTCCCTGAAGCATAATTTTGCCGAGCATGTCATTTCGGAACCAAAACATTGCCTTGGTACTAAAATCGCAAAGTCCACGCAGAGCTACTTCATTCAATAAAAGAACCAGCGAATACTCCTGCCCTATAATTAAGAGTATCCGTAATCTGTAGTTGAAAATGAATTTTTTAATGAAAATTTACGCGGCAGCTAAACCGTATTGCGTGGTTGATTTAGATTTGTGATGAGCGACTCAAAACGCCCCATACCCGACATAATGATTTATGGCCTCCTCGACTCTTGGACATGTGGGGTCACTCCTTTAAATTCAAATGACCATTTATCAATGCTAGGCCAATAAAGTTTTACGTACTTCCCTAGTAATAGGCGCGGCTTTTCATCTGGCTTTGTTACGTTCACTCCATCTACTTCATCTATCCATGTCTTCGCAGTCAACATCATCAAATAATATTTGTACGAGCTATCTATGGTCTCGTCGTCAATAACGCTCTTTTTTTTGGCTTTTAAACAAACATAGAAGTGCCTTAGCAGCCCATCAAGTTTTTGCAATACCTCCATGTCATATTGAGCATTATATGCAATGTCGATTTTTTGTTTTGCTGATAATTCCACTGCTGGTTTACGCTGAAGCTCTTCCCGCTCAAGAACAGATTCTATTTTTTTGTAAGTCGACTCAATTTCTATTTCAAGTAAAAAAGGAAAGTGCGGACGGTAGTCTTTCTCCAGCGCCATTAGTATTTCAATTGATTTTATTCGGCCATTTTGGATAAACGGAAGAGCAAAATTTTTATAAGCAATATAGGCAGCAATTCCAGCGACTATTACTTGCGCCCAAGTTGCAAGTGCTTTTATCAATTCGATCTTATCTTTTATGCACTCAATTGACTGTACATATAAAAAGAGCGGCACGATAAGAAGTAAAACCACCCCCCAACTAATCACCCATAATTCTGGGCCATAGTTCTTTAAGAAATTACATGTCTTTTCGCAATACGAAGAAGACGACACGCCATTCCCCTAAAATATATTGAAATAACATAAAGTTAAAAGACCTGCCAATCAGAACCCAATGCTGAACTTCTCATGGCACAACTGAGACTCTCATAATCATGGCAAATCAACACGAATGCAAATATTTACTCAAAACAGTTTTTAACCAAAATCAACCACAGATTACGGATACCATCATTAACAGGAGATTAGAGCTTGTAATCATCACTTTCGGCAAGCTTGTAATTATCGCTGCAAGCGACTGATATTCCATCCATGCTTTTTTTCTTGAGCTTGTAATCACCACTTTCCGTGCCCGTGAGCTTTGCGTCGCCCTTCTTGCTGGTTGCAGTCGCCGAGGCTGGCTTCTTCGCGGTTGGTTGCGTTGGCTTCTTCATATTTGAATTCATGACACCCTCCTGTATTTACGTTGAAAAAAAGCCATCGACAGATTGAACTATTTTGAGACGGCTACGAGCCTGATCGGTGTTTTGCCAGTCGATTTCCCGCCTTTCTCGCCTTCGGCAGTTAGACCGACAACCATGCCAACATTCAGGTTCTGTAACTGCAAAGTTATAGTTGGATTTTTCATGTCTTTGGTGACCTTGATCTTGTTATTGATCAGTGACATGGCATTGCCTTGGGAGTCTGTCGCAGAAACGATGTCGGCGTTATCAACAGAAATCAGAGCATCATCATCGGTCAATTTGCTGATCGAAACAGTAACAGAACCCTTCCCTCCCACAGAGACGATTGCCATTTGTTTGGTGGTGAAATCGAAGTTAGGTGTGCCAACCTTCGGGGCTGATGATGGCATATATACCAGCTTGAGTGCTTCATTGGGTAGCTCGTAGAGCGGACAGGCGGAAAGGTTCGGGCAGTCCGCTGCCTTCAGACTGAGACTGCTTTTGTTTGGGTCAAAGTTTGCAATTCCCCATTTTGCCAAGGAGGGAAAGCCCAGTGTTAGAACCTGCGTGTTCGAATCCGCACTCATGGATTGGGCGGGAATCGCGTATGTGCGACTTCTTGCCGCATCGACGAGTTCCAGCATAGCGTTGACCGTCCGGTTCGTGGCTCCAACAACGTTCTGGAGCTGCACTTGGGTCACATTTTGGGTGTCGTCGAGCAGAAGCGCCGTTTGCACCGGGACTCGCACATTCTGCCGACTAGGTAATTGGAAAAATGCAGTCTTAATGGGGCTGTCGGCTGAGAGGGAGCTCAGCCGAGTCCATAGCACTCGGCCATATTTGCCACCAAGATCGACATCCGGCTCGCCCTTCTTCGCAGATGGGAGCTTCATTTTAGTTAGGAGATCATCGAAATTCAAGGCCCCGCCACTTACACAATCAGACTTTTCCCAATAATTCGACCTCTGGATCGCACAAGAAAGTTTTTGCGCAATTCCCACTTTGAGGTCTTCATCAGCGACCATCCAAGCCGCGAGCTTATTCTCTGATAGGACATCCTGCATTGCTAAATCTGCAGCCTGCGCAAGCGCTTTGCGCGAGCGGATTGGCAGGATGGTGCCGGTATTAGCATCACGGAATTCGTTGTGGCTGATAACTTGTATTTCGGATTTGGGGGCGTTGCTACCGAAATAACCGACGGGGACGAGCAATAGCAGTGAAATATCATAGGTCTGTCCGACCAGTGCCCTTCCTGCTTTGGTGGGGGCGGCGGAGGCTCCCAGTCTGGCGTAGATCGTGTTATCGGTAAGCCGCGAAAGGGTGAATCGGCTGTTGATGTCCTGCCCTGAAATCGCGTTAAGCGTCTGATCCATCTTGTTCAGGCTAGCATTTGCACCAATACCTTGAAGCATGGCACTTAACGCAAAACCAATCTGTCTCGCTGTTTCGACCGCACTAGATTTTACTGCTTTCTCTATATCATCCGTGACCAACAAAGGTACGACTTGCGGCAACTTGTTGATGTTGTCGTCACATGTTTCTACCTTACTAGTTGAGACTGGCTGCGGACTCGGGTTTTGCGTACTAGAAGCCAATACTTTGACCTGTTTGAGCCTGAGCGGTGAGTCGGGCGAACCTGCGTCATCGCTTGTGCCACCACCGAAAAATGACATACGGCTGTGCACGTCGTAAGGAAGATCGCGCCGATACGGCAAAATCGCCATTTTTAACTGCACCAGATACGGCACGAAGCAATGCAGGGATGCTGCATTTTGCACTTGGCGGTTCATGAGTTGTACAGATTGGTAGAGCGCGAGCGCGGCTTGGTATTTCAGTATCGGATCGATGTCGGTTGTGCCGCTTACCGAAGGCGCGCCTAGAGCCTGCACTCCGGCGGGAAGGCCATTCGGAACCTGTGGCACCACGCCGGGTTGCCTCGTATCCGTGTTGCTCCCGCTCGTACCAGTGGAAACATTGCCCGTATTTGCTGATACTCCGCCGGAGGTCGAAGCGTTCTGGGTCGAGGTTTGAGTGCTCGTCGCGATGGATTGCCCGAAGCTTTGTGGTAATCCAACGCCCAGACTTGCGCCAAAGGCATTCAGAACCTGCTCCTGTATTCGCGCAGTTGTCGGAGCTACTTGCAGTAGCGCTCCATCCCCAGTTAATGTGAAATTGGGTTGCATGGCATCCGATACCTGAGACCATGGCGCTACCGCAGTCACCGACACGAGAACCGCCGCAGCTTCGTCGCGGGACACAGGCGGAGGGAGTTCGGGGCGTATCGGATTCTCTTGGCATCCCGAAAGTAGGGATGCAATTATGAGTACAAAGCAACACCGAACTAAATTGTCCATAGTCTCTCCGTCGTATATCACTACTACGCCAAGACGAGAATGTGTTGCACATCGACTAGATCACTATTCGACATGCACAGGTTTAAACACTCCCTCCCCCAATGGTATTTAAATTATAGGCTACTTAGTATTGCCGTCAAGGCAAGCTGCATGAGACATAAGATAAAGCAAAATACGCACCATATTATCTATGGTAAAAGTTACCTCAATTTTGAGGCAATCTATTCCTTAAAACCGATTAACCTGCATCAGCCCCAATAACAGTTCGAGGAGCCAACAGAGGGGATTCTAGTAAAGCGTTTGCCAGCGCAGCTACAACCTTCAATTGAATATCATGGTCAGTAAATTCACAGAACTTATTTGATAATTCAGGATCGGTATAACAATATCCAAGTTCATCAAGGTATAAGCAAAAATAACAATTCGTGCCGTAAACAAATGCATATTCAAGCGCAAAATATTTTTTGTTATTTCGAATGAATCTGTGAGCAATGTCAAAAGGAAATCCAAGGGCACAAGCGGATAAATTCGTGTTGACAATGGTAAATGAACCTCCATGTATCGCATCGGGCAAGCTGCTGATGTGCTTTATAAATCCTTCATGCATAGATTCGAGCTTATCTTGCGATATAGCTGTAATCTCAAGCGTTTGTTGTTCCATTTTCATTTTCAATCCCTTGCTTTAAGTAAATTTATCGTGCTTATTGTTGCTGATGTTATGCCCCTTCAGTTTTGACATTTCAGATGTCTGCTGAAGCAGGTGAAGCCCAACATGACGTTACCGGTTACTTGCCATCGCCATGTCAGAGTGGCCATGGAGCCGCACATTGAAAGATTATTTCTTGCAACCACCGCTGGGACATTGCCCCAATTTTCAGTCTTCCTCAATAAAATGAGGTCGCCCAGCCTTAAGCCTTTCGATCTCGCCGATAGCTTTCATTGCGCTTCTGCTAGATAAATGTTCAAGGGCTACGAGACCAACCCTCACAATTTCACTTTTATTCAACACGTGTCCATCTTTAGCAAGCTTTTTTCGAAGCTTATCAATTTCAATAATTGTGCTGCTAGGCAATGAAAATGTGGCACGAACAACTCGTTCACTATTGGGGCTAATTGATTCATGTTTAATTTGCGATATATCTTTCATAATTTAAATATATTATGTATCATTATTGCCGTCAATATATTATTTATGCGCTCTTTGATGGGGCTCCCTAAAAATCAATAACTGACTTTTGCTGCTAAAGCTGATGTTGTATTTATAACGCAATCAGATAATCAGTTTTTGTACCAGATACATTAACGGATGGAGTAAATATGCTTATTCAAACAAGTGAAGCATTTGATGCGTGGACAAAAAACTGGAGCAGCCCTGCCCCTACAACCTATCAAGGGAGCGATGAGCTTGCTTTTCAAAGATGGTTCAAATTCAAGGAGGCCTTCTCTCCTGCATTAGTTCGATCAGTTGTTGACGGGCAAAAAAAACGACCAGAACACATTCTGGATTGCTGCGGCGGATCTGGGACCACAGGGGTAGTCGCGCAGTTTATGGGTATTGAATCAACACTGATTGAAGTCAATCCATTTCTTGCTGATTTGATTGAGTCTAAGTTGGCAAATTACCAACATGTCGATTTACCATCAGAAGCGGCGCGAGTAATTCGGCGCGCACATCAATACAAGGTTGATCTCGCCGCATTACGAAAAAGATTACCACCAACATTCATCGAGCCGGGAGTAAATGAGCGTTGGCTATTTTCAAAAAATGTTGCTAAAACAATCGAAAGTTATCGACTAGCAATTAGCGAATGTTCTGATGAGACCATAAAACGATTATTTACAACAGCGCTGGCATCCATCTTAATACCAGCAAGCAATGTCCGAATAGATGGCAAAGGGAGGCGCTATCGAAGCAACTGGGAGGCGCGGAATATTACCAGCGAAAACGTTAGAGAAGCATTCTTAGGCGCAGTTGGAAATATGATAGAAGATATCTATCGTCACGCGCGAGTTGAGAGAGCAAAATACAACTTGTTGCGCGGCGATGCTCGCGAGCAGATTCAACATATTAAAAGCGAGGTCTCCCTTGCCATTTTTTCGCCTCCTTATCCGAATTCATTCGACTATACAGATATCTACAATGTAGAACTATGGATGCTTGGCTACTTCTCCGTTGCGGCCGACAATACTGCTCTCAGACATTCAACTTTGCGATCGCATGTGCAGTGTACTTGGGACAGCTTGGGAGATGCGTTGCCTAGTAAAACATTAACACGTACTCTTGAGAAATTAGATGACGTTAGAAATACGCTATGGAATCGCCGTCTTCCGGAAATGGTGCGTAGTTATTTTGGCGACATGCAAACGCTACTGAGAGAGTCCTCTCTCAAGCTGTCACGCGAGGGGCAAATCGCCATGGTCGTTGGAAATTCTTCATATGCCAACGTCCTCATCGACGTACCGGCTATTCTCTGTGAGCTCGCACATGACATGGGATTAAGAACAGTGAGTAGTAAGTCGGCGAGGGCAATGCGATCCTCTATTCAACAAGGAAGTGCGGATAAAACGCTTGCCGAGTCTCTTGTAATCCTAGCTCGCTATTAAGGCTGCGGTTTGTCTTGTTGATTTAGACGAGTTATCCACGTTATACACTTTTAGCGATACCTTTGCTGTATCGCATTTTGGCGTGGTTGTGTCGATTACATTTCCACCTTTGCTTTTGCGCATATCGTATACACAGAGATAGGCAGCAGTCCCACCCACTTTTTTTCTATACTCACTCGCCTGTGTCACCCCTTCGTCAAGGTGGCTGATCATTGTCGATTCAGCAACATCTTTTCCGGACGAACTTTTTGAACGAATTGCCTTTAATTCTAGGATAACATTTTCAGAGCTGGAGCTATTTCTACTCTTGATCCAAAGATCCGCTCTTCCGTTAGTTAAGGTTGTTTCAACAAGAACAACATGCTCCAAGAAGGCAGTCCGTAGCCCAATAACCAGCATCTTTTGAATCGCTTTTTCTGCCAGTTTTTTGGGTATCCATTGGCTTGCATCAATCCAAATATCCCCCCGAGTTTCTGGACTATTTAGATTCTCTTCATTAAAGTTTTCAAGATATGCGGATAGCGTAGGATCATCAAGCGGGTTGTTAGTCGAGTTCAGCTTTAATAGCCAATTACTGCCATTAATTCCATTCGGCAAATAAACCACATTGTCACTATTAATACCCAGCACTACTGCTGTAGCATCACCAAGGCCGGCCTTTAATACTGATTCACAGTTAGATTGATGATTATCTCCAGTATTGGGTATCTGCCAAGCGTTACTATTTGGTGACCGCCCAACAAGGTAGACACCGGGTTGAACACAATCTAAGGCACCAAATTGGAATATTGTTTTGAATTGGTATTGAACGCCTAACACCTGAGGGCTGTCAGAAAAAATAAGTATCAATGAATTGTTGAGCGGATTTTTCCCGCCAGCCCAACGAGAAAATATTTGGTGCCAATCCATGTCAAATGGCGCGACATCATCGTCCGGTGTAACCTCAATGGCATTGTTGCAAATGCTTTTCAATGCTTCTGAATTTGCACCACCAAATAAATCCTGATTCGGTTTTAAATTTACCATTTCAATGAGATTCGCTTGTAAGAAATGCAAGATATTGAGCGTAGAGATTTACAGCCGTGCTTATGCTCCCTGGAAGAACGGGGCTGATGTTTTCCTTAACAAAATCGACTGAATTCGCAGTAGAGTTATTCAAATCCCATAAGCCGAAATCAACAACATCACCATCACTAAATCGATTATCAGCAAGATTGCCGTCTCTGCTATGCAGGCTTTCAATATCAATGTTGTTTCGCGTACGACAAAAAGCCATAGCGGTACTCGATAAGGCTGCGGCAGTATTTTTCAATCCCTCAGAAACCTCAGTGCAAGCCTTGAGAGAATTTATACCCCTGTTAGTGATTCCATAAGATACAGACTTGGTCTCCCCCTGTGATGTAAGAACTATATTTGATACTCGCACCAATCCCATTCCCACTAGACGATCCAAATCCCAAATAAGCTTAGGATAAAGAATTCCGTTTTTTTCCTTAAGAACAATTGGATTTAATGGCTCAATGTCATAACATCGCGCAACAGCATTTGCCAAATAGGCAAGCATATTAAATTGGCCAATATCCATTGGGTTAATGCCGGCACGTTCAGTTCCAGCGAGAAGTGCAAGAATCCAAAACCGACGATGGTTATGGTCATTGTAAGGAGGCGACTTTGACAACTGAATATAAGATATAGGTGTAATGGACATTAAATACTCACCGAGTCAGTTTCTCCGATAGCCTCCTTAAGGCGTTCATTATATTCCGGTGCAAATTTTTGAAGTGCGGCATTCTCAGCAGCGTATTCTAAAAGGTTTAGTATTCTGCTACGTCGCTCTGCAACCGGCATTATTTGAGGAGAATGCGATAATGCCGAATTGGTTTGGGCACGATCAGTTTGCTCAGGAGAGGCCGCTAAGCCCAGTAATGCGGATATCATTTCACTTCCATTTAGATTGGACGATGTAATCAATGTGCTTGGCCTTTGGGTGGCACTCTGTCCGAAGCGATTGAGCAAATCTCCTGCTCGTGGAATAAACACCGCATCTAGGCTGGCTTCTGGTGTTTCCATGATAAGGCTTACGGCATCATCTGCAGCCGAAGTTGCCAATATACTCATCCGAAAGGCCAGCTCAATAAATTCCATTTGTGATTCGGAAACAGAGTCAATGCTTTCACGCGGAGAACCGCTCTGTCTAAAAACACCAGAGGTCATATTTACATGAAACTCCGGAAACAACAGCTCTACAGGAGAGGATAATTGACCAATTTTTCTAGGTTCATTTCTATGGGTCAGATCGCAATCTTCTGCAAGGAAGGCACTGATAAAGGTAGAGAACTTGTTACACAACTCCTCTTGGAATGTTGCGACATTTGCGGATAGCGCATCAACAAATGATTTAAGCTTAACTAATGCCTCATTCTTGTCATAGCGATACTGATCGACAGTTTCCTCTAAAGATTTAATACGGTCACTAATGCCACCTAACTGGCCAGAGGAATTCTTATCTAAAGATAATTTAGCAATCTTTAACTTCTCGCTGTCTGCGTTAAATTCCGATTCAATATGCCATCGCTTTGTTTCCGCCTCCAAATATTCAGCCTGCACTTGTACTAGTTCAGCCGCAAGTGATTTCTCTGAATGGGCCAGTTTTAGGCGTTCACCTGCATAATGTTCCAGTAGCAATTTATTGCTTTCAGTCACGTCCACTTCATTATGAGACTCTTGATGAGCTAAGTCGGCACTGCATAGTGGGCATTCAAGCGTATTCTCGAAGCGTTTATGTGCTTCTTGTAATAGTTCTGAGTCTTGATTGCCACAGATGATGCAGCCACGCTCGGACTGGAGATTAGAAATGGCAAATACACTAAAGTCATCAAGCTTTGGAAAGATGCTTGCAAGCATCTGCTCACGCAATGACCGTTCACTTTGCGCATTCTTCTCCATGTCACTCCGGACCTGTTCCAAGGTTCGTCGAATAGAGCGACGTTTTTCATCCAAGTTAGCGGTTTTTTTCCTAAGTGATTCAAGTGATTCTCGAAGCTGAGATACTGCAATTTCAAGCAAATTAAATTCGTCTGGCTTTATTTTTGCGGCCTCTTTCGCCGTTTTTTCGTAACGCGTTTTTTCTTTCGTTAATACACTTTGTGCATTTCTCGCATAGCTATCAGCCGACAGTGCCTCATTAATGAGCGATTTGTAATTATCATTGGTCGTATTGGGAAAGAACAGAATACGAAAAATTTCAGTTTGCGCAGACTTATCCCAAATTAGCGTACGGCGATCTTCAAGAAAAAATACAAGGTATCGAAGAATTAAAATAAAGTCGTAGAAGTCATCCACCCCTGAGATACGAGGAACAACCATTTTGTACATATCTTCAATATCATCCAGCTTAATTTCATGAGACGATGGAGGGTCAATCTTCATCTCCAGAAGCTCTAGATTTCTTAGCGAGCGTTTTATTTCAATCGAATGTTCACCTAAGCGAAACTTCAAAGAAGCTGTTGCATCGCGTGCCCGATCAGGGACAATTCGTGCAAATAGATTCGTATCTGGAATGGTAGCAAGACTACGCTTTGAATCACCTAATTCGTCTCCATCCCGAAGATCTTTATCACCTGCAAGCATCCGAAATAGTATGTTTAATAGGGTAGTTTTTCCTACACCATTGATACCAACAATTACGTTCATTCCCGGCAAAAAGGGATGATTTAGACCAAGGCTACCGTCTTTGCCAGGATACAACAAATATCCATCAACACGTATATGCTCAATGATCGGGAATCGTACGGTTTTTCTATGCGTTACAGATTGTTGCATTTCATATCCCCGCTAGCACATCTATGTTTAATATTTGTCACGTACTATAAACCGGAATGTCAATTTGCTATTGATCTTCTGGTTGAGGCCATTTTGATTTTCTGCCATCACCCTTACGTCAAATTGTTGCAAAGTTTATGTATGCATTCTGACTCACTTCTTACCTCTTGCATACCTATCAGAAATGATAGGTATGCAGCCAATTCGAAAAAATGAATAGATATGCTTTGGCATACAGAGGAACACCTAGGGGCAAAGAGTATCATTATTTGCTATTTTTAACCCTGCGTAGCCTCTGAGAAGATGTCTGTGAAATGGCGGATTGGTAGCGGCTCACAAAATCAGCAATATCAATCTCAAGCAAATCGGCTAGCTCAACAAATTCCGTGAAGTCTAGACGACGTTCGCCACGCTCGTATTTCGAGATAAAGCTTTGTGGCTTACCCAATTTTTCAGCAATATTAACCTGCGTTAAGCCAGCCTCTTCTCTCGCCGCCACAAGCAAGCTGCGAAAGATTTGATAGTGATGGCTGTGTAATGAGCTGGACATGCGCTCATACTAATAACCCATTGCAGGTTATCCCAAAACGGGTTATCTTCTCGGTCGCCAATTTACCGACTGCGCTATCTGACGGAAGTTTTCCCACGAATTAACAGGTTTACAGTGCGGCGCACGGGGCGAATTAATAAACCGGAGGGGTTCGTAATGTTCAAACGACTTGTACATTCTTTGATGTTTCTTATTGCCTTGCATTTGTTGGCAGGGTGTATGAGCCCAAAATATTCCGTCGCCAAAAATGAATCTGATGTTAGGCAAGGTATCTCGGTTGACAGTGGCTATCCAGGTTGCCCTGACTGTAACAAGGTGATGACTTTTACCTCGTCCGCGTTAACGAGTTACGGCTGGTCCTATAATGCAAGCCCTAATGATAAGGGGCAATTAACTGGACGCGTACACGTGGGAGTTACAAATAACCAACCCAACAACTCTAACGTGTATTTTATGGAGGTTGAACAAACGAACAGTGGCATTTTTTCTTCATGGGCAACGGTATCCTTGGTTGACGATGCCGGAAATAAAATGTTGCTCAATAAAGTTGGGATGAATAATGAGTTGGGGCTCGCCGTTTATCAGATGAAGGGATATGGAAAGAACAAACAATGCCAGGGCAACATTGGATTTTCATGCTGGTGGACTGATTATTTCATGCTAACCCCAGAAGTCGTTAATCATGCAATTGATTCTGGACATCCCCTTACGATATTTATTGGACAAGATCGTGCAGTGGCAGCGACTGATGGATTCAATCGAAAAATCGAGGCCGTGCCGGTTGGTGCAACGGTGACTGTTAGTAGTGAGTTCATCAAAATATTCAGAGCTGAATTGGCTTCTCGCGGTGTTCAATTACCATCTTCCGTAGAGCGTCACTAAGTCGAAAAAAAGTTGAACGAAGAAAATGTAGTTTATTAAATCCACACCAATCCCGGCGCAGAGAATTACTACTGCGAATCGCATTAAATTATTCAAAAGACGGCATTTTTGCAACAGCAAAAGGTAACTGTAGTATACATATTCGTATACTACAGTTACCCTCATAATCAATCGCTTGCACGCATTCAAAAATAGAGCAAGAATCCCGGCATCACGTCATTTGCTGGGAGATTTTTGTGACCATTTTTTCAACATATTTCCACGACCTGCGCAGGCGCCATCAACTCAGTCAGAAAGAACTCGCCACGCTGATTGGTTTTAAACAGGCCTACGTTTCGGCACTTGAGGTCGGTCGAAAACCACCTACCAATAAGAACTTCATCGAGAAGCTTATTGATGCACTGAATCTCGATGCTATAGAGCAAGCCGCATTGTGGCAGGCCGTGGATGAATCACAACGCAATTACACATTGCCCGACGATACATCTGCCGAAATCTCCAGAATGATCAATAAACTTTGGCGGGAATTAGACCGCATTGGTCCAGTGCAAATCAGAATCATAAATGACGTTCTACAATTGCGTGATCAAGGTTCATCATCGACAAAAGCTACGACGTAAGCCCGATGTCCAACTATTTAAAGGAGAGAAAAATGACCTGACGCTCATCGATTTAAATTGAGAGGCCAGAGACGAAAAAAGCTTGGGGTTGGAGCCCCAAGCCTTTCGTGAAAATGAAACTATCTATTACACTTCTAGTTGAATTTTCCCCGCTCTAACGACAGTTGTCAATAGTTAGTCATTGACAGCCGCCGGCCTCCTTTCGCCCTCACGGGCATTTCAATGCAACTTAATTCCTTGGCGGCCAAGAGCCGTCTGGCACAACTCACCTTCAGTTTATGCGTTTGCCAAGGAGTTGAACACGAAAAGGAGAGTCACATGTTGACCGAGAACGAACTGTTACGCCTATACATTCAGCAAAATATTCCCCTCATTGGACGTAAAGTCGTCGACACGATTAGGACATCAGATCCAGTCAGACGCGTCGGCGGCGGAACACACAATGTCGCCACTCGTTTTGCCAGCCGAAAGATGGGCTGCGTCATTCAAGCCGAAAGTCACAAGGGAGAATTGCCCGCTATATATTTTTGGGAGCATGACCCAAACACCTACGAGTTCTACGATCAGCCTAGCAAGGTCAAGCTCAACTATCAAAATGCCGATGGCAAGCATGTATCGCATCTTTCCACACCGGACTACTTCCTAATTCAGGAAAACTGGATGGGATGGGTGGAGTGCAAACCGGAAGAGCAACTCAAAGCATCGTACGAAAGCGGCAACACTCGCTATGTGCCGGATGGCAATGGCGGTTGGCGCTGCCCGCCAGGCGAAGAGTTTGCCGCGCAGTTTGGACTCGGCTTCAAGGTGCAATCAACACAGGAAACCAACTGGATGCTCGTCCGTAATCTTGAATTCCTGTCTGACTACCTTCAGGGGAAATGCCCTCAACCGCCACAGGGAATTTATTCTGCCGTTGCAAAATACTTCAGTGGTGAGCGATGGATGCTTTTGCAGCGCTTGCTCGAACAACCGGAAGTATCGGCCGACAGCATCTTTGCGCTGATTGCTTATGGCCTTCTAATCGTTGACTTGGAGCGGGAACTTCTTGCGGAGCCTAGATTTACAAACGTTTGCATAGACAGTCTCAGTGCGCAAATTTATCAGCATCAGCGGAAAGGCTCCAGTAAACAAGCCGTCGTTCCACTGCACACGATCCTGATGGCTTCCGGAACTCCCATCGTTTGGGATGGTAGCCCTTGGCGAATTCTGAACGTGGGTGCAAGCGATATCTTTCTGGAAGATGAAAACAGGGATATCACAAACCTTCGACTCGACACATTCCAAACTCTTGTGGCACGGGGAGCTATCACCGGCATCACCACAGAGGCCGATCAGCGCCATGAATTGTCTGCCAAGGTCATGAAACGAGCTGCACCAGCAGATCTAGAAGGTGCTATCCGGCGTGTGGCACATCTCAATGATGCGGAAGCCGGTGCTATTTCGGTGCCGGCGAGAACTCTGCGTTATTGGCGCAAGCGCGCAATTGATGGCGAAATCACTTTCGGCAATCGCTTTGCCGGCCTTGTTCCGCGAATCAGTGCCAGAGGCAACCGCTCCAGAAAGGTCAATACGGAAGTAGTTGTGGTGATGAACGAGGTTATTGATGGGGATGTGCTGGTAAATTTTCAGCCAAAAATTTCGGTCTGTTACGGCAGGGTGCGCAATCTCTGTACTGAGCGTGGATTATCACCGCCATCTGATAAAACTTTTCGTGCCGAAATCAAACGCCGGAAAGAAGAGGTGGTGGTGCTGGCCCGACAAGGCCGCCGTGCAGTTTACAAAATCACCGAGTTTCAATGGTACATCGATCAATCCACACCACGCCACGGCGAGCGTCCCTTCGAGATAGGCCATATTGATCATACTGAACTTGATGTGGAGCTGGTTGATAGTCGCACCGGGGCAAATCTCAGACGTCCATGGTTAACAATTCTTTTGGATGCGTACACTCGACTGGTGCTGGCTTTCTACCTTACGTTTGATCCACCCAGCTACCGCAGCTGCATGGCGGTGATCCGAAATTGTGTTCGCAGGCATGGACGTATTCCCAAGACCATTGTCGTAGATCAGGGTAGTGATTTTGAAAGTCTATACTTCGAAGTACTTCTGGCCAGATTGGAAACCCATAAAAAATCTCGGCCCGCCGCCAAAGGACGCTTTGGTTCCGTCATTGAACGTTTCTTCGGGGTAAGCAATCAGGCTTTAATTCATAACCTGAGGGGCAACAGTCAGTCCTTACAACAACCCAGAAGCATGTCTCCTAGCCATGATCCACGCAAACTGGCCGTTTGGACTTTACCTGCGCTAACCGATGCCTTTGAGGAATTCGTCGACATCACCTATGCCGGTCTCATACATCCAGCTTTAGGAATGACTCCGAAAGAAGCTATGGCGCGCGGATTAGCTATGACAGGTTGCCGCGACCACATCTTGATTCCCGATACCGAAGATTTTAATCGGCTGTGCATGCCAACCACCATTGCCGGCAAAGCACTGGTGCGCTCAGGGAGGGGCATCAAGATCAAGGGCATATTTTATTGGCATCCTAGTTTCCGTGAGGCAACGGTCACAAGTACGAAAGTCCATCTCGTTTACGACCCGTTCGATGTATCGCGCGCCTATGCGCTGGTAAACGGTAACTGGGTTCTGTGCCGTTCCGAGCACCAAGCCTTGTTTGAGCGACGAACAGAACGGGAAATCGCGGCCATTACGCAGGAAATTCGCGTCTTGCATCATCTGGCAGATGTTCGAAGGGGTGTGAATGCCGGAGATATTGCAGCGTATGTCACCAAGGCTCGTGAATCTGAAGTCGTCCTGTTGCAGCAACGGCGTGATGCTGAGCGGCAGGTTAACGAACCTCATCCGCCAACACCGTCGGTTCCTTTGCTGGGCAATCAATCACCCGCCGAGGACAACTCATGGACTACCCCTATATCTATTGAAATTTTTGAGGAGCTAAAATGAATACTCAAATCCAACCAAAACGTCCTGTCGCAGAAATACTGGCCGATTTTCAAAGCTATGTTTTTTCCCATCCTGCCGCCAAAGATACTTTTCTGGATATTTGTGCAGCCCTTGGTGCCACATCATCTCCGCAGATTATTATCCTTACAGGGCCGACTGGCGTGGGAAAAAGCACGCTGATCAAAGCAACCAGCAATCGGTTGCTTAAATACTATGAGGATCGAATGATTGCAGAACCAGACTTCGTTCCTGTAGTCACAATCAATGCAGTACCGCCCAACGGAAATACTTTCAACTGGAAGGACTTCTATATTCGCCTTCAGACTGGGCAAAGTGAGCCGCTGGTTGATCGCAAACTGGTTATTCCTAGGCAAACATCGCTATTTCCCAATCACCCTTTGGAAACATCATTCATGCAACGATCAACCACCGATGCTTTGCGACGCTCGACGGAGGAATATGTGCGCCGTCGAAAAACAAAGGTCATGATTATCGACGAAGCGCATCACATGATGCTTGTGGGCAACAGGCAACGGCTGGAGTGCCTGTTTGAAAGCTTGAAGTCGCTGACCATCGAAACGGGCATCACGATTATCCTTGTCGGCACTTATAAGCTATTGGAAATCCTTGAGCAAAGCGGTCAGCTTACACGCCGCAGTCAGGTAATAAATTTTCCGCGATATGACATGAGAAACAGCGAAGATCGAGAAAATTTCCGCAAGGTACTCGGGTTTCTGGAGCAAAAGATGTCCATGCACGTCCCAACCCGGCTCGACGTACAGGCGGACTATTTCTATCAGAACTCCGCCGGGTGCGTCGGCATCCTTAAGGACTGGCTGGGGCGCTGTCTTGAATATGCGCTTCAGGAAAATGTTTCCATCATTGATGCCGCCTTTGCCGAACGGTTTGCGCTGAAAAATCGTGGGCTCCAGACAATAATTGAGGAGGCTTGCTTAGGAGAAATTAAACTGACCGACGTTAGCGACGAGCGGATACTGGACTTGCTCACTAATGGCGTTTTGCTTGCGCGGGATGACCATGATCTGTCCAGAAAACGTCCTCGTCCAGGCAAACGTAATCCGAAACGCGATCCGGTTGGGATGCACGTATGAGTCTCGATGATGCGCTGGTTTATCAACCTCCGCTTATCTCGCCCCGGAGTGTATTGTTCTCACTACCTCCATCAGGCGTAGGTACGCCGCATCAGGAAAGCCTCCTGTCCCTGCTGGTTAGAACCAGCAGGGCACATGGAGTTAGCCCGAGGCTATTGATCAAAGAGGTATTGGGATCTGCGGATGTCGCAATCTCGAAGCTTGGTTACTCGGGATTTTTCAGAGTCAATGCGGGGACGATAAATGGACTTGGCCGTTACGCCGATATGTTCGTGTCCGCGACTGAAAAGCTGACAGCGCATCAGAATCTTCGCCACCTGACCCTGCTCCCGTGGCGGGGTCTCTTTCCCTACAATGGTCAAGGGCTGTTAGCTCGACACCCGAGATGGTGTCCTGCATGTCTTCATCAGCAGCACCTACTGGGACAAGATGTAACTTTCCCTCTCAGGTGGTACATCGAGGTCTCACGATCATGTACCGAGCATATGTGTCGTCTCGAAGATCATTGCCCCTATTGTGGAAAGACCCAGCCATACATACCCCGTTTCCCTGATATGGGCATTTGTGATCACTGTCATCAATCGCTCGCGGGAATCCGACCTCGTAAAGAAATATCACAGTTTCAATTGTGGGCAGATGACGCGATTGGTGACATGCTGACGCGTCAAGCGGACTCAGAATTTGCTCCATCTGCTGACCAGTTCCGAGATTTTGTTCGTGAGCGTGTTCGATCCATGGCAGACGGCAACAGGGCAGTCTTTTGCCGGGCAGTGGGATTCAATGATATGGGTCTGACAGGCTGGTTAACAAAAGGTGAGCGTCCTTCTCCATCCCAATTTCTTGCACTTTGCTACGGTGTGAATGTCATGCCAACGGATGTGTTTTTCGAGTCACCATTTCCTTCGACAAATACCGGATTTCGGCTGCTGCCAAGCAAATTGAAAGAACGAAAAGCTCGCCCACGTCCATCACCGCAGAGACGAAAAGAATGGGAAGATTTTTTGAAAGCACGGCTGATCGCTGATGCAAGTCAATCAGTAAGCATGATTGCTGCTAACCTTGGAGTGCGACAAACTTGCCTGCAATATTGGTTTCCTGAGTTGTGCCAATTGCTGTCGCAACGACACAAAGCTGCAATAAAAATTCGTTCTAAAAAACATCAAGCCCAACAGAGTCAGCGCGTGAAAGAAGTTGTGAAAATTGTTCGTGCTGATGGAAGGTATCCTTCCCAACGACAAGTAGACTATGTACTCAATAAGGAGGGTATGTCTCTTGCACAGCCACATCTACTGAGGGCTTACATTAAAGCCCTTGGAGATTTGTAATGCAGAATGAGAAGATCAGAAAATAATATGCAGCTCCAATTCATCTGTAATATTATGCCTATAGGGTAACAATAATAGCCACTGACCTCAATGAATCAACTTCTTATCAAAAATTTGGGTTCCACATTTTTTAACAATACAAACCGATGGGGCTGGTAAATAACTGTTGGGCGACTCATCCACTACTTTCTCGTACATCACTATGACTACTGATTTCGCGTTTGTCACACGTATCACTCAGGATTTCTTTGCGAAGAAGGCTATCAAAGACACTCTCTACACAATCGCCGAATTCAACATCACTGGCTGGGAGAAATGGATACAGATTGAGTTTGCTAAATTCTGTAAGTCTCATCCTGAAATCACCTATTGGGATCGCGAGCAGCGGTATGAGCTTGACAGGCGCTTATCCAAAGTGAAAGCATCTTGCGCCATCGATTTTTGGGTTCAACAGAAACATAAACAATCACCACTTGCCATTGAGATCAAGCAGCAAAAATCCCCGCGCGGATGTATTAACTCAATGTTGCGTGACAAGGCAAAGTTGCAAAATATTAAGTACTCACAAGATGATCTACGAGGTGTCTGGTGCATTGGAGTGCATAACTTGGAGAAAGAAGCTGCTGTTGCAAACCTAGTTGCATACTGCTCTTGTAATCACAAAATCCACGTTAAGCCAAACCATGTTTTTTCTAGGCAAATTGGCCGTACGCCCTTCTCTGTCACGGTTTTCTGAAAGTGAGTCGCCCAACCCGACATTCGAGCGGGACAGGCCAGAAGTGGCCTGCCTCTCAATTTTAACGCTAGGGATCATCCCTGATGACATCCTCTATCTACTGTTCAGAAGAATATCGACTCACCGAAGAAAGCAAGTTCGTCTGTCGCGTAGTGCATCTGTTCAGTCTGCACTACGACAAAGGAGTTCTGTTCACCGCAAAAGGGACGGTAACCATATGCACTTGCGATCTACCCGGCTCGCCACCAAAGTTTGGCTCCCCGTATTTCCCCTATGACGTAAATGGACTTTTGAGTTGCCCTCAAATATTTGTCCGTGATTTTCAGATACCCAGTAACATCCGATCAAAGGGAGTGGGTAGATTTGCGTGGTACAGAATCTATTCTGCCATACCAGCCGAACTCAGAGAGCGTACTTACGTTGCAGGGAGGCTAGTTCACCAAGATGCAACACCTGAGAACGCAGGTAGGCGTGACCGACTTTGGGAAGATCTATGTGGAGCGTCCCTCCACCTTTCGGAAGCCGTGTTCACTACCGATTCTGAAAGTTCAGATGGCCATTTCCGAGGGCCATTTACTAACCCATGGCAAGCATCCAAGAGTGGACTTCATGCAACTCTATTCTCGGCCTAAGCCATCCGTCAACACGTGGTTAAACATTCATAGGTACTAAGTGCAACCTAACTCTTCCATCAACGAGAAAAGTTTTCCAAGTGAACTGGTATTACAAAAAATGCCAGAAGTACTCAACTGGCTAAAGTCTTTCGGCTTTAAATCGCTGTGCACAAGATACTCACGCTACATTAAATATATAGATACATTCTTTACAGTAAATAATCCAGATTCGGAAGAAGGAAGATTGGCGTTCGAATTATTGATAAAATCATATAACGAGTGCCTTGAAATAGTAATTATAAAAACCGTATTC
This sequence comes from Gallionellaceae bacterium, assembly GCA_003151655.1. Taxonomy (GTDB): domain Bacteria; phylum Pseudomonadota; class Gammaproteobacteria; order Burkholderiales; family Gallionellaceae; genus PALSA-1006. The sequence continues at coordinate 3,628 of PLYB01000169.1, read as the reverse complement.
AAAGAAGAAAAAAGTAATGGCTTCAAAACCAGATTAGGCAAGGTAATTACAGGAAGAGATCATTTAAACAATGCTGCTATTTCTGAATCCCGAGACTATCTGTTTGAGCTACTTGTGGCGGCCAGATTCTCTCGAGCCGGATATAAAGTGGATTTTGATTTCCTAACAGATATTGTCGCGCGCAAAGAAGAGCTTATTGTCTATTCTGAGTGTAAGCGAATTACATCAGAAAAACGATTTAAGGAAAATTTCGATACCGCAGGAAAACAGCTTGAACGCGAAATGAAAAAAACCTCGGATTCAAAACTTGGTTTAATTTTCATTGATGTTTCCAGCATTTTGTCGAAAGGTATCCAAAAAATTGAAGTCAATGACGAATTAGTCGCAAAAAGAATACTTGGTGTTGCGATGAAGCAGTTTATAGCACAGCACGCCCATGATATAGAAAGTCTAAATAGCAAACATATTGGTCACTCACTTGGTGTGTGTCTTTTAGGGCGTTCCTCAATGTGGACAAAAGATTTTACGCTTTACACAGTAACAAACTTGGATGTGCGTGCTTCCGAACAATTGAGCAATAGTAAGTTTTCTAATCTGGAAAAAGTCTTGCATAAATTCGACTCTGCTTTTGATGATTTACTTTGCGGTAACTTAGAAAAACCTTATAACCGTTCAAACGAACTGCGCGAATAAACCTTGCTCACCCCATGTGTTCTACCATTAGGCGGGAAAATGAGCAATTTCATCTTGAGGGGGAGAATTAACAATTGCTGAACATCAGTTTTATGGAAATGAAAGACCTTTGGGCTCAAAAAACTGAGATGCCCGATTGTAGGCATTAGCAATCTTATGCAACCATATGGCAGCTCAAAATTTGGAAGCATATCTTTGCCATAGCTGATATGGAAGCATAAGCTTGCCGATGCGGCAAAGTTATGGTTCCCGGCACATACTGATTTTTAGAATATTCTTGATGTGGTGCCCCGGAAATGACTCGAACATTCACGCCTCGCGGCGCCAGAACCTAAATCTGGTGCGTCTACCAATTCCGCCACCGGGGCATAATCCAACCATCATCGACTCGAGCGAGCCGTGAAGCGCGCGCATTATAACACTGAGTTTTTAGGGCTTGGCAACGATTTCCACGACCGTGCGACCGCGTGTTTCACCATGTAGCATTTTAGAGAACACTTCCGGCAGTCTGGCAAACGGCACTGTGTGGGCGATCTGCGCTAATGCTTGCGGACGTAATTCGCCCGCGAGACGTTGCCATATTTGTTTGCGCAAAGGCATTTCTGTCGCGGCAGAATCCACGCCCAACAATTTAACTCCGCGCAAGATAAAGGGGAATACCGTGGTGTGCAACTCGACACCCGCCGCATTGCCAAAGCTGGCGATAGCGCCGCCCTGCTGCATGGTGCGCGCAAGCCACGCCAGAGTATCTCCACCCACCGCATCCAACGCGCCCGCCCACTGCGCTTTTTCCAGGGGGCGGGCACTCGCAAAATCAATCTCTCTACGCGGCAAAATTTCGTTTGCGCCTATTGATTTCAGAAACTCGTGTTCTGTATCTTTTCCGGTTAGCGCCACCACGTGATAGCCGAGTTGCGCCAGCATATTGATAGCAAGACTGCCCACGCCGCCCGTCGCACCGGTGACAATCACTTTTCCTTTATCCGGTGACAGCTCGTTTTGCTCCAAACGGTGGATCGCCAATGCTGCGGTGAAACCAGCCGTACCCAGTGCCATCGCGTCAAATAGCGAAAGCCCCTGCGGCAACGCCACTACCCAATCCGCTGCAACGCGCACGTATTCGGCATAACCACCGTCATGCGCCACGCCCATATCGTAACCGGTGACCAGCACTTCATCACCGACCTTAAAGCGCGCATCGGTTGAACTTGCCACCACACCGGAAACATCCACGCCGCCCACGCAGGGAAAGCGACGAATCACCTTGCCCGCACCCGTCGCGGCAAGTGCATCCTTGAAATTCACACTGGAATACTGCGCCTGAATGACGACCTCGCCGGGATCAAGATCGTCCAATGACAACTCGACGAAACGCCCGGCAGAATTTCCGTTTTCCTCGAAAATACGATAGGCGCGAAAAGCACTCATTTACAAATCCAGCAACACCCGTCCCGGAAATTCCAGTGCTTCCTTGATCGTTACCAGGAATTGCACGGCTTCGCGTCCGTCGATGATGCGATGGTCGTAAGACACCGCAAGATAGTTCATCGGGCGGATAACCACTTGCCCGTTCTCGGCGACGGGGCGATCTTTGGTCGCGTGAATACCGAGAATAGCGCTTTGCGGCGGATTGATAATGGGGGTGGAAAGCATGGAACCGAACACGCCACCGTTAGTGATGGAAAATGTACCCCCGGTCAATTCTTCCAGCGTGAGCTTGCCGTCTTTGGCACGTGCCGCGAATTCAGCGATCTGTTTCTCGATGTCCGCCAAGGAAAGTTTATCGGCATCGCGGATAATAGGAACCACCAACCCGCGCTCGCTGCCGATGGCTACGCCGATGTCAAAATAGCCGTGGTAGACGACATCCGTACCGTCCACCGAGGCATTGATGATGGGAAACTTTTGCAAAGCCAGCACAGCTGCTTTGACGAAGAAGGAGGTGAACCCCAACTTCACGCCGTGTTTTTTCTCGAAGGCATCTTTGTATTTGTTGCGTAGTTCGATCACCGGCTGCATATTCACTTCATTGAACGTGGTAAGGATAGCGGCGTTCTGTTGTGATTGCAGCAAGCGTTCGGCGATGCGTTGACGGATGCGGGTCATCGGCACGCGCTGCTCGATACGATTTCCGGAAACTGCTGGCGGAATCGCTGCCGCCGGTTTTGCCGCTGTGGCCTCCACGCGCGCGACACCGACTGCCGCTGCCTGCACGTCTTCTTTGGTCACCACGCCATGTCGCCCGCTGCCCTGCAAGCTGGCGGCATCCACATCATGGGCGTGCGCCAATTTGCGTGCCGACGGCGTGACAGCCGCCGCTACTTCCACCTTGGCTTTGGATACTGCCGCTACCGCTTCCGTATCCAGCAGCGCAATCACTTCACCCGCCACCACTTTGTCGCCGTCTTGCTTGACGATCTTGCTCAACACGCCGCTCTTGATCGCAGGTAATTCCAGCACGACTTTGTCGGTCTCGATGTCGATCAGGTTTTCGCCTTCACTCACCGCCTCGCCCGCTTTTTTATGCCAAGTCAGCAGTGTCGCTTCGGTGACGGATTCGGATAATTGCGGGACTTTAACTTCAATGATGGTCATGGTTTGCTCCTGGTATATTCTTCACATCTAGATCGGGACGGAAAGCGGCATCGACCACTGCTTTCTGCTGTTCGTTATGTACGGCAAGATAGCCCGCAGCGGGTGAAGCGGACGTTGGCCGTAGCGCATAGTCGAGACGCATGTCTTTGCGCAGGTGGCGTAACAGATAATGTTGAATGCGATGCCATGCTCCTTGATTGCCCGGCTCTTCCTGACACCACACTACTTCGGTCGCATTGGGATAAGCGGCGATCTGCGCGGTGAATTCATCATGCGGGAATGGATAGAGTTGTTCCAAGCGGATGATGACCATGTCGGCGATGCCGCGCTCGCGCCGCGC
>PLYB01000255.1 GCA_003151655.1 Gallionellaceae bacterium | reverse complement strand
TCGATCACTTCGCGGGGCTGCGTGACAACCAATTCCTCTATTAATCCCTTTTTCTGGATCAGGCAGGCGTCGCATATGCTAGCTTCGAGAAACACGCCATCGTCCAAGGGGTCGTATACCACGCTTCCATAATTCCCTTGACACCTCCATACGGTCGCATTGTGGACGATGACTTCATCGGATGCGATTTCCCTCTCGCAAATGAGACATCGTTTTGTCATAGGTGGCTCCGCTCGCTCTGAGTCAGATCAGGTTGGAGAAACCTCTTCATGGTGTCCGCCGGGCTGGGATGTTATGACGGAATCCGCAACCCGCTGCAAGTATCGACATATGTTTCTTCCAGTTGCAACGGAAGACATAAATCCAACCTGAGCCATAGCGGCAGGACGGGCAAGGCGTCTCCCAGCGTCAGCGTCTCCGGCCAGGCTTCGATGCTTTGGTGATTCTGCACCGGAACGGGGCGGTAGGCGACAGCGTAAAGTTGGGTCGGCGATTCCCAGGCTGCCTGCGATACTTCCAGCGCTTCGAGCAAATCCATGTGGAGATTGGCGGTTCTCTCCGTGACAACGTCAATGATAATGACGGAAACGGCCTGCTTGAGATAACCCGCACACTTCGCGGCGAAGGTTCGGCGGCTGCCTGGACGGTCCTTATTGGCGGGGCTGACCAACTCAATCGCCGCTCGCAATTGTGATCCGCCCAGATCTTCGTAAACACGAACTTCGCAGACATCCAAACGGGCAAAATCGACCGGGAAAGCGATGAGCGGTTTAGCGGGCGCCCAAACCGCCGTTCCTGTTGCCGTCGCCGTTCCCGAAGTCTCCCGTCCATTCGTTAATTCGACGGTGGCGACATCGATCTCCAGTGTCGGACCCATGCTGATTTCGGACTCGGCAAAAAACTCGGCCGGCAACACTTCCCGATTCAGATGCTGGGCGATGTTGGCCGCCCAGGCGTGATGAAAGCCTTCCCAGCGGCGTGGGCCGTGCAGCGGCGGATGAAAATGATCGAGAAGCGGCATGACGTTCTCCAACAACTTCCTCGTCTCGCCCATTATAAAGGGAAGGCGACCGCAAAGGCGAGTCAGAAGAGGCGGCGGCGTTCTTGAAACGCCGATGGGCCGAGTGCGCGGATTCCGGTATCTGGCTTCTTTCCTTCGCTTTTCGCCGCGCCAGGAGGGAACCAGAAGGCCGATTGGCGACGGTGGAAATCTCGGATCGAGGCCTCCCAATCGAGCAGGGCGGCATGTTTGGCAGGGGTGCGGGGGTATTGCCATTCTTCGTCGAACCAAGTCGCGTTAAGCAAACGTATAATACAGAGGGCTAAACGAGCTATTATGAACGTCGGTAAGACAACCACGAGGCCAAACACATATAGAAATATGATCAAGATCATGGACGCGCCCCCGTTCTCGAAGTTGGGCCATAGAGAGAACCGTAATCCCATCACCTTCCATAACACGCTGGACTTCGCTGTCCCGAAACGCCCGCTTTTGCTACCATTCCTGGCATGACCGCCGTGAACTCATTGAAGAATCGCGCCCGCCGCATCGTCCGCGATCTGGCCGGCCTCTATCCCGAAGCGTCCTGCGCGCTCGTTTACGACGGCCCGTTGCAACTGCTCGTCGCCACCATCCTCTCGGCACAATGCACCGACGTTCGCGTCAACCTTGTCACGCCGGCCTTGTTCGCGCGCTATGCCGCCGCCGCCGCCTTTGCCAACGCCGACCGGGCCGAACTGGAACGCCTAATCCAATCGACCGGCTTCTTCCGTAACAAAGCGCGTAACATCCAACTCTGTTGTCAGCAAATCGTCGCCAGGCATGGCGGACAAGTACCGTCCACGATGGAGGAATTGACGCCGTTAGCTGGCGTTGGCCGCAAGACCGCCAACGTGATGCTGAACACCGCCTTCGGCCAGCCCACCATCGCCGTCGATACCCACATCTTCCGCATCAGCAATCGCATCGGTCTCGCTCCCGGCAAAACCGTAGAAGAAGTGGAAAAGAAGCTGCTCAAAGTCGTACCGGACGAATTCAAACTCGACGCACATCATTGGCTGATCCTGCACGGACGTTATGTGTGTCAGGCGCGCAAACCTCAATGCAGCGAATGCATTATTCGTGACCTGTGCGAATTCAAACAAAAGACTGTGTAGCCGAATCGGATTAAGTAAAACTGCGCACCAATGCTGCCAGCTTCGCCAAACCCACATCAGCCTGCTCCTCGCTGGCGTGGCTGAAGTTGAGGCGCAGCTGACCGCAGCTCGCCACTTCCGTGGGGAGAAATGGTTCGCCGGGCATGAAGGCAACGCTGGCTTCAATAGCCTTGGGCAACAGCAGCCGAGTATCGATACATCGATTGAGGGTCAGCCAGAAAAACAGCCCGCCTGGCGGTGTCTGCCAACTGGCAATGTCACCGAAATGGCGACGAAGCGCGGCTTCGAAAGCATCCCTTCGTTGACGGTAGCGTTCTGCTAGTTCGTCCAAACGCGTGCCATGTGTCGGGTCGTTCAACTGCTGCAACACTAGCCATTGGCTGACACGGTTACTGTGCAAATCTGCGGCCTGCTTGAGGCGTGTCAGGAACGGCAATAGCTCCGGCGCGGCAACCAGATAGCCAAGCCGCAATCCCGGTGCCAGACTTTTCGAAAACGAGCCTTGATAAATCCACGGCGTTCGCTGGAGTCGGGCGCACACCGGTGTACGTTCGCACGGGTCATAGACCAAATCACGGTAAGGGTCATCTTCAAACAAGGGAATTCCGGCAGCATCGCATGTTTCGGCCAGCGCCTGACGTTGACTGGCATCAAGACAGCGCCCGCTCGGATTCTGAAAGGTGGGAATGGCGTAGGCGAAAGCCGGTTTTTCACGCTGCCACGCTTGCGCATCCAGCGCATCCGCATCGTATGCCATGAATTGCGCGCCGAAAAAACGAAAAACCTGTAAAGCTGCCAGATAGGTTGGCGACTCCACCGCTACTGTCGTACCGGGATCAATGAATATTTTGGCGACAAGATCGATGCCTTGCTGCGAACCGGAAAGAATCAACACCTGTTCGGCAGTACAGTGTAACCCCCGCCCGGATACTTCTTCAGCAATGCGCTGGCGCAGTTCCCACTCTCCTTCGCTGGGGCCGTATTGCAGGATGTCCTGCGGCATTGCATCCATGCTGAATTGGGGAAAACTATCGACCGATGGTAGGCCCCCCGCAAAAGAGATCATGCCAGGGCGATTGATGACGGCAAGAATCTCGCGGATCGGCGAGGCATGCAAATCCCGTGTGCGCGTGGAAAAAAGGGGGCTGTGATGTGACAACAATGAACTCATCAAGGTATCCATAAATGTCAATAAAGTTGACCTATAGACAGCCTAACGCCTATACGCCTATCATGTCAACATGGTTGACCAAAATCCCGCTCCCGTTGCACGCTCGCCCAAACAACGCGAAACCGCGTTGCACCAGGCCATAGAACAGTTTTACTTCGGTTATCGCGCCTTTACCGCGCCGCCTGACCGCATCCTCGATCAGCGCGGACTGGGGAGAGTTCATCACCGCATTCTCTATTTCGTCGGACGCAATCCGCAGATATCGGTCAATACTTTGCTGGGCTTACTCAGCGTCAGCAAACAGGCTCTCAACGCGCCCTTGCGTCAGTTGCTTGAAATGCGCCTGATAGCCATGGACACAGCGCAGCATGATCGACGGGTGCGACAACTGACACTGACTACGAGCGGAACCAAGTTGGAAGCGCAACTCACCGGAACGCAGATGAAGCAACTGCAAGCAGTGTTCGAGCAGTCTGGCGCTAGTGCGGAAGATGGCTGGCTTCAGATCATGCGACGCTTGAGTGAGCAAAGCTAACCTCAGAGCTTACTATCGAGAATACTGGCTTGTGGTCAGGTCAACTTGAGCAACCAGCTAGTTTTTAGCGCAACAATGTCAGCACACCGTTTGGCGACTGGTTCGCTTGTGCCAGCATCGCCGTACCGGCCTGTTGCAAAATTTGGGCACGGGTCATGTTGGCTGTTTCTTTGGCATAGTCAGTATCCATGATACGGCTACGCCCGGCGGATTGGTTTTCTGACGCAATTTGCACTTGGTTAATCGCATTTTCGAAGCGCGACTGTATCGAGCCGAACAAGGCACGAGCCGAGGCAACGCTGGCGATATCAGTATCCAACTTGGCTATTTCAGCCTGTGCAGAAACAGATGAGTCACCCAGCGAAATGGAAGTCGGAACAATGGCGGCAGGAGTGCTGACCGTGATGTTATCAACACCGGCTACACTATTCGCACCGATTTGGAATACCTGATTAACCGGTTGCGAGAGCAGTTGAACATTGTTGAATGAAGTTGAGGCAATCACCCGCGCATTTTCAGCATTGAGCTGCGTAAATTCGGCGTTGATCGAAGCGATGTCCGCACCGGAAGTCGCGTTGGCACCTTGCACAGCCAGTTCACGCATCCGTGCCATATTGCCTTGAATGGCACCCAGCGCACCTTCAGCAGTTTGCGCGAGCGAGATACCGTCGCTGGCGTTACGTCCCGCTTGATTTAAACCGCGAACTTGGCTTTCCATGCGCGAGGCAATCGCCATCCCCGAGGCATCATCCTTGGCGCTGTTTACCCGCGTGCCGGAAGACAAACGTTGCATAGAAGTACTCAACGCCCCTTGCGAAGAGGACAAATTGCGCTGTGCGTTCGTTGATGCCAAATTTGTATTGATAGTTGAGGCCATTCAAACTCCCATGCCGGATCGAAAAACACATCCAGCGTTATGCTGTTTATTTTTGTCCGCTCTTCTTCAGTTTTATTTAAAGCAAAATCACGTTGTCAGTCTTGTTATCGGAAAATTTGCCCGTAACTTAACAGTCGGATGAAAAATATTTTTCCTGATGCGCCTATTCGCTCGTATGATGCAGTTTGATCAAACTTCTGTTCCGCATCATTCGTATCAAAGCAATTCTCACCCGCAATTACTAACTTGTTAGCGACAGGGGTAATGAACAGTGATTACGAAAAGCAGTCTGAAAACGGCTTCGCGCTCCGGTATGTACAAAATACTGTTCATGCCGATTCTGCTTTGTTGCGCACTCGGCGGATGCCTTCATAACAAAGATGTCCGACGAGACGATCTGAATGCATGGAAAGGCGTACCCGTTGAAGAGCTGGAATCCCATTACATGTTTTCACAAATTCATATGGTAAAAACATTGCAAGACTCTGGCTTGGAAATTCGCGACTACATGAACAAACAGGGAATAAACAGTTGCGATAAATATGGGCTAATCAATGGATATATGAGTCCGGAAAACTTTGATGCCTTCAGCAATTGCACGTCACAACTTATTGGCTGCGATAATATCTTCTACATTCGGGACGGCAAAGTCTTGAAGTACACTCCGGTCGGTTTGTGTTTCACTGACGACACGTCTCGACCATGATGAGCCAAGCGGCACACCTGATAATTACTTGGAGAGAATGCACATGACGCAGTTTCCGGAAGACATCTATACCGAGCCCTCAAATGTGGATGTGGATACACTGAAAAATCTTGGCCCCCTGCGCGCGATGGCGGGGATTTGGCAAGGCACTCGCGGTGCGGACGTTAAGCCGAAAGTCGAGGGGGCAAAGCAGCAGGCTTTCGTCGAGCATATTGAACTTCAACCCATCGACCCGCAGACCAACGGGCCGCAATTACTCTACGGCCTGCGTTACCACACACATATAGTCAAGCCGGATCAGGTTAAAACATATCATGAGCAGGTGGGATACTGGCTATGGGAGCCGTCCACGAATACGGTGATCCATACGCTCACGATTCCGCGCGCCCAGGTCGTTATGGCATCCGGTAAGGCCAATGCCGATGCGAAAGAATTTGAGTTAATAGCCACGCATGATTCCGAAAATTTTGGCATTCGCTCGTCACCATTTCTTGATTATGCCTTCAAGACCGTTGAGTTTCGAATCAAAGTAACTATCAATGCGGATGACACCTGGTCTTACGATGAGGACACCGTACTTATGATCAAGGGCAAGGACGAACCTTTCCATCATACGGATCGAAATACGCTGAGCAGAATCGCTGAGCCCACACCAAATCCTCTAGCGCGAAAAGGCTAGAGAAGCGCAGATTAAATCCGAAAGCCATGGTTCGATACATTTTCCGTTCGTCCCGAGTGCCGCGCTTGCGCGGTGTATCGAGGGAGCGAACGGAAAATACTCACCACGAACGGATTTAATCTGCGTTTCCCTTGCACATTGGGTTGGCATGAATGCCAATGGACGGTAAATTTTTATAGCTTGTACGTCGCTTGCAGCCACAAGGAACGCGGTGCCATCGGCAAGTCGTTGGGGATCGGCACATTCGCCGGAGTTGATCCGGGCAGAGTGGGTTCAAGTACGATGGCATCAAACAGGTTGCGCACCGATGCTGCCAGTTCTATTTTGTCGAAAGTGGTGCGCGCAGTGATATCCACCGTGGTGTAGTCCGGCACGGGGGCGCGGGTGTCACCGGCTGCCCGCAGGCGATCCGATACCCGGTTGATCTGGGTACTGGTAAGCCAGCCGCTGGCAACGCGCCAATCGCCGCGCAAGTAGATATGGTTGTGCGGCGCGTAGCCGGAGTCTTGATTGGTGGCCTCGTCGATGGCTTGCTGGTAGGAGTAGTTGCCGGTCAGTCGGACAACACTGCTGGCATCCCATACTCCTTCCAACTCCACGCCGCCGCCATACTGCTTACCGCTGTTTTGGTAGGTCGCCCCGGGTGCTGGCGCGGGGTTGGCCACAGTTTGAATGAGACTCTCCGCCTGCCAGTGGAAAAAGTTCAGATTTAGCTGAGTATTCTTGCGTGCCTGCCAAGAGAACGCTTCTTCCAGCGTCTTGATGGTTTCCGGCTTTAGATTGGGGTTGCCGTTGGCGACCGGGTTGATGCCGTATTGCTCATTAAAAGAAGGAGCACGGAAGGCCGCGCCGTAGAGCAGCTTGGCGGTAAGATCCTGGGTAGCGTCCCACACCAGCGCTAGGCGCGGGTTGGTGGTGCCGCCGAAATCGGAGTAATTGTCGTGGCGCACTCCGGCAGTCAGCGTCCAGTCCCGCACAATATTCCACTCGTCCTGCGCATAAAGATAATCGACTTTGCGCAGTTCCGGCGGCAAGTGGGTCTGGATGTTGGAATAATCCATAAACGCCGTCGGCACCGGCGCGCCCGCTGGACTCAACAGGTAATTTTTGTTGGTCTAGGTTGCGTACATATTCAAGTCATCATGCCCCAAGCCGAGACGCAGACTGTGGCTGCGGAAACCGGAATAGGTAGTGAAAGCTGAGAGCCTCATTTGCCGTTCATCTCTCGCGGGATCGCCGATCACGCCATTGGGAAATGTCCCGGTAGGAAAGATTGTGCCGGGAGGGAACAGTTGATAGTTTTGATCCAGCGTCTCGGCATAGTGCAAATAGCTGATGTTGAAACCGGCTCCCCAATTCGGGGATAAATTGGGATCGTTCCAGGACAGATCGCTGCTGATGCGTTCGTTCCTGTTTTTTCCGACAGGATCCAGGGCAGAGGAAACGCCCGCGCCCATGCCCATATTGTCACGCAGTATGTAGCCGGTGCGCAACAACCACTTGTCGTAGCCCAAATCGATACTGCCATCCATGGAGTTATAGCCGGTGGCGACAGGCCCCGGTGCCAGTGAGCAGCTGGCGCAGTGAAGTCGTGCTGCATCCTGCGTGATGATTCCCTTACTGCCGTCGGTGCCACCGACATTCAGGGAAGCCGCCACATCCACCGCTCCCCACTGATCGCCGTGTTGCACCCACGCGTTCCGGGTATTGAAAGAGCCGTCGCGTGCGCCGAACTCGGTTCCCTTGGTGTCCGCCGCCGTTTTGGTGATGATATTGATCACCCCGGCAAAAGCATCGGCACCATACAGCGCCGAACCGGGGCCACGGATGACCTCAATGCGGGCGATATTTTCCAGCGGCAGACCTGCCCAGAGTTGACCCTTGTCGCCGCGATACAAGGTGTTCATCGGGATGCCATTTTGCAGCATCAGCACCTGGGGATTAGTCGGATTGCCGACGATGCCGCGAATCTCATAAGTAGAAAAATAAAAGTTCGCCGTGCGCGAGACATGCACCCCCGGCACGGTTTCCATCACCTGATCCAGATCGGTGGCACCCATGGCCTTGATGTCTTCGGCGGTAATAACGGTAGCCGTTGACGGAGCCTTGGTGATGGGTTGCTTACTACCCGTGGCGATGCTGATGGTGGACTTGTCGCCGTAGGCCAGCGCCAAATCGTCTTCTTCGGCGGTCTGTGCGAAAGCCGTACCGATAGAGGCCAATACCAAAAGGCCAAGGATTGGCAGATTGCTCAATGCTTGCATGGATGCATCCTCCTGTAATGCCAAGCGGCATTATTATTGTGTGCCGATCTGAATGTCGGCATCTTTGCAATATGCTACCGCAACTTTATATATCGCAGATGCAATTTTTTGTTCGCTCAACGCCCATGCTGTAGCTGTACGAAAACTCCGCGTCCGGGTAGCGGCAGATGGGAATGGAATTACGCCGGTCGAGACCTGTCATAAAGCGTCTCAGGTGCAATATCAATATTGCCCGGCCAAACGACCGTTCCGTAATCGACGGTCGCCATGGCAAACAAAGAAGAACCCTTCAGTTGCACAAAGGGTTTTTTGTCCATGTATGGCGACATATCAAAAACGCGTTTTTCGCCATTCTCAAATTCGAGATATAGCATGTAGTCCAGTTTTGCCTCGACCTTTACAACATCCAACAGTGATTCAAGAAGAGATATATTCATGGTTGTCATTGGCATTACCTCTAAACATGAGTCCAAGTATTTATCATGGCAAAGTTTTCCAAACAAATCCATTACCTAATAATCCCAGCATTTCTTCTTTCCTGAACGGGGCGGGCTTTATGCAATAAAAAGCAATTAGGGCAGCGTAAACTTAAAGACCTGCAACACAGTTTCAGTACATTGATACGTGCAACTCAAATACCCGCATTTATGTCGCATCAGGCGCGATGCTCTCGCTTACCCAAGCCTTATGCCAATAGCATCGTCACTGTGTGTTTAACGAAGAGCATTCTTTTCTTCCAAGAGTTTTGCCGCCACCGGTTCACGCTCAGCGCGGCGAACATGCAGCACCTCAACGTTGTCACGCAGCCGATAGAATACGAGAAAAGCACCGCTGGCAACAACTAGGCGGCGGACACCTGGCGCAAGCTCATAAATAGGGGGCCGCTCAGGGAAATCGCGCAACACCAAAACCTCAGACCTTACACTCCCAACCATGCGTCTGGCCAGCTTATTACCACCCACTTCGCGGTAATGGTCGCCCATATCCTGCAAATCAGAGATAGCCATGGGCAGGTACTTAATCAGCATAGCGGGATTCAAGTTCTGCGAAAACCTCCTCATGGTCTAACCACTTGGTTTTCGGGTCGTCTGCCATGCGGATCCGTTCATCCAATACGCGCTTTAGTTCAGCCGCTTCGTGATTTTTCTTCATGGCAAGCGAACGGTCTGGGCGCGTATGTCGATCCATATCGTCGTCGGGATTCCACTGGGTCACCGAATAATGCCCCCCTTCTAAGCCCAGCTCGCGAACGATCTCAAACGCCTTGATCGGATTAACGAAACGGCGCACTTCCTTGGATACCGAAGCAATAAGCATCGCCGATCCGTTGCGAGTTTCAAACTCTAGGGCGAACACGCTACCCACAGGTCGCAAGTTGGCCGACAATACACCTCCGGAAGCTGCCGCAGAACGCGCCTGTTCAATAGTGAATGTTTTCATGATATTTATAACCGTAACAAATAGATGATTTATTGTAATTCGTGCAATTACAATAATCAATCATTTTTTATTTGTCATAGAATCTGTTCGCAGGATAGTTTACATTGCTATTTTCAGGCAAATTGTGGCGGTCATTATCCTCGAACAGGATAGCCACCAAGATGCCGTAGAACATAATGAAATGGAATGGCTACCGAATTACCTCAAAGCCCATGTTGTAACTGTACGAAAACGCCGCGTCCGGGCAGCGGCAGATCGGCAGGGATGCCCGATGATAAAAAGGTCGGTTCCAGCGCATTGGCATTAAACAAATTCGTCACCATGGCGCTTGCGGTCCAGCCTCCGAAAAATTTCTCAAAGCGCAGATTCATGTCCACCGTAGTGTAGTCGGGAATTTGGGGACGGGTGTCGCCCGGTTGCCGCATCCGTTCTGCTACATAAATTGACCGTGGTGGCAACGCGGCGACTAACAAGCATCTACTCCACCATCAACCGCCCAGACTGCCCCTGTAACGTAAGTGGCTTCAGCTTGGGCGAGTATCACCTGAGCCACCTCATCTGCTCGCCCGTACCTTTTCAAGGGGATGGTGCTTTCTACATGTGCCTTTATGGCCTCTATTTGTTTTTCATCCAGCCCCAGCTTTGAAATAATCGGCGTATCAATAGCGCCGGGTGAAATTACATTCACACGAATATTTTGTGGCGCAAGCTCTAGTGCCAAGCTACGCGAGAAAGCATCTACCGCGCCCTTGGTGGCAGCATATAAAGATGCATTGGGTAATCCATTGTTGCTGATGGCGGATGAAATATTTATGATGCAGCCTTGGCGTTTCCGCAGCGCGGGCATTAGTGCTTGAATTAACGCCAGTGGGCCGCGAATATTCGTATTCAAAAAATTTTCGTAGTCCACCTCGGTATGGGCATCAATGGGCATGAAAGCCGCAATAGCGGCATTATTTACCAACACATCAAGGCCGCTTTCATTAAATCGGGTTGCCATCATCTTTAAATCATCAAGTCGTGCCATGTCGGCCACAACCCACTCTACCCCAAGCTCTGCCGCAGCTTGGGATAGCTTGTCGGAATTACGACCGCTGATGGTCACCTGATAGCCGCGATCTTTAAACAAGCGGGCTGTCGCATAACCAATTCCGGAGTTGCCTCCGGTGATGAGTGCATGTTTATTCATGATTAGCGCTTTCGGATTATTGGTTGTGTTTTTGATTGTGAAAATTGTCAAGGCACTGGCCGTGCCAATGTGCCCGAGTATTCGATATCAGTACAACGCAGAGGTAGAAATGTATCTGGTGCCTTATCGCGGGTGTCTACATAACAGGCGGTTACGCCACTGGTTACCAATACGGCAAAAATTCGATATACCTCTTCATCGGTATAACCCAAGTCGGAAAGAAAAGCGGACATATAACCATTTATGTTCATGCTTTCATCGAAATCCTTAAGCAAGGACTGCTCGATTTTCCTAGCCAATTGCAGATGTTCTCCGCTTGGTAAGCCTAGCTCTTGCTGAACACGTTCCATCGCAACAATCCGCTCGTCTCCCTTGGCAAGCGGGCGCGCATAACCCATGATATTAGGCTTGCCGCGATGCTTGGCACACTCATTGCGGATGACTTCACCGACACTCAAACCGCGTTTGAAATCTATCTGCGCCGCCTGAATAAAACGCACACCCTGGATCAACGGTTTGATCCCATATGACTTTGCATCTGCCGCCAGCACACCTGCCGTGGTAGCCGCCACCACCGATGCACGGGTCGTGCCGCCAAGCGCGCCAATCTGGTTGCACCAAATACGCGGATCCGGCCAGCTTAAACAAATATGGATCGCATCAAACCAATCAGCTACAGGGCGTTCCGGCAAACGTCCCGTGGCGTTGAGTACCATCACTTGCATGTAAGAAACCTTGCCAACCAGATCGTCCATCATGGAGTAACCATGATTAAATATCCCCTTGCCGATTACCCAGCCACCTTTTTTGCTTTGGATTTTGCCACGACGTTCATCCCAAAGTTGGTAAGCACAGTCATTCATATTTGATGACATAATTTTCATCCTTTACAAATGGCATGGCGGTCACCGGTTTATTGCTTAATTCCACACCATGCGCCAACAGGCCTGGTGCGCCCAACAACTGAAACAAACCCGCACCCGCACGGGGGCTGAAACCAAGATCGGTAAACACTGCTGCGGCTACGGCTGGAGCCAGCCAGCCGAGTGAATGTCCATTCAGGGCATTGGCAAAGGCGCAACCCCACAACAGAGTTTCATGTTTACCCGGTAGCCCGGAGAGATGGTTGGCAATTTTTGTAGCCATCGGATCCACCCCGCCAAAACGGCTGCCGAAGCCGGGGGCAATGTGCCAATCGCCTTCTTGGGGCGGCGTACCGTTGGTTATCAATTCGTGAGCAAGTTGCCGAGGGTCGTGTTTACGTTGTTTACGCAGAAAATCCATGGCTGGTTCGACCTCCCCGGCACCCAAATGGCTACCACCATAAACGGACAAGGCAATGGGCAGAATATGTTCACGGTCGGTACTGCCAACCCCGGCATTCATCGCTGCCCGCGTAGCCGGGTGGCGTGGGCCGGGATTGATCAGCGCGATCATTAGCTGTTCCAGCAATCTCGCCTCATCGGCATCAGGCAATTCACCGCGAAACAACAAGTAGAACACTTCAACAAAGCTGCATTTTTGCGTCAATTCCAGCAGATCATATCCGTGGCAGAGGCATGAATCGGCAAGATAGGGGTTGTTCGTGCTCTCGATCTCTTGCCATATTTTTGTGGCGGTACGCTCTACAAAAACATCGTTACGACTTTCGACCTTCCTTCTTTCTGCGGTCATCAACGCTCCTTTTAATCGCCTTGCGCTGCAATTGCCTGTCACTTGCCCAAGTGATAACTTAACTCCGCATAGATACTGCGCCCCGCTAAAGGGTAGTCACCAGGAATAGAGCCATTGCTCGGCTCAAGGCCAACCACATCAAACAGGTTGCGCACCGAAGTCGCAAACTCCACAGACCTGCTTAACCGTTTGCGCAGGGTAAGATTTACAAAGGTATAGTCAGGGATGTTGCCGCGAGTATCACCCGCTGCCCGCACCCTGTCCATTACCGAGTTGGTGCTGGCATAAACAGACCAGTCATCCTGCGGCTTCCATAACAACGAAGTCGAAAAGAGTCGACCCGGTGCATCGGGAACCGTGGCGTTGGTGTTCTGGATTGTCGATTGTTGCCAGGAATAAGCTGCACCGAGCTGCCAGGAATCACTGGGTTTCCACTTCGTTTCATACTCAAAACCGTAGCCATTTTGTGCGTTAAGGTTTTGTGCCACCTGTTGTCCAGCTACAGCAGTTGGGGCAAGACCTATCAAGTCTTGCGCCTTGTAATAGTAGGTGTTGAACAAATGCTGCCAAGTAAAAGCGGGGCGATAATCAAAAGCCAATTCAGTCGTCTGAATTTTTTCGGGTTTAAGCTGTGGGTTACCTAAATTAACAGGATTGTTTACCGCATATAGCTCGGAAAAGGAGGGAGCGCGAAAAGCGGAACCATATAACAGTTTGCTGGTGAGGTTGTAATTAGTCGCCCAAACGAGCGCCACGCGCGGGTTAATCGTATTGCCAAAGTCAGAGTAGTCGTCATCACGAACACCGCCGGTAAGCGTCCAATCCGGCGCGAATTGCCACTCATCCTGAAGGGCGAGATACCAGGCAGTACGTTTCGTGTCTGGCATATACACGCCGGGTGTCCCGGTCACGTTGGTTAAAGCTGCGGGAATGACCGATGGGCCGGTCACAAGTGCAGCCGGTGTGCCTGGCCCGAAATTTTTGGTTTCGCTCGCCGCCATGAGCTGCTGGCTGGCGCCAACATTGGCGCGTATCAAGTGTCCGGTTTTTTCTGCATATATAGAATTTAATTCCAGGCTGTCAATATCATATATTGCCCCCGGATTGCCCCAGACACCATTGGGAAAACTGACCAAACATGCTTTACCAAGACCCGTAACGACGGGGCAATTAGCGTTGGGGGCAGTCGCAATATTGCCATCATTGCCTATCGGCAAGACCGTTCCCGGCGGCAATATCTCGAAACTGTTTTGATCGTTTATATGCTGGAGCGATAAGCGTGAACTCATTTCCCAGCCATTCAGTTTTTCCGCGAAACGGTAACCGGCATCAAATTGATAAGACTCAATATTATTGTATCCTACGGGGTCGATCGCTTGGGCAATGCCCGGACCAAGACCGCCGTCGCGCTGTAACCAACTCGACAGGTTGATATCCCAGCGATCATTGCTGAGACCAAGTCGGCTATTGAGCGTGTTATATTGAGTCTGCAACGGAAAAGTCGTCGCATAAGAAGGGGCGCCCAACGTTGTGGCAAGATCACTGCCAACTTTCCTGTTCGGATCGCCGTTGCTTTTGGCCCATTCCGTGCTAAACGCGACCTGCCAATCAGCAATATGTCCTCCATATTGCAACCAGCCTTCATTTGAGTTGAATGACCCCGCGCGCGCGCCAGCTCGCAACCCGTCTATTTCATCTGCGCTCTTGGTGATGACATTGATCACTCCGGCAAAAGCATCTGAGCCGAACATAGCCGAACCGGGGCCGCGAATCACCTCGATGCGGGAGATATTGGCAACGGGCAGGCGATAGGTATTAATACGCCCACCAGTGTATGGGTCACGCACCGGAATGCCGTTGATCGTCACCAGAACTTGGGGGTCAAAACCGGAGCCAATACCGCGAATGGAGTAGGACGAGTTCAGGTCTTTGATGGGAGAGACTGAAACATGCACCCCGGGAACCATCGCCAGTGCTTCGTCCAAGGTGGTGGCGCCCATATTCTGAATGTCCTGAGCGGTGATGACGCTGGCAACAGCGGGAGCCAGATGAAGCGGCTTCTGGGTGCCGGTGGCGATGCTGGTCAATGCATCGTTACCGTATATATTCGCCAAATCTTCTTCTGCGTTTTCCGCTCCTTGGGCAGTGGTTACCGAGAAGAACAACACCGACATTATGATAAATACACGC
>PLYB01000230.1 GCA_003151655.1 Gallionellaceae bacterium | reverse complement strand
TGCCAGCGGATGACTTGACCGACCCATCTCCTGCGACCACATTCTTGCACCTTGACTCTACTGTCGTGTTGTCGCGTGATATCGCTTCGTTGGGTATTTACCCAGCGGTTGACCCACTGGACTCTACTTCGCGTCAACTTGACCCGCTGGTGGTAGGCGAAGAGCATTACAACGTAGCCCGTGGCGTGCAGCAAACATTGCNNTTCTGGGTATGGACGAATTGGCACCTGAAGATAAATTGGCAGTTGCTCGTGCCCGTAAGATTCAGCGCTTCTTGTCACAACCGTTTCATGTGGCAGAACAGTTCACTGGCGCACCGGGCAAGTATGTTTCTCTGAAAGATACCATCAAGGGCTTCAAGGCCATTGTAGACGGTGAGTACGATCATCTGCCGGAACAAGCTTTCTACATGGTTGGCGCGATTGAAGAAGCCATCGAAAAAGCTAAAACGCTGCAATAGAGGTAAATAATTATGGCAATGACAGTTCACGTCGATGTAGTAAGTGCCGAAGCTGCAATTTTTTCAGGCTTGGCAGAAGTGGTCATTGTTCCGGGTGAAGCGGGCGAGTTGGGTATCTATCCTCGCCATGCTCCACTGCTGGCGCGGATCAAGCCGGGTTCGGTTCGTCTCAAGCTACCCGACCAAAATGAAGAAACATTGATCTACGTTTCCGGTGGTATGCTGGAAGTGCAGCCTAACTTGGTTACTATTTTGGCTGACACGGCAATACGCGGTGCAGACTTGGATGAGGCTAGAGCGCTTGAAGCTAAGCACGCTGCTGAAGAGGCGATGAAAAATCGCACATCAGAAATCGACTATGCAGTGGCGCAAGCCGAGCTGTCAGAAGCGATAGCACAATTGCAAGCCATATCAAAAATGAAAAGAACTTCTACGCACTAAGTTTCTGGTAGATGCGTAATACAGAGAAAACGGCATCCGCCGTTTTTTTTGTTTATACTTTGCACCTTGAAAGATATTTGGAAAAGAATGGCTAAGCTCAATATCGTAATTCTCGCTGCCGGCAAAGGCACACGGATGTATTCAGATAAGCCCAAGGTGTTGCATGTCATCGCGGGCAAAACCATGTTGCAGCATGTGGTTGATACGGCGGCAAGTTTATCGCCCTCCAAAACAATCGTAGTCTATGGGCATGGCGGAAAAATGGTACCGCAGTCGCTACAACGCCATAGCGCGACATTTGTTCTGCAAGAGCCGCAGATAGGTACCGGCCATGCGGTACAGCAAACGCTTCCACAGCTCGACGAAGAAGGGGTTTGCTTGGTGTTGTACGGTGATGTTCCGCTTATTCAGCCGGAAACATTAACTAAAATATTAAGCGATGAAGATGCGCTAACCCTGCTAACTCAGTATTTGGACAACCCCAAAGGATATGGTCGCATCGTTCGCGATGCAGCCGGAAAAGTAAGCGGAATTATTGAAGAAAAAGATGCCACACCCGAGCAACGCAAAATAACAGAAATAAATACAGGAATTTTGGCGGCTCCCACCAAACTACTACGAAACTGGCTGGCCAATTTGCGCAATGAGAATGCGCAAAGTGAGTACTATCTGACTGACATAGTGGCGATGGCAGCGGAACAAGGCGTGAAGATTAACACCGTACAACCTGCGCATGAATGGGAAGTAATGGGGATCAACAGCAAACTGCAACAAGCTGAACTGGAAAGGCTATGGCAACTCGAGCTGGCAAATAGACTGTTGTTGCAAGGCGTGACCTTAGCCGATCCGGCACGGCTGGATATTCGCGGTGAATTGCTGTGCGAAAAAGATGTGGAAATAGATGTTGGCTGTATCTTTGAAGGCAAGGTACTGCTCGGCAGTGGCGTAAAAGTGGGCGCTTACAGTGTGATCAGAAATACATGGATCGCTGCGAATACAAACATTGCGCCGTATAGTCATGTTGATGATGCCGAGATTGGTGAAAGATGCCAGATCGGCCCGTTTGCCCGTATACGTCCGGGAAGCAAATTGCAAAGCGAAGTTCACATAGGCAATTTTGTGGAAATAAAAAACAGCGAGATTGCCAATAACAGTAAAGCAAATCACCTCAGTTATATTGGCGATGCAACCATAGGTAGTCGTGTAAACATTGGTGCCGGTACCATAACCTGCAATTACGATGGGGCGAACAAGTTCCGTACCGTGATCGAAGACGATGCATTTATCGGATCAGACACGCAACTGGTGGCTCCGGTAACGGTCGGGCGCGGTGCCACAATAGGGGCTGGATCGACCATTACCAAAGATACCCCGGCCGGCGAGCTGACTCTATCGCGCGCAAAACAGCTCACTGTGCCAGGCTGGCAACGACCAATCAAGAAAATTAAATAGTTAAAACGGAAGCCAATTATGTGTGGAATTGTAGGGGCAGTTGCGCAACGTAACGTAGTGCCGATCCTGGTAGAGGGTTTGCTAAGGTTGGAATATCGCGGTTACGACTCGGCCGGATTGGTCGTAGTAAATAACAACAAACTGGAACGGGTGCGGAGTACAGGCCGTGTGGCTGAATTGACCGAGAAAAGCAGCAACACTCAGGGACATATCGGCATAGCACACACCCGTTGGGCAACTCATGGCATTCCAAGCGAACGCAATGCTCATCCGCACATGAGTAGCGATTTAATCGCGGTCGTTCACAATGGCATCATTGAAAACTATGAAGAACTGCGCGCAAAATTAACTGCGCAAGGTTATGTGTTTACCTCGGATACAGATACCGAAGTCATTGCGCATCTGGTTCATTCGTATTACACCACCGGTAAAACCTTGTTGCTAGCAACTCAGGCTGCACTTGCGCAGTTGATCGGAGCTTATGCTATTGGCGTGGTGGCGGCAGACAATCCCGACCAGTTGATCGGGGCGCGCAAAGGTAGCCCGCTGTTGCTAGGTGTCGGCGAGGGTGAGCACTTCATCGCCTCGGATATGTCGGCATTATTGCAGGTCACCCAGAAAGTCGTCTATCTGGAAGAGGGCGATGTCGTTGAGCTGGCGCAGGCCAAGTATCGGATATTTGATAGCAAGGGCGCAGAAGTAGTTCGACCGGTAAACATCAGTGAATTAAACAATGCCAGTGTGGAGTTGGGCGAGTACCAACACTACATGCAAAAAGAAATCCATGAACAACCGCAAGCTTTGGCGGACACGTTGGAGTCGGTATGCAATAGCCAATCGTTGATACCGGGGATATTTGGTGCGGAGGCCGCAAACGCATTTGCTGAAATAGACAGTATTTTGATATTGGCTTGCGGTACCAGTCATCACGCGGGAATGGTTGCGCGCTACTGGCTGGAAGAGGTAGCTGGTATTCCTTGTGTGGTTGAGATAGCCAGCGAATATCGCTATCGCGTCAGTGTGGCCAATCCCAAGACGTTGGTGGTCACTATCTCCCAATCTGGCGAGACAGCAGACACGCTTGCGGCGCTAAACCATGCAAAAGCCACCGGACATCAGCACACACTGGCTATTTGCAACGTGCCCGAGAGCGCAATTATTCGTCAATCCAAGCTACGATTTTTGACCAGAGCGGGTCCGGAGATTGGCGTGGCCTCGACCAAGGCGTTTACCACACAATTGGCAGCCCTGTTTTTGCTTACCCTGGTGTTGGCAAAACAACGAGGAAAGCTGAGTGCGCAACAAGAGCAGCAACATTTGCATGATTTGCGCCACCTGCCTAGTGCAGTGTTGGCGGTATTGAAGCTGGAGCCGGAAATCGCCAAATTGGCAAAACATTTTGCCGATAAGCATCATTCACTCTTCCTTGGTCGCGGCTTACATTATCCTATCGCCTTGGAAGGCGCACTGAAGCTGAAAGAAATTTCCTATATTCATGCCGAAGCTTATCCGGCAGGAGAATTGAAACACGGCCCGTTGGCATTGGTGGATGAAGATATGCCGGTGATCGCGGTGGCTCCCAATGACACGTTGCTGGAAAAGCTTAAGTCCAATCTGCAAGAGGTTCGTGCCCGTGGCGGAGAGCTCTATGTATTTGCCGATGCGCAGACCCGCATTCACTCCAGCGAAGGCGTGCATGTGATGCAAATGCCCGAACACGCGGGATTTCTCAGCCCTATTCTGCACACTATACCACTGCAATTGCTGGCATATTACGTAGCATTGCAAAAGGGAACCGATGTTGACAAACCGCGCAATCTGGCAAAGTCAGTCACGGTTGAGTAAATACCCAAGCCAGACTCAAAGCGCTTTGGTTAAACTCGGCATCGTTCCCACAACGTGGAGAATATCGCATGGCGGTTATCGCGGTCTTTAATCAAAAAGGTGGGGTAGGCAAGACAACCTCTACCTTAAATATTGTCGCAGGTTTGGCTATCGCGAGACGTCAGCCAATTGCGCTGGATATGGATCCACAAGGATCGTTAAGCCTGGCTTCGGGCTTGAAAGATGCGCGCACACAGCCACGCAACATGGCGGCATTTTTTAATGAACAAGCCTCGCTAGCCAGCCTCCTGCACGATACCCCCGCAGGATGGCAAATTATCCCAGCCTCCATTGAATTATCCAAAATCGACGTTCTTTTCGGAAGAGATCCGAATGCCGCCAAGCTGCTTAAGCAAGGGCTTAGCGAAGAGTTGGCGCTTACCGGCGCCCCGATTATCATCGATTGCTGTCCGATGTTGGGAGTGCTTACTCTCAATGCATTACTGGCGGCAGACAGAGTATTGATACCGGTTTCGGCAGACTATCTATCCCTACAAGGAGTGTATCGGCTGGATGCGGCACTAAACGTACTCGAGAAAAAACTCAACCGCAAATTTGAACGACGCATTGTGGTTACCCGATTCGATTCACGTCGAAAATTATCTTTCGAAATTTACGACAAGCTGAAGGAACGTTACGGCGCGCAAGTTTGCAGCACTCGAATCGGCGAAAATGTGGCGCTAGCGGCTAGCCCGATGCATGGCTTGGATGTTTTCGCTTATGCACCGCACACGCCCGGTGCAGCGGATTACAAAGCATTAACGCTGGAATTGGTGAAAAGCGGATTTTTTGAAAATTGAATTCTCGAGCTTCAAGAATTTAGCACGATACAAGTCGTAGAAATGACTGCTGCAACAGCAATGATCATCAGCCAGAAATTCCGCTTTCGCTGCTGACTCGCCAACTCAAGCAATACCGACTCGTACTTCGCCATGGGGTTTTCATTCAGGCGTTGATGCAATAAGCGCGGAATCTGCGGCAGCAAAGTAGCGTAACGCGGAGCTTCCGCTTTAAGCGACTTAATGAACCCGCGCCAACCAATCTGTTCACTCATCCAACGCTCCAGCCAGGGCTTGGCCGTTTTCCACAGATCAAGTTCGGGATCTAACTGCAAACCCAAGCCTTCGATATTGAGCAACGTCTTTTGCAGCAAGACCAGTTGCGGCTGAATCTCAACCCCGAAACGGCGCGAAGTTTGGAACAGGCGTAGCAGAATGCGACCAAACGAAACCTCACGCAATGGCCGGTCGAAGATCGGTTCGCATACCGCACGAATAGCCGCCTCCAACTCGTCTATACGCGTATGCGCGGGAACCCAGCCGGACTCGACGTGAACTTCTGCCACGCGCTTATAGTCGCGATTGAAAAAGGCGATGAAGTTTTGCGCCAGATAATTCTTGTCGGTATCGTTAAGCGTGCCCATGATGCCAAAATCCAGCGCAATATAACGACCATCGGCGGCGACTTGAATATTGCCGGGATGCATATCGGCGTGAAAGAAGCCATCGCGGAACACCTGCATGTAGAAAATTTCCACACCATCCGAGGCAAGTTTGGCGATATTGATATTGGCTGCCTTCAAAGCATCCAACTGACTAATCGGAATGCCATGCATGCGCTCCATCACGATCACATTGGTATCGCACCAGTCCCAGTACATTTCCGGCACCAGCAGCAGATTAGACTGGGCAAAGTTGCGTTTTAACTGGCTAGCGCAGGCCGCTTCACGCATCAGATCAAGTTCGTCATGCAGATATTTTTCAAATTCCGCCACCACCAACTTCGGCTTCAAACGTTTGCCATCGACCCAAAAGCGCTCCATCAGTCCGGCGCACACTTCCAGCAAAGCAAGGTCGTGCTCGATCACATGGATAATACCCGGACGCAAGATTTTGACTGCGACTTCGCGCCCATCGGGCAGAACGGCAAAGTGAACCTGTGCAACGGAAGCGCTGGCAACGGGTATTTCGTCGAAGCTGAGAAACACATCGGAAAGCTTTTTCTGGTAAGTGGCCTCCAGTTCGGCTATCGCTTGTGCGGAGGGGAAGGGCGGCACCTGATCTTGCAATTTGGCCAATTCGTTGGCAATGTCAGTCGGGATCAAGTCACGCCGGGTAGACAGCATCTGTCCGAATTTAACAAAGATCGGGCCGAGCTTTTCCAAAGCCAGACGCAATCGTTCCGCGCGCGGGGCAGAGGTATTGCGCGCGAACAGTAGGATATTCAGCGGCGTTTGCAACCAGCGCGTGCGTTCGTGCGCGAGTAAAAACTCATCCAGGCCGAAGCGCAGAACAACATAAAATATTTTAATTACCCGAAAGATGCGCATCTTTAGATTTTTCCGCAATATTAGAGTTGGGCCTGCAACCCCTAAAATAAAACGCCCGATATTAAACCCTCATGTTTGCCCAACTGTTGCGGACAAACGCTTGAGGGCTATTACGCGAATTAGAAGAATAGCAATCGCAGGCGAATTGTACCAAGCGTTAAGTCAGAGAGCGGGAAGTAATTTATGCAGGACTTAAAAAAATAAGAAAGCACCCGACCCATTGAAAAGAGAGGGGTGCTTTTCGATGAACAGCAAGAAAACTAGTCGAGCATGGCTAACTGTGCGATTTTGCCATCGCAAACAAGCGAGCTTCCAACGCGTCCATTTCAGCCTCTTGATCGATTTGCTCTTGATCCTGCCCGTTGCTCACATGGCGAAGAGCTGAATCACTGCTACCCTTTTCGTTATGAAAAGAGCCATGCTGATTTAACTGAGACTTGTCCTTATCCATTATTCCTCCGCGTGGAAGTGAAAATTCAGTGCCCGAAACTTAGTCATAATTTCTTTGTTAAAGTTTCATTAAAAACCGAAGGATTATGACATGACAAAAATGAAATAATCAACAAACCTGTTTCGCCAAACAAATAACTGCGAGCTAAGCGTGACGAAACAGTTGGTTAGCTTTTAGGAAATCTGTTGAATACCGCTCAATAGCCAGACGGCTTTATCGTCATTCAAGTTCTTTTGCACGTGCCAGACTTCGTCGAAGCTCTCGGGTGCGCCGTTGTTCTCGCGCAGTTGACCGCTCATCCGCACGCTGGCGATAGCAATGTTGTTCTCGTGCGCAACTTCCAGCAGCTCGGCATTCACCGTGTCTACATCGGTTTTTTGCGGAGTATTGTCGCGCTCACGCAATTGCATCGAGATTTCGGCAAACATCTCCGGTGTTGTGTATTCGCGGATATCGTCCAGATCCTTGCGGTCATTCGCGGCCTGCAAGCGGATGAACGAGGTCTTGGCGCTACGCAAGAAAGCCTCTACCGGGAAATCAGCAGGAATGTTGCCTGCCGCAGCAATGGGAGCAGGACTTGCAGACATCGCTTGTGGGGCATATTCAGGCTGACCACCATAAGGTGCGCCCGCCCCGGCGTATTGCATCGCGGGTTGCTGCTTTTTGCGGAACAAGGAAATCAGGAACATTATCGCCACGCCAGCTGCTGCGGCCATCAAAATGCCGCTAAGTGCGCCGCCCAAACCACCCATGCCGCCAAGTCCGCCAGCGAACATTGCACCAAGTCCGGCACCGATGGCTAAACCAGCCAGAGGGCCAAGCCATCTGTTACCTGCTGGTTGCGCTGCCGGAGCTGCAGTGGGTGCGGGCGCAGCAGCCGGAGCTTTTGCGGTTTGTTGAGGAGCCATGGTGCGCTGCTTGCCGATGCTGCTACCGCCTCCAAAGCGTTTTGCTTCAGCGGTCGCGGCGAGCAAAGAAAGGCTGGAAATAACGATGGTCAATAACAACAAGAAACGTTTCATGTAATTCCTCAAAATGGTTGAATAATTTACGCGAGTATAACAAAGCGCCTGCACTAAATTGTGACGGAATTTGAAAATTCAATGCCCGCGTTAGAACAAGGGATCGCAAACAAAGTTCAATGGTTCGCCAATTAAAGGATGTGCGAACCTTAAAGCATGGGCATGCAGAAGCAAACGAGAGGCGCTAGCGGCATCGCCATACAACGCATCACCGAGAATAGGATGCCCGATGGCGGACATGTGAAGACGTAGTTGATGGGTGCGGCCGGTGAACGGCTCCAGCTCAACACGCGTGTTACCGTTAACGTAGCCCAATGAGAGATAACGCGTAAGCGAGTGCTTGCCTGCTGCAAGATCAATCTTGTGCCGCGGGCGATTAGGCCAGTCGGCGGCAATGGGTAGATTTATTTCACCAGCCTCGAGTGCTAACTGGCCCGACACGACCGCCACATAGCGTTTTTCCACCCCACGCTCACGAAATATCTGCGACAAACGGCGCTGCATTTCAATGCCGCGAGCAAATACCATCAAGCCGGAAGTTGCCATATCCAAGCGATGCACGACCAGTGCATCGGGGAAGTCTATTTGTATGCGGGAAGCAAGACAGTCTTGTTTGTCTGCGCCGCGTCCCGGTACTGCCAGCAACCCGGCTGGTTTATTTACCACCAATAAAGAGTCGTCGGCATAGATGATCTCCAAGTCGCCGGAGGGAGGAGTGTAGACAGCGGGCATAACATCGTGTGCCTAATGTGCTTTAGCGGAGCTTTTCCAAACATCACTAATCGACTTTTCATCTGCGCTATACCCCAAATAGGGTAAGCCATACATTTCGGAAACTGCGCGCAGCAAGGTGTAATGGTTAATGTGCTGCGCCGATTGACCGGACTTTACCATTGCACCGAAGAAGATCGTGGCGATGTGATTACCCGCCGAACCGTTATCTTCATCCCACGTTACGATCAGCAGACTATTGTGCGTTAGCGCCCACTGCGCATAGCGTTCCATGTTCTGCGCTAACCAGGCATCACCTTGGGCGACGCTGCCGTCATGCATGTCGTTACGTTGATCGGGCATAACTAAAGCTGCTGTAGGTAGCTTGGTAAAGTCTTGTGGAAAAGCAAAGTAGGGCTGGTTGAGCTTAGCCAATGCCAACCAGTTCGACAGAGGATTATGTTTACGCATATATGCGCCATACATACAGCCCAAATAAGCGGTCTCAGGCATGGTCTCGGAATAGCTGACGAAGCTCAGATTTTTGGCAAGCAACATGCTGGCAAGATTGTCGCCGTTTAATTCCAGCAGGCAGGCATCGTTGGTAATGTTGTGTGTGCTACCGGAAAACAAAGCCAAGTAATTCGGCTGGCTGGGATGCGTGATGCCATAAGATTCAGTGAACAACATGCCACGCTGAGCCAGCGCATTGATATAAGGCGCATCCTTGTTGCCGATGATCTGTTGAAACGATTTGTTTTCCTCGACCACGATGACGATGTGATCGGGGCGCGGCAAAGGATCAGCAATAACGTTTTGCGCTGCCAGCATCAAGGCAATAAGAGCGAACCGCATCATGCCTTCTTTACGAACTCAGTCTTCAATTGCATAGAGCCGATGCCGTCGATCTTGCAATCAATATCATGGTCGCCATCCACCAAGCGGATGTTCTTAACCTTAGTACCTACTTTTACGGTAGAAGACGAACCCTTGACCTTCAAGTCTTTGATCACCGTGACAGAATCGCCATCCACCAGCACATTGCCAAACGCGTCTTTGTAAACGCGCTTTTGTTCGCCCGTCTCGGCGGCTGCCTCTTTCGGCCATTCGTGCGCGCATTCAGGGCAGACAAAGTTGCTGCCGTCTTCGTAGGTAAATTCAGAACTACATTTAGGGCATTTGGGTAAAGCGGTCATGATGACTCCGGTAATTGATTGAAAGTTGTGAAATGGAAGTGGAGAGGTAAGTTCGATGTAATAACGATAACTAACTAAGTTGAACTTTGTACATCATTTATGTGACTTCTTTATAGCGTTAACCAGCATTTCATCGAGTTTTCGCAGCACTTCATCAGATGTGAAATAAATACCACTCTGTTTGGCGGCCTCATAAGAAGCTAATCCACGTTCGATAAAAGCTTGCTGCGAAGAGCGTTTATCTTGTCCAACTTCAGGTTGCATATTTAATGTTGGCAGGACGGGATTATTCATGGGTAGCCTTAAAACTTATATCCCCGATGCACCGCCACCACCCCGCCCGTCATATTGAAATACTCAACCCGCTCCAACCCCGCATCGATCATCATCTGTTTCAATTCTTCCTGTCCCGGATGCATGCGGATGGATTCGGCCAGGTAACGATAACTTTCGGCATCGTTGGCGATGAGTTCGCCCATCTTGGGGAGTAGTTTGAAAGAATAGAGGTCGTAAACTTTCTCCAGCGGTTTAACGACTTTGGAGAATTCCAGCACGATCACGCGACCGCCCGGCTTAAGCACGCGG
>PLYB01000353.1 GCA_003151655.1 Gallionellaceae bacterium | reverse complement strand
GCGTTTGCGTTTGCGTTTGCGTTTGGGCCTCAGCCCCTTACGGCTACGGCCTCCCACTTGCGAGTACAACCCGACGCTGTTTATGTCGGGATAAATCCCGACCTACAAAAAAGGCCTATTGAAATGGAATTGGTGTTACATCATGGGCCAGAGCATGATTAATCAACGCATGTTGATTCTAGTGGCTATTGAGAAGCGGATGAGTAACAGCAAGATGGAGTTGATGGATGAAGTAGCCTGTTAATTATTTTTGGCGAATAGTTGAAAGAATCTCTAAAAATTGAATTTCTAGGGAATCATCAACTAAGGATACGGGCTGAACGGCTGGTATTGATTACCGTTCCTAGATGAGGATTATTTCTTGTCTTCTTTGGCCTGTTTGTTATGCCGATCATTAATTTCAGCAAATCTTTCGCGCCATTCTTTTAGATTCTCATCCTCAATTTCAAGCTGTATTGCAAGCGCTTCCAGTGGCACCAGCTTTTTATCATCTAGTCTTCGTCCAAGCTTGCCTCCCATACGCGAAAACAAATGCTCAGTTTGAACTTTGGATAATTTCTTAGCTTTCAGCAAATATTCTTCAGATGCAATTCTCTTAGCCATAATAAATAATACCCCCGATAATTAATTTAGAAAGAAGCTAGCAAAACCACCACCCCAGCGCTACCGATTTCGAACAGGAAACTTGTACTACATCGACTTTTTTCATTTGATTGTGAATAGCTTTTTCAAAATGCACTCCTTTTAACGCTTTTAATACTGTCACTTTCGCAAGATTGACAACGATCTGTTTAATTAGCGGGTTATTTGAAATATTGTTGCATGCCGCCCCAACCCTAAAGGCGAAAGCAATGGGCAATGATAAATGATCAGGTAATAACGAATAACTTTTGAAAATTAGCGATGTCGAACACGCGTTTAATAAACAAACTCGGCTTGGATAATATCAATGATTTTCCAGTTAATTGAACCTGATCGCGTAATACCACCAACATTTCCAAGGCCGAGCTATCCAGATATTGAGTTTTTTCGAGATCAACTACGATGCAGTTAATCTTTGAGTCATTCAGTTGACTCTTGTACGCCGCCTTAAATTCACGAAAGGCATCAAAAGTGAAACTCCCGCTTAAGTAAATAGTAGCCGTATTACTGACAGCAGAAACATTGATGAGCAATTTATTGCTTTCAAGAGTATTCATAAGAGCTCCATTCACATTGGTATCGCTCGGTAATACAAAATTTAAAGCACATTCAAGTATTTTTTTTCATTGATCAAAACTTAACGTTGATCCAATTCCAGACTACATATTTTTGCACAATTAGTTCCCTGCTCTGAAATAGGCCGCCCGGTATGGTGGGATGTAGCCAGCATGCCAACTTTCATGATTAGTCTCATTGGGATACTTGGTATCTGTAACGCGCTCTTTTGTGTTAATTTCGCGCTCATCCATTTCTTGTTGAGCAATATCTAATTCATCGGGTTGGGAATAACGGTAGCTCATAATATTTCCTTTCATAGGTAACAATGAAACTGCGGTTGGCCACTGATGCCCGTATCTGTCCTCGCTCAAAACACCGGGCTACGAAGACCTCTCAAATCAAGCAGGTTTACTACGGAAACCATTTCGGCGCTAAGGGATTCTAGCCCGCAGATATTTCAGTCTGATCATGAACAGATGAACTATATGTTGCCAGCTGAGAATTCGCTTTAAGTATTGTCATATTCACCCCTGCCAAGAGCAGGCTTTAATTCGTGTCAGAATGAATTGATGAACAGACGGAAACCAATTACGGCTGGATGCGGCTTAGTTGATGGAGAGTAACTTTCTAAGTAGCATTTAACGATGCGGCCCCTTGATCGGCAGATTCAACGCGTGTAGCAATCGGCTATTAAACTCTGCCGGCGTTGTCGAGATAACCTCGTTTGGAACATTAAACTTTTGGATTAATCGGACTTTACTCTCGAAACCATAGGACACAACGAAAGGATGCATTCCTGCGCTAATGGCCGCCAGATAATCGCTATACTCGTCCCCGCAAGCATAAGAACACGCGGGGTTGATGGAATACATTTTCCGGACGCGTTTCATATATTCGCTTTTGTTTTCTTTTAGCGGAAGACAGACGACATAGTCAAACTGATCAATATCGATCTGATGTCGTTGAAAAAGGCATTTCAAGGTTTTCTCAGGCTCAATCGTTACGTTACGCGTAATCAAAGCGACACGGATGTTCGGATCATCCAACAACGTACGTAACAGTATGTCGATACCGGCAAATAAACCTGCCTCGTGACGATAAACCTCGGTCAGCGTTTCACGCAACCGCTTGCGGCTCTGCTTGCCAAACTGACTGCGCAGATTTGTGGGAAACTCGCGCAAACCGCCGAGGAACTTAAACAACTTGCGGCGCTTCTGAAATCGCTCAATATCGCCGATGTCCATCCCATGCTTTAGAAAGGCCAGCTCAATTGCATGAAAAGCATCGATAGCTGTACCATCCGCATCAAAAACAACCAGCCGTTCCACGTTTTTATACTGATTCATATTAACAATTGTAGGGCTGTCATGTGACAAGATCATGACTACCCAAGCGACACGTTCACGCGTAACTCAGCATCTCGAATAAACAGCCCAACAATTTGATTTAGCATATATATTTATCCTGCATCAGGCTTGGTCATTTATTCTCAGCATCTTCACCACAGGCCTTGGTTCATACGTAATGACTTTCTGGATTGACATGGGCAAAAAGAAGTGGTATCAAGTGAACTATCAGGCGTAGTTTGTGCGGCCTTGATTTTCGGTCGCATAGTCGACATCGCCAGCCGGGAATGATGCGATGAGTTCTCTATCTGTAAATTCTGTCAGTAGCGGTAATATATACGTATCCACTTCTGTTGCTCAGCAAAAGGTGGCCTCTGATCGTGCAGACGTGCTGGCAACCGAAACGCAATTGGAGCAAGACAAAGCGCAACTGGATAAAGACCTCACCTATCTTGGTACGCTACAACGCAAGTCTCACAGCGTCGCGCAACTGGAAGGCAGTCAAGCCCAGACAAATGCAATGGATCGTATCTCCAAAAGCGCGCAAGCTGCAAAGCAAGCCACACAACAGGCCATCGCCTCTCTTGCATCCTCTAATTCCGCCAGTTCCACCCTTGGTACCAGCATTAACGTTTTCGCCTAACCATATCAACGGCTAGATAATCTGCTTCGGTGATTTTGTAGGACGGCTGCTTACTCCATTAGGAAAGAAGCATCACCAGCGGGAAGCAAATATCACTGGCTCATTTTTGCCAATTCATCTTCATGCCAGAGGGTAAATTAATCGTAAAGAGCTTGTCAGCGTTGGCAATCCTCAAAACATTAGCGACTTTACCGGGAACACCTATCAGTATTATCGACTTCCCGGCATCTTTTGCGCTTTCATTCAGTTGCATCAACATACCCAATGCGGCACTGTCCAGATAGTTCAATCCACTAATATCAATTTCGATCAATTGCACGGTGGAATTTACAATAAGCGGCGTGTAAGCTTGTTTGAAATCCCTATATGAAGAGGAATCAAAACGATCCGAAATTGTCAGTTGCGCAGATTTATCTTTGACTTTTACATCAATGCTCATTATTACTCCCTGGAATAACTTCTTTACAAAGCTGGCGTTAACCGCCTCTCGCAATACCCGAATTTATCTATGCTCTGAGAGTTACTTTGGGTGAGCTGGCAACCCGACCAGTTTGACCCGCAAATATTACGGCAAAATTACAAAAGAAAAAATAGGCTATCAATTTGGTACAAACACCCCAACAACTGCTCCGCTCCTGAAATTTGTGTCAGCCACAGTACATTCATATTTTCATCATAAAACTGCAACACCAACTCATTAGACTTATCCTGTCACCAAGTTACTGTGGCACAAGATTAATCATGCAATTCGCATAGCTTCGACATCCGCTGATGAATGTCAGTGGAATCAAACAAACGGGATAACATAATGAATTATTATTTCTCGATATTGGTGGTGTTGGGAATTGGCATGTTCAGCCTGATGGTGGGAATTCTCATCAACAGGGAACCGCAACAAAGCACCCAAAGCGCAGTCACTGAAAGTCTGGTATGGGGAATGGGATTTCTCTTTTCCTTCGGTGCCGAATTTTTTCTGATTGGCTCTGTTTGAGATGCAACGCGCTTTTTTACTTTATTCATACTGAGATAGACAAAATAGTCTAGGCAGGAACTTCACTCATGGCAGAAGAACAATCCGATATCGCCAACTCGACTGTTGAGCATCTTCTCCGAAATGTTGTTTCGGTACACGAATCTACCAGTTGCATAAAAGTACTGGAATTATTCCATGCGGATAAGAAACTCTATGCATTGCCTATCGTGAACGATAAAGACAGGCCGGTGGGCATTATCGTGCGTCAAGACATCACCGA
The DNA here is from genome assembly GCA_003151655.1 of Gallionellaceae bacterium. Classification (GTDB taxonomy): domain Bacteria; phylum Pseudomonadota; class Gammaproteobacteria; order Burkholderiales; family Gallionellaceae; genus PALSA-1006. The sequence goes on along the minus strand of PLYB01000353.1, from coordinate 11,254 downwards.
GTATTTCAGCAAGCAGTATGTGAAAGAGCTAAAGGGCAAGAAACCGATCTCCACATTGATGGATGACAAGCCTATTATCGTTGACCGGAGCACGGGTATTGAAGATGTCGCCCGTATCATTCTGGATGCAGGCATGGCACACATGGTAAGCGGCTTCATCATCACCAAAGAAAAAAAATATTTGGGCATGGCCAATGGATACGATCTGCTCCACGAGATGACGCAGCGGAAACAAAAACATCTTTTTGGACTGGCGCATTTCGATCAACTGACCGGCCTGCCAAATCGCACACTGTTGCTGGATCGTCTGAATCAGGCTATCTCGGTATCAAACCGTGCATCACGCCCAATCTCGCTACTCTTTATCGATTTGGATGGATTTAAACCGGTTAACGACACCTATGGTCACGGCATCGGCGATCGCCTGCTAAAGGAAGTGGCGGAACGTTTATTTGCCTGCCTGAGGGATGGCGATACCGCTGCGCGCATGGGTGGAGATGAGTTCGTGGTAATCCTGCTGGAATCCGATCTGGAAAGAGCCATCACGGTAGCACACCGCATACTGGGAACACTCAGAGTCCCCTACGAATTCGGCAAAAAAACCATTTCCAATATCTCAGCCAGCATCGGCATCGCAGAATACCCGAACCATGCAGATGAACTGGACACCCTATTGGCGGCTGCGGACAACGCAATGTATGTAGCAAAGAAGAGCGGCAAGGATCGGTTCGCTATTTTCGCCCCGTCTTCCGACAAACGCTGAAGTTATATTGAGCTGTAGTTGCGAACTTCTCGTCCTTCAATCATGTAAACCACATACTCGGATATATTCTTCGCATGGTCACCGATACGCTCGATTGATCTGGCTACTAATGCTGCGTGCAATGCCATGGAAATTTCACTGCTATCCTCCATCATGTAAGCGACCAGATGTCGAAGAATGGAATGAAACTCTTCATCGATCAATACATCCTTGCGACCGATTTTTTTTGCCGCATCCGGATCCAATCCGTCAAAAGCATCCAACGCGGCTCGAAGCATCCCCAGTGCAATGTCAGCCGAATATTTAATTTGGCGATAACACGGTAACGATACAGAATTTTTTTGCAACATCAACTTTGCCGTGCTGGCAATATTCTCAGCCTCATCACCGATACGTTCCAGATCGTTGATCGTTTTAATAATAGTTTTCACCAGACGCAAATCGTTGGCCGTGGGTTGCCGACGAACCAAAAGATTAGTACAAAATTCATCAATTGATACCTCCATCGCATTGACCGCATGACCTTCGTCAATAATACGGTCTATCGCCATCAGGTCGCCAGTCTCAATGGACTCCAGCGCAAGACGAAATTGGTTCTCGACTGCCTCTCCCATCTGCAACACACTGCTACATATGGTTCTCAATTCGACATCAAATTGCGTGGAAGTGTGTTCTGGATATTTCATCTGGGTATTTGTCGGAGGAAATCAAGTTGAAAAGGATAGGCATCATAGTAGCCCACTATGACAAATTTGTTAACTCGCCGCCGTGTCAAGCTGCCTGAGCGCTGCCGGATACCACAAACAGCCCCAAGGTCTTGCCCTTCAATAGCCTTGCGAATTCTTCTGCCGGCAGGGGCTTGCTAAAATAATACCCTTGAATTAAATCACAGTGAAAGTCACGCATAAAATTCAGTTGCTGCAGATTCTCAACACCCTCTGCAACAACTTTAAGATGGAGAGCATGCGCCATCGCAATAATCGCCCGTGCAATCTCGCCATCGTCCGACTTCGTACCCAAGTCAGCGACGAAAGAGCGATCAATCTTGAGTATATCGAGCGGAAAGCGTTTTAAATAACTCAGCGATGAATACCCGGTACCAAAATCATCAATGGATAAGCGCACTCCCATCCGCTTGAGTTCATGCAAAGTGCTCACCGTGTTCTCCACATCTTGCATCAATATGCTTTCGGTAAGCTCCAGCTCCAGATATTCCGGCTGCATGCCGCTTGCTTTAAGTACGCAGGCAACCTTATTGACCAAATCGCCACGCAAAAACTGCCGTGCCGATAAATTGACCGACATACGAACGGGCGAAAAACCCGCCTCTATCCATTCACGATGCTGATGACAGGCCGTTTGCAATACCCAATCACCGATAGGGTTGATCACGCCGCTGCTTTCCGCAGCCGGAATGAACTCACCGGGTGGAATATTGCCATGCTTCGGATGATTCCAGCGGAGAAGAGCTTCGGCTCCGATGATGGCATTGTTCTTAATATCCACCTGAGGCTGATAGTGCAGGTGAAATTCACCATGCTCGAGCGCCCGGCGCAAATCGCCCTCCAGCATAAGTTTATGCATCGCGCGTGAGTTCATGTCTTCACAGAAAAATTGATAATTGCCGCGTCCAAAATCTTCTTTGGCCCGATGCATGGCGGCATCCGCATTCTTCAATAAATCATCTGCCGTCGCTCCGTCATGAGGATACATTGCAACACCGATGCTGGCGGTGATGTATATCTCCTGCCCGTTTAGCGTAAACGGCTGCTGTAGAGACTCCATAATCTTCCTGACAATGGGAGGAGTACTATGGCTGTCCTGAATATTGTGCACCAGAATAAGGAACTCATCGCCCCCTACTCTGGATACGGTGTCGATCTCGTACATCACCTCCGCCATGCGTGTACCGACATCGCGCAGCAACTGGTCGCCGATAGCATGGCCAAAACATTGGTTAATCGTCTTAAACTGATCGAGCCCGAAATGAATTACCGCAAGACACTGGACATCTTCCCTTTGCGCGAGCGCAAATGCCTGCTGAAGACGATCCAGAAACAACGTCCTATTGGGTAGTCCTGTCAGTGTATCGTGATGCAATGCGAATGCCGCAAGCGACTCGGTGTGCCGCAGTGCAGAAACGTCAGTCGCAGCACAGGTGACCCCGCTAATATTTCCTGAATCATCTAGCATCGGCTCAACCGAGATGTCATAAAAATACAACCGTCCATCGCGTTGAATTTTCACCTCACCCCGGCTTTCGATACCCAGCTTTAACACGCAGTGCTTCAACTCGTTTAGCAGAGCCGCGTCTTCCTGCGAAAACAACTCGGCATCACTCTTGCCGATCATTTGTGTTTCTTGAATTCCCGCCAGCGAATTGTATATCCAGGTATAACGCAACTCGGCATCCTGACAGGAAACAGATATTGGCGAATTACTCAATGCCATACGAAAGCGTTTTTCACTAGTCTGCAGCGCAATCTCCATCTGCTGCTTTTTCAATTTTGTTTCGGTGACATCAGCAACCATCAACATCACGCCGCTTATTGCACCCGCCGCATTGTTCAGCGGGGTTGCCCATAAATGTAATGTTTTTGCCAAACCATAAAGGCCGAATGAACCAACTATTTCAAGCTCGAATAATTGCTCACCGGATGAAGCTCGCTCAATTACATCTTCCAGAACAGAGTCCCTAAACGGAAATGGTTGACCCCGCATTTCCAGTTCAGACCAGTCGAAAATTCGCTCTGCCGCTTTACTCCACAAGGTAACAACCCCGCCGATATCAACCACGACTATCGCCAGCGGAGAAGCGTTAATCATGGCCTTCAAACTCTCACTGGCTTTCTGCAATGATGATCTGATCTTGCCTCTATCCGTACCGGGACGTAAAGCGACCAACATGGCAGAGTGCCCCGCCCAGTCGATCTTTCTGGAGCGCATTTCCACGGTGATCACTTTATTTTCGGCGGCAATTTCAATCTCGGTCATTTCATTGTCAGCCGGATTGAACGCAAATATCTCGCCTTCCAGTTTTTTTGCCTTTTTGCGATTGAACATCTCGGCCGCCCGCTGATTGGCAAACCGGATAATGCCATCACCGTCCACAACGATCAGTCCGTCAGCGTTGTTGTCCACCATTTCGGTGTATAACACCTGATTGGACAGCAACTCGTTGGTCTGGTGCTTGAGTGATTCCAATAATGAAAGTATTTCGCCGTTTCGCTTACTCATTGCTTTACCTGTCTGGCGAGCTACAACCGGAACTCTGCGGAAGTTTCATGTTAGTGAATATGGATGACCACAAGCGAAACGTCATCATGTGGCTCCAAACCTTCCAGAAATGAGAGAACGCTTGATTTTATCCGGTTAAAGATGCTGGTTCCCTTAACCTTGCTGGCTATCATCTGAGCTAACTTTTCTTCGCCGAAATATTCACCGAGTGCATTTTGAGCCTCGATCAAACCGTCACTACACAACACCACGGAATGCACCCCGGACAGATCAAACTGTTTGGTCTGAAAACTTAATTCTGCGGGATCGACAATGCCAAGCGGTAAATGAAAAGACTCGCAATTGCCGGAAATTTTGCCATGACTATCCACTAGCAGCAGCGGAGGCAAGCCACCATTCCATATTTCAAGCTTGGAGTAATCCGCCTCCAATCTAAGCAAAGTGGCAGAGCAAAATTTACCAGTCGGCAAAATTTCATACAGCTTGTGATTCATCTCCTCGACAATTTTCCCGATATCACACCCTTTGCGTGTCATTGAAAAGAATATATCCGAAATCGGCAGCGCCCCCATAGCTGCCGAAAGGCCATGGCCGGTAAAGTCACCCAAAAATACGTGCAAATGATCGTCTGGCGTGCGCTCAAAAATAAATAAATCGCCGCAAAAATGTCCCGCTGACAAGCTCCAGAAATGCAAAAAATCAATCTCTTTTGGCTGCCGTTTGGTGATGGTATCGAACATATGCTTGGCAAGCCGTATCTCTTGCTCCGCATGACGGTGACTTACCTCAAGACGGTGGTATAGCTCTTGGATATGCCAGAGTAACTTTATCTTGGCCTTGATGACATACGGATGAAGGGGGTGTTCGATAAAGTCATCCGCACTGCATTCCGAAAAGCGCGCCCATGCCGTCGCGTCTTGTGTGGACATTAGCAAGATAACGGGTATATGGCGTTTTTTTTCATCATGTTTGATGAGTCGGCAACATTCAAATCCACTAACCTGCGCTAAATTTGCATCCATCAACACCATATCCGGATTTTCCTGCATGGCAGCCATCACGGCATTGCCGTCGCTCACCGAAATAAGTTCGTGCCCTTCTGAAAGCATCAAGGCTTCGACCATATCCAGGTCGACAGCATTGGTCTGACCAAACAGTATTTTCATTTTTTCCTAATCAAAATATTTTTCGCAGGATGAATGCGTAATTCACCGGCAATTGATATAAATATTGCTTCAGTTGATGGTGAATACCTTATCAAAGCTGGCAATTTCAAATGTGCGTACCGCTATGGGGCTGGGACTGGAAAGAGTTAATGATTTATTTGCGGCTTGCACATGATCTCGCATCACCAGCAACATCCCCAAGGCCGAACTATCCAGATACTCCACTGCGGCTAGATTGACAACGATGTTGCCTATCTTCGAATTATTTAACAGGTTGCTGTATGCCGCTTTAAACTCACGATGGGCATCGAAAGAAAAAGTCCCGCTCAGAAAAATAGTGGCGGTATTATTTATGGCAGTGACGTTGATATGCAACTTTTGCGTAGTATTATTAATGGTATCCATACGACCTCCAATCAACACAGACTACATTTATTTATTCATGGCTTCCCCGGCAATCATCTCGATATTTTTCAGAGAAACTCAGGAAGTACATTTTAGGTTCCGAATAGTGAGGGATAACCATGACAATAATATGACTGCGAATATCTAGACATATCTAGACACACCTAGGGGAAACCCCTATTAAGCCCATGAAATGAGTACGTCATGCGTTAATATTTCGGTCACTACAGATAGAGACGAAAGAGATGAAACAACAAACATTGAGAATTAAATAAGGGCAGTTTTTGCCTTCTTTTCGAAGCGTTGCTGTTGCCATGAGGGGAATAAACTTCCTCACATGCATTCATAAAGGAGTCAATCATGTTCACACTATATGTAGAAGGCATTCCATCCATCAAGCTCGGAAGCAAAGCTGAGATACCAGCCCAACAAGGGAATGAATCCTGGAAAGTTGTGGATGCCGAAGGTACAGTTATCGCGGCTTACCGCTAATTTTCGGCATTGCTTATAAACCAATAAATCCATCCAACTTCCCCCTTTTTAAATGGGGGAATATCACTTCGTAGCCTAACGCGGTTCTAGCGAACTCTTTGGGCTAACTCCAACTTTTCCAACATTCGCTTCGCGACTACCAGCTTACCCCGCCGAACTAAAAAGCGGGTAATATGCATTGGATCAAAATGATGCGCCTCCAACCGCAAGGGGAACTTGTCCGTGAAATTCACAGCACAGCTTTATTCTCTCTGCTTTGTCTTTTTTTTCTGCTTGCCCACAATTGCCACTGCACATACGCCAAATGATCCGAATTATTTGCGTCCTGACTATTCCAAAAACTGGAAAACGCTGACCACTCCTCACTTCCGCATTCACCATGAAGCCACGCAGCAGAAATTCGCGCAGCAAATGGGGGCAGTTGCCGAGAAAGTCCACAGTAAATTGACCGTCTGGCTCGGCTGGAAGCCGGAGGAGCCGACCGAAGTTGTCATTCTGGACAATGTGGACTATTCCAACGGTGCCGCCACAGTATTGCCCTACAACCAGTTTTATATTTACCTGCCAACACCGGTCGAGGGTGAGATCATGGATCAAAATCCCTGGATGGAATACGTGTTCACGCACGAATATATTCACATCCTTCATCTCGACATGGTATTTGGTTTACCTAAAGCCGCCCGCGATATTTTAGGACGCCCATTTGAACTGCTGACGGTAGCGACTTTTCCGCAATTATTCGCCCCCAGTTGGCTAACAGAAGGTCTTGCCGTGTATGGCGAGTCTGACAATACCGCCGGATATGGACGCTTGAACAATGCCTGGTATGAGGCATCCATGAGAATGGAAGTGCAACGCGGGCTGCGCTCATTGACCGAACTCAGTTTTGAGGGATACAGCGGCAGCCGCTGGCCCTACGGGCAGAACTATCTGTATGGAGCGTATTTTTTTAAATTCATCAGCGAACGCTATGGTCGCGACATGGTCGTCAAATATATCCAGATATACGGCGACAATCTCATTCCCTGGCGCATGGATGAGCGATCCAGGCTAATCTTCGGCAAGTCCGCCCAAGAGGTATGGAGCGAATATCAGCTATATTTACAGCAACGTTTCGAGCCGCAACTTGCCCAATTAAGACAAGAGTCGATAGACGCACTCCCGACCTACACTACGCCCTATATCAACCGCTCGATTACGGCTGCCGCCAATGGCGACTTGTATTACTACCACGACGACTCATCCTCCCACCCACAGGTACGGCGCATCCGGGCAGACGGAAACAATGAGTTGCTATTTGAAGCAGAAAATGTGACGGGGCTGGATTGGCAGGATGAGGCGGGACTCTTGTTAAACAAACAGGAGGTTTGCGACAACACCTCGCTCTACACCGATCTGTACCAATGGAAACCGGGCATGTCTTCTCCAGAGCGCATGACTTATTGCGGCCGATATGTACGTGCGGCATGGCGTTCCGATGGGCAGCAGATTGCCGCAGTGCAACTTGAGCAAGGGATTACTCGCCTAGTTTTACTGGATGCAAAGGGAAAGTCTGTTGAACACTTGGCTGAAATGCCCCCCGGCGATACGCTGGGACAAATCGCTTGGTCACCGGACAGCAAACATCTTGTCGCTGCGGTAAAACGACAACACACGGGCTGGAATCTTGAGCTATTCGCACTAACAGACCGTCGCTGGCATCAACTTACCTTGGACAGTGATCGTAAAGTACATCCGCATTTCTCCAAAGACGGCCTCTCGGTTTATTTCACTTCCGACCATGACAAGGTGTGGAATTTGCGCCAACTCAGATTGGACGACAATACGATTGCGACTTTGAGCAGTTCTGTCTCAGGAATCTCCGAAGCCGTGGCAATGCCTGATGCCAGTTATCGTCTGGTGGAATATAGCGCACAGGGTGAAATACTCAGCGCGCTGCCAGCAGCCGCGAACGCCAGCTATGCGCATTACTCCACCACCGCATCCGAGGTTAAAGCTATCGTCAACACAGTTGATTATCAGCCCGTACCGTATGAAAACGTTAAAGACTATTCGGCATGGGACACAGTCAAACCCCGTTCATGGGTTCCCTTTGTTGCGTTCACTGCCGATCAAAATTCCTATGCCGGAGTCTCCCTGTATGGAGCCGATGTGTTGGGCTTCCACCAATGGACTGCTGCGCCCTATTATTATTTTGATCAACATGTTTTGGGCGGATATACCTCATACAACTATCGCAATACTCTAACGCTCATCGCAAACGAGCAATCGTTCATCGTCGGAAACAACAACGATCCGGCGCAATATCGCTCGGATGAGATTCGCTATCAGGCTTTGCTGCATCATTCTATCAACAGCACGGAAAGCAGCCTGTATTTTGCCGGGGGTATTTCTAACGAGCACATCAAACAATCACTCACTCAAAATGGCGGAATATATTCTATCTATCAGGACACCTTGACCGGAGTGCTTGCCCGTTATGACAACACCGAATTTTATCAGCGTTCGATCAGCCAGACCGATGGCAGGCAAGTACAAATCAGCGGCGAAAGTTATGACCTCCTAGGAATAAATTTCCACTCAGGAAAAACCTTTTCCCTCGATTGGAAAGAATATATCGGGCTGGGTAACAACCATGTGCTTTATCTCCGTATGTTGCTGGCCAAGGGGGACGATGGCATAAATCCTTACACGCTGGGTGGCGAGATCGAGACTCCGGCCATGCTGGATGGCTCCACTGATCTTGGCAGAAGGCGTTACCTGTTGCGAGGCTATCCGGCGGGGCTGGCATCGCTGACCGGCACCCAATTCGGCTTGCTCACTGCGGAATGGCGTATCCCGCTCGGGCTGTATTACGATGGCTCATTCGTCCCCCCGCTAGGATTGGGAAAGAATTCCTTATCCATTTTTACCGACAGCGGCGACGCATGGAACCAAGGCGATACTTTCCAACGCAAAACCGGTGCCGGAGTTGCATGGAATTCAGAAGTATTACTCGGTTACGATATGCTTCATCTGGGAATGACGCTGGGAGTTGCACGAGGCTTCGATCAGGGCGGTGACAAACGGGCATATTTATTGTTAGGAACGACCTATTAACCCTGCGACATGCGCCTTGGCACTTGTCCATCGCCTTTCCGGCTGGCGGTATGGTCAGATAAAGAATCTGCATAGTGCCGTCTATTCGTTCGCCACGCCGTGCGGCACATGCCCTGTCGCAACATGCTGACGTGCAGACTCGCAATGCTTCTGCTGGTCATCAAAGAAAATATCCGCCCCGAATGCTTGCAAGAATTTGCTCTTTTCCATTCCACCAAGGAATAATGCTTCATCAATACGAATATTCCATGCACGCAAGGTGCGGATAACTCTTTCGTGTGCTGGCGCAGCGCGTGCGGTGATGAGCGCAGTTCGAATAGGCGATGTATCGGCGGGATAATCCAATTGAATCTTGTGCAGCATGCCAAGGAATTCTTTGAACGGGCCACCGGGAAGCGGTTGTTTGGCTGATTTCACCTCGTTGTTTTCAAATGCCCCGAGTCCATCCTGCTTGTAGATTCGTTCCGACTCATCCGAAAACAGCACCGCATCGCCGTCGAAGGCAATGCGCAATTGCGCTGGGTTTCTCGTCCCAGCCGATGCAGTGTCTGATGGAAGAATCGTCGCTGCTGCAAATCCAGCATCCAATGCTTTGCGCACATCTTCCGGCTCGGCAGAAAGGAACAGGTGAGCGCCAAATGATGAAATGTAGGGATGCGTGCTTTCACCCCGCGTAAATGCGGCACGGCTGATGGCGAGGCCATGATGCTGGATCGAGTTGAAGATGCGAAGTCCGGTATCTGCACTATTTCGTGATAACAGAATCACTTCAACACGCGGATTCTCCGGCGTGCGGGCATTCAGTGCCAACAGCTTTTTCACCAGACTAAATGCTACACCGGGTTGCAGTGGGATTTCTTCATGCTCTATCTGATAACTGCAGTAAGCTTCCACACCTTCTTTTTCAAAGATGGCATGGCTTTCATCCAGATCGAATAGGGCACGTGATGAAACGGCAACGACCAATTTTTCAACAGGAATAGTTTGTACTTTGATATTCATGCGCTACCTTCAAAATAATAATAGAGTTGGTCATCTGAAAGCTTTGTAGGCTGGCGGTGAGCAACGCGAACCCCAGCATGTTCAGTCATCAAACGCTGGGGTTCGTGCCTCACCACCAGCCTACGGCTTAGCGAGCAGTCGAATCCCGCTTACGCTGTTGCCGCATGGTAAATACCATGCAGTGATCGAGTCGTATTTACAAACTCTTCCCGCAAAGAAGTGGGTTCCAACACTTCCACCTGATCCCCGAAACCCAACAGCCACCAGCGTAATTGTGCCGTGTCCGGCACGGTGGCATGTACGCGTAACCAGCCTGCTTTGTCTGGCTCAATCTGTTGATCAAGTGACAGCGGTGTTTCCCGCAAATGTTCGACAGCCGGTATGGTAAATCGCACCACCAGTTTTATTTCATCACTGCCACCAAAGCCGAATGCGCCTTGGCGGATGTATTTCGCCAGATCAAACTTCTTCGGCATCTTGATCGGTTTATCCAATAATTCCGCAGACTGGATGCGATGCACAGCGAGCAAGCGAATATCCGTGTAGTCATTTAACGTGGCCACCAGATAAGTCACTGCGCCGCGCTGCACAATCCCCAGCGGATGAACTCGATAGGTTTTTGTTTCTCTTTGCTCTCGTGATGCGTAACTGATTTCCAATTGCTGCTCGGACAGCAAGGCGGAATGCACAGCTTCAATAGTTTCCTCGGGATAGTTCGGCGGAATCAACGGCTGGTTCCCTATGCGGATTTTGGATCATGTCCGCATTGCGATTATGCATAAGTAACCTGCATAAGACGCAATGATGACCATAACAAATTGAAAAAGGAATGAAAATGAGTTCAATCGTTACCGTTAAATTTAAGAAAGCTAGGGATTACTCAAACGAAAACAAAGACCGCATAATTTTTACCCTGCCAGCATATTACAGGGTAAGTAGAGATGATTTGAATGTGATGGACAAAGGCGGTTCATATGCATTTGAATTTAAGGGGGAGGAAGCAGCTTCAAAATTTGCTATGAAACTATTTTCAAAAAATAACGATATTTTTGATATAACGACTAACAGTATTTTCCAATTCAGAAATGAG
>PLYB01000174.1 GCA_003151655.1 Gallionellaceae bacterium | reverse complement strand
ACACGCCGTAACGCGCCGCCACTTCCTTATTGCTATCCGCCAACAAGGGAAAAGGCAGGTGATATTTTTTTGCGAACTCAGCATGGCTCTTGCCATCATCCACGCTCACGCCCACCACCTCCGCCCCCAGCGCCGCCAACTTGTGCAAATCATCACGAAATGCACACGCCTCTTGCGTACAACCCGGCGTATCGTCCTTGGGATAAAAATACAACACCAGCCACTTTCCGGAAAATTCTTTCAGGCTATGCACCAAGCCATTCTGATCCGGCAAACTAAAATCAGGTGCCGCCTGCCCCGCCTTGGGCAACTCACCCGCCCGCGCCATCTTGGTGAACACCAGCACCAACGTGCCGATCAAGCCGAACAAGATTAACCATTTCATAGCAAATACCTCGGACTGGAAACAGCAGGGGCGCAATTTTACGTTAGAATGCGCACCACGTTGTGAACATCGCACAACAGGCGCTCAAATTGTCTCCGTAGTTAAATGGATATAACCGGCNNGGCCCCTCCTAAGGGTCAATTACAGGTTCGATTCCTGTCGGGGACACCACAGACTTTCACGTCAAACACCATCCGGCAAGATGTGTTCAAATATCAATGTAGCTCAAAGACATATGACGATTGTCACAAATATCGGCGGCGTGTATTACGTTCAAAATATTTATGCTATGGTGCGCTTAGTTACGGTACTGATTGATATGAAGCCAGTTCTATTTATGAAAAACAGACAAGCCACCGGCCTCAATAAAAGATTAGGCCGTTCATTGGGTTGTACTTTACGTTGGACCCCATAAGAAAGGTCGTTGCATGCCAAATGTCCCATTCATCCAAGCTGTGCAGTCTCGTGCGGCTCGCGTCTCGGTCGGCGCCTCTGCAACACGAGGAAATGGTGCAGGCGTTGTGGCCGCCGGAAGAGCATTTTTATCTCGGCTCCCGCTTACGAACTTCGCAACCAGTCGCCCGGAGGTCTTTATCCAACTTCTCAACAAGGCGACAGACGAACTGTCTGCTACGATGCCTGCTGACGCCAGAAGTTGGGGCCTCGCTCGCAAGCTACTGAACATCTTCTTGCGCGACGCGTTGTATACGACCTACCTCGCTGACGCATTCAAACTGCAAGAAGCAGAGTCCCTGCTTGAAATTCCACTTGACTCCATCACCGCAGGTCATCTTCGAAAAGAGGATGGCGGTCGCATGCTACCACGATGGCCGGGAGTCAAGCACCTCACACCTGAGATCAGCAAATCCTACCAAGCGTTTGCGGCGCAATTCGCCGCCACCAAGGCACTTGCACCTGTGCACCTCGATACGCATTGGTGGGGGCATCGTAACTTGTGACATGTGGCCCACCGCTCAAGCGGGACATGCCAGAAGCGGCCTGCCCCTTGCTCCACGTTGAACTCATCGCCAAAGGAGAAAGCCAGATGCCAGCTGTCTATCCCTCTGGATGTCAAGTACACCGGCATACAGACACCTCTGCTCAAGTGCGGAGACACAGGCATGTCAATAACGTTGATGTCATCGAAGTTCAGTGGGCAACATACCGAAACTGCCAACCTGTGCAAGGAATCTTCGACCTCGTAAACTCGGTGCGTGATCCCAGAATATGGCGAGGTTCGTTACGAGCAGAAGTCTATTGCGCATGGCACGGAGTTCAACCGCCGACATGCTTTCCGAATATTCAAGTCAAAGCGAATCAGTACAAAATCCTTTGCGGGTGGACAGGCGATGTCATCGACAACTTGGCGTAATCGTCTGTGAACCGTGATGACAAATGATTCAATGAGCCTATCTTCCACAAAATGTTCTAACTTTACGATAAATAGGGACTACGCGAATACCCCCGCGCAAACACAATTGTGCTTGCCCGTATCCCACCAACTTTAACGACTGCGCGAAATTGCTTCATACAGTATTTAGCAATTTGCTTGCGATACGAACTAGATGAACTAGTGTTTTTTGATAAACAGTTCCTGTATATCAGTTCCAAGCACTTTAGAAATTTTCACCAATACTAGAACGGATGGATTGCTTATGCCTCGCTCAATTTGCGAGATGTAAGTCCTGTCTAAGTCAGCACGAAACGCCAACTCTTCTTGCGACAACGCACAGCCTAACCTCAACGCTTTAACGTTGCCTGCCAATATCTTGCACACTTGCTCCATTCGCTTTTGCATGGACGACAAGATGCATTCGTTGAGATTGGCAGTCCACGGAATATAATCTACAAAGCAACCTGTAGGATATAGTCTACAAATGCGCGGCAAAACTTATTAACTAGGGAGCAAACATGAAGAAAGCATTATTGGCGTTAGCAATTGCAACAACTTTGGCAACACCATCAGCATTTGCAGGCTCAGGTTTAACGGGAACTTACAGCTGCATAGCAAACAATAATTGGGCTCCAACATTAGCCGCAGTTAGCGGAAGCGGTATTGGCACTAATTTCTTGTTTACTTTGAATTTTTCAAGTTTTACAACTGCAATTGTCGCTCAAACGTCTAATAACTTTAATACAAATACATCTACAACAGCTGTATCAAGTGGCACTGGAACTTTTTCTGAAGTTTCTGGTCCCGTAACAGGTGTATATACAGAGACGCTTTCAGTGAGTGGTAGTACGCTTACATTTAATATTTTGCCAGCAAATTCTAACAATACACTTCTTGTTGAACGTGCAGATACAGGCGCATATGCTCCAGCAACAGGCGTTTGCCAAAAGCAATAATGAACTAAAGGAAGTATTATGAAAAACATACGACTTGTAATATTAGCTAGTGCGCTGTTGATGCTAACAGCTTGCGGTGGCAGTAGTGGAACAGCAACTACTTCGTCGTCTAGCTCATCAGTATCAGCCGCATCCAATGCATCTGCGGCAACAAGTGCTGCAGCTACTGCTGGAATGTAACTGTAGTTAATGCAGAACAAAAAGCCCACTGTAGCAAGTGGGCTTTTTAATGTAACGCAACGTAAATAGTGACGAATAACTGGGGTCAGAGCAAAGTTAAAAGTCCAACCTCACATTCGAGAGGGTCTGGCTACGCCAGCCCCTCAATTCAACTTTGGCATACGTTCGACTAGAGTACCGAAGCGCGCTAGAATTGCTCCGTTAGTTTTGAATGGAGTCCAGATCATGAGCGCACAACTATTACAGCAAGCAAGTGTGCTCGATATTGACGAGCAGATCGAGTTGGTTGAGGCGATCTGGAATAGCATCGTCAGTCGCGGTGCCGTGCCATCGTTAACAGAAGCGCAGAAAACGGAGATCGATCGCCGCCTCGCAGACCATCTGGCAAATCCAAACGATGTCGTTCCATGGAGTGAAGTAAAAGCAGCCGCTCTTGCCCAAACCAGGCAATGAGTCTGCCCATTTCCTCAATGTTATCGGGTATCTGCGTAGCGTAGAGTATTTAGTGTGTCTTCCGAAAAATGGTACAATGTCCATATGAACGATATCTCTATTGCCAATATACTTGAGCTTCCGGTACAGGAGCGCATTCATCTCGTTGAGCTAATTTGGGATAGCGTTGCAGCGGTTCCTGACGCAGTAAAAATTTCGCCGGCACTAAAGGTCGAACTCGAAGCACGCCTAGCGGAGTTCGAAGCAAATCCAGAAGAGGGATATTCTTGGGATCATGTGAAATCAAGCCTTAAAAATGGTTCATGGCGTTCCGCTTAAAATTTTCCGCGCGAGCGTTGCGTGAAACTGGCAAAGCTCAAGAGTGGTTCGAATTGCAAATCTCCGGTCTCGGTGAAGAATTCATCGCCGCAATGGAGTTACAGTTAAGACGGCTAGAGCAAGCGCCTCTGCTTTATGCGGAGGTCATTCCCGGTGTTCGCCGAGCACTCCTTCCCCGGTTTCCTTACGGTTTGTTTTATGCGGTGCGGGATGATCTCGTACATATTTTGGCTGTATTGCATGATGCTCGCCATCCGAGTCGATGGCCAAAAAACCGCTAACATTACCTCAACGTTAACTTGCATCAGCCAAAGAAGAGTGATGATGATTAACCTTGAAGGCGTAGTTTCGGCGAATTGGCGAGAGCTTCCTGCCAAGGAAATCTTTCCGGGGATTCGTATGCGTATTCTCTGGCAGGGCGCGAATGGCGCCAAGGCCAAGATTCTCGAAATCGACCCCGGTGCCAAGTTCTTGTCCCTTGATACCCACGCTCCCGGCCCGGAAGAGGTCTTCGTGGTATCCGGCGTGTTTAACGACGGCGTACACGATTATCCGGCAGGTACTTTCATTCATAATCCCGCTGGCTCGGCGCATGTTCCCCAGTCGAAGCAAGGCTGCGTAATCTTCGTATTCTTTCCTGAGGGCTGAGTCCATGCTCCACCTTCCGCGCCCTAAGGAAACGCAGATTAAATCCGAAAGCCATGGTTCGATACACCCAGAGGGTGCGAGAACCTCTTCGAGGCANNACGAACGGATTAAATCTGCGTTTCCCTAACGCTCGCTTAACGCTCCGCTAACATATCCCTTACCAGGCAAACCCTAGAATCGCCGATATTGATTTAGTCATTCCTGAAACATTCCGCCGTACAATACTGTGAATATTTGCCGGGCATCAAGTTCACAATTTGCCAGTTCTTGTAAAAACCTATGAATATCCTTTTAATCGAAGACAACCGCGATTTAGCCACCAACCTGTTCGATTATTTCGAGGCACGCGGCCACACCATGGATCTGGCCAGTGACGGTATCCCCGGCCTGCATTTCGCGTCCACCAATCAATATGATGTGCTTATACTGGATTGGATGTTGCCCAGCATGGATGGCATAACGATGTGCAAACGCCTGCGCGAAGCGGGCAAGCACACCCCCATTCTGATGCTGACTGCGCGTGACTCGCTGGAAGATAAAATCGCCGGTTTGGAGGCTGGCGCGGATGATTATGTGGTCAAGCCATTTTCCATGCGCGAGGTCGAAGCGCGCTTGCTTGCACTGGTCAGGCGGGCGCAAGTACATGATGGAGCTGCTATTCTAAAAGTCGGCGATCTGACATTTGATACCGGAACCCTGAAAGTGATGCGCGGCGAACGTAGCATCGTGTTGCCGCCTATCGCGCTCAGATTTCTTGAGGTGCTGATGCGTCATTCACCCCGTGTGCTATCTCGCGAAGAAGTGGAGCGTGCTATTTGGGGAGACACGCCGCCGGACAGTGATGCCTTGCGCGGACATCTGCATATCATGCGCAATGCGGTGGATAAAAATACCGATAAGCCGCTAATCAAGACGCTGCGCGGGCTTGGCTACCAGATAAACGATGAGTAACTTGCGCGACAGTCTCCGATTCAAGCTGGCTTTAACTTTCGCGATCTTTGGTGCGACGATCAGTTTGATCCTGTCGCTGGGGCTGTCGTTAATCACACACCGTCTCGGCGAAAATCTGATGGATGAAACGCTGCGCGCCGAGATCGACGGCTATATTTCGCGGCGGGCACGTAATCCCGATGCGTTGCTTCCGGCAACGATTAGTATTCAAGGCTATTTACTCACGAATACAAAAAGCAATGCATACATTCCTCCAGAGTTGGTGAATCTGTCTGAAGGTACTTATCGACTGACATTAAATAACATACGGTACCGGGTTGCCGTGGAGGCTAAAAACGGCGAGCGCTATTTCATGCTGTTTAATGAAGAACGCCAGCGTGAGCGCGAACAAATGTTCACTGTATATCTGGCCGTGGGGGCGCTCATCATGATTTTGATTTCTTCATGGGCGGGCTGGTGGCTGGCGGGCCGTGGCGTTGCACCCATTGCAGAGCTGACCCGTCGCGTCAGCAGTGCCGATCCGGTGGATGATACCGACACTGTGGCTCAGGGCTTTTCCAGCGACGAAATCGGTCAACTGGCGCTGGTATTTTCCGCTTATCTCAAACGGATGCGCGAGTTTATTAACCGGGAACGCAATTTTACCAGCGATGTCAGCCACGAGCTGCGCACGCCACTCACTATTGTGCAAGGCGTTTTGGAGTTGATGGAAGACGATACGCAATTGCAGGAAAAGCAGCAGGAACGCATCGCCAAGATCGGACGCGCCAATAGTGACATGGTTAATCTGACCAACGCCTTACTGCTAATGGCCAGAGAAAATACCGATGAGGCCGTGGTACAAACTTGCGACGTAAACAAGGTGGTCAGTAATGCCATTGAAGCGAATCGTCATCTGCTCAGTGAAAACACCTCGGTAAATCTGGCCTGTCTCGCACATCCCAACATTGAGGCCGAACGCACCTTACTCAGTATTGTCGCTTCCAACCTGATTCGTAATGCTTTCATCTTCACTCCTTCCGGCAGCGTTTCAATTTCAGTGGCTGATAACAGTATCACCGTCAAAGATACCGGCTCCGGCATTCGCAGTGAAGAAATCGGCAAGGTTTTTCAGAAGCATTTCAAAGGAACAGGTAGTACCGGTTCCGGTATCGGCTTGTCTTTGGTCAAGCGCATTTGCGACCGCTACGGATGGGAAATCATTCTGATCAGCAGCGAGGGAGAAGGCACTTCCGCCCAGTTGATTTTTAGCAGAACATCTTCAAAATCGCCCGTCCTAACAATCCCCTAACGTTTCGCTAACACAGCTATAACGCAGACTCTCTTATGATTGAGGCTCCACTCTCCATAAGGATAAATGCCATGAAAAGAATCTCCATAGTTTTGGCTTCGCTGTTGGTCGTTGCCTGTGCCTCAACGCCCAAAACAGACATCTCAAAAGATACGAAGTCAAACGCAACAAATAGCTCCACAAATTCAGCCACCACCAGCGCAATGAACAATCAGAACGTTGCTGATTCCGCACTGGTCAATGCCGCGAAAGCGAATGCATTGCAAGCAGCCGCCAACCAAGGCAAAAGTGTCTACTTCGACTTCGACTCGTATAGTGTTCTACCGGGAGAACGGGATGTGGTTGCAAAACAGGCAACAACTATAAAAACACTAAATCATAAAGCGGTGGTGTTGGAGGGGAATGCAGATGAGCGGGGAAGCAGTGCATACAACTTGGCATTAGGTAGCAGACGCGCGCATGCCGTTAAAAAGACTCTTGTCGCCATGGGCATCCCGGCATCCCAGATAAAAACGGTAAGTCTGGGCAAGGAAAAACCACGGTTAACGTGCCATGAAGAAAAATGCTGGCATGAAAATCGTAGAGTTGATTTTGAGGTAAAGAATATATCTCTTACTCAAAACAATCCTAAAAACCACAGTTAAAGTTGATGTTCTGTTAAAACTCAGGGGGTGAGTATTAGTAGGAGCGGGTCATGCCTGCTCCTACAATTTTTTAGCAGAAGCTTTAGAGCATTCCTGACATGCAGCCCCAGTCTAAAATAAGCGGGCAACACACAAGCAAGCTATCTTATACGATGATGGGTTTGAGACAGGTATATGAATTCCAGATAAATCGCTAAACGAATGCTAGCAATATTGGTCGGGGTCTTGCGCTTTATTCTTTCCAGGCTTGATCAAGTATTGCTTGCGCCTTGCTGTACTTTGCATTTGCTTCCTGCAAATGTTGTTTCGATAACTCGGCCTTCTTTCTATCATTTAGCAACTGCTTGATCTGCTCCTCGTATGCTTTTTTGCGCTGAGCCAGCAAACTTTCGGAGTCGGCAACATCTTTAAGATTTGCCTTGTGTGTAACATCTGCTTTTTCGAACTCTTGCCGCGCATACTCTACCCCCGCCTGTTGCGCCGAAACATCTTTCGCCTGGGCAACAGCAGAAGACGCGACCAGTATCATCGCGAGGGTAATTTGAATTTTTGAAATGGTCTTCATTTCTGATTTTAATAAAGCGACTTCAACCAAGTCTTCAACATCGAAGTGCGATGTCTAAGAAATGATTAAAACGTAAGCTTCACCCCCAAGTAAGTTCCGGCATCAAGCGTTGCCGTTACTCCTGTATTGGTTATACCAAAATTTGCTTCGCGGTGTTCAACATATACTTTTGTCCCGGGGCTAACTTCATAATCCGCATGTATCGCCCATAGATTTGCCCTGTTACAATCGCCGAAACTGGTGATTTTTGGGCCGGCAAAATAGTCAATCGCAGCAGATAGCTGCTTTGCAGCCGGGAAAGCATAGGCAAGCTCGCCACCAATAACAACAGCTCCAACATTCTCCGTTGTTCCGGGAATATAGTTTTTTATCATGCCAACCAAAGCTTTTACTCCTACTGCAAGGGTCGCGCCGGAAGCATCACCTTCTTCCCCTTTTACCAACATGCCAACTTCGCCCATATTGTTCATGGAATCGTTGTAGAGCACTCCAAGCTGGATATCAGAATTACCTTGAACGAGAGCCCCTGCTCCGGTACTAAATTTGAACGCTGCTGCATTGTTGTTCAAACTCGCATCTATCATATCGGCCAATGCCAACGGGCTAGCAATCAACAAAAAAATGGTAAAAATCCGACGAAACACCATGGTTACTCCTTAAAATACAAAATATTGATACTCAATCCGTCAACACTGACAACATTCAACAATGCGCGGGACACTGGCGCAGGCAAAGTAGCAAAACTACCCGCGTTAATTACCCAACGCAAACAGCATGCCCTAACATAACACGAAAACGGCCGAGCCCCACAGCTCTTCGCCCGGGGCTCGGCAATCTCGCATTACTTCTTTACGCCGTTTACTGCTGCCTTCAGACTTGCGCCAGCCTTGAATGCCGGAACCTTTGATGCCTTGATCTTCAACTCGGCACCAGTCTTAGGATTGCGACCAGTACGAGCAGCGCGCTTGCGCACTTCAAAAGAACCAAAGCCAACCAGTGAAAGCGAATCGCCCTTCTTTAGAGTGGCAGTAATGATTTCAAGCAGTGCCGCGATATTACGCTCAGCGTCGGCCTTAGTGGAATCAGTTTTAGCTGACAGTGCATCAACAAGTTCTTTTCTGTTCATGAGATCATGTACTCCGTAAGTTAAAGGTTAATTAAAGCGGGACTGCATTGTCATGGAAAATTTCCTTGCTGGCAATATGTAAAAGTATCTATATCCCCCGATTACACCAGCCTCCCGCAGGCCGCATTCTAGTGAACGAGTCCATTAAAAACAAGCGGGCAATGCTCTATTCCTCTTGAAACCAAAGATACCACCCCCATTTAGCCCTAGCCCCAATTAAACAAACATGGAGAAAACAATGAGTTACACAGCTACAAACAACCGCGAAACCATGGGATTTCAGGCCGAAGTAAAGCAGCTTTTGCAACTGATGATCCACTCGCTATACTCGAATCGCGAGATTTTTCTGCGCGAATTGATTTCCAATGCGGCCGACGCCAGCGACAAGCTGCGCTTCGAAGCACTGCACAACGCCAGCTTGTTCGAGAATGATTCCGAGCTGAACATTCGCATCAGTTACGACAAAGAAGCGCGCACGCTGAGCATCGCCGACAACGGTATCGGCATGAGCCGCGACGAAGTTATTAACAACCTTGGCACCATCGCCAAGTCGGGAACGCGCGAATTTTTCTCGCGTCTTTCCGGCGACCAACAAAAAGATGCCAACCTGATCGGACAATTCGGTGTGGGCTTTTATTCAGGCTTTATCGTCGCCGAAAAAATGGTCGTAACGACACGTCGCGCCGGAGAAAAATCCGATCAAGGCGTGCGTTGGGAATCGGACGGCGGCGGTGAATTCGCTATCGAGATGGTAGACAAAGCCACTCGCGGCACAGAAATTGTTCTGCATTTGCGCGAAGGGCAGGACGACCTGCTCAGCGGACAGAAAATACGTTCCATTATCCGCAAGTATTCCGATCACATCGTGCAGCCAATTCTGATGAAAAAAGAGGAATGGAAAGACGGTGCGCAGCAAATGCTAGAAGAGGATGAGACCATCAATCAGGCTTTCGCGTTGTGGGCACGCGCCAAGAACGAGATCACTGAAGATGAGTACAAAGAATTTTACAAGCACGTCGGCCATGATTATCAAGACCCGTTGGCGTGGACTCATGCACGAGTCGAAGGCAAGCAGGAATATACGCAATTGCTTTACATCCCTTCGCGCGCACCGTTTGACATGTGGGAGCGCGATGCAATTCATGGCGTGAAACTATATGTGCGCCGCGTGTTTATCATGGACGATGCCGAGCAATTGATGCCGCGCTACATGCGCTTTGTGCGCGGAGTGGTGGATTCCAGCGACTTGCCGCTGAACGTGTCGCGTGAAATTTTGCAGGAATCGAAAGACATCGAGGCGATCCGCTCCGGTTGTACAAAAAAGGTACTCGGTCTGCTGGAAGATTTGGCCAAGAACGATCAGGAAAAATATACCAAGTTCTGGGGCGAATTTGGCCGTGTGCTGAAGGAAGGCATCGGCGAAGATTTTACCAACAAGGACAAGATTGCAGGCTTGCTGCGCCTAGCCTCTACCCATACTGACACCACCGATGAAACTGTATCTTTAGACGACTACATCGTCCGTATGAAGGAAGGGCAAGACAAAATTTATTACATCACTGCCGACAGTTTCAATGCCGCAAAGAACAGCCCGCATCTGGAAGTGTTCCGCAAGAAGGGCATTGAAGTGTTGCTGCTGACTGACCGCGTGGATGAGTGGGTGGTCAGCAATTTGGCTGAGTTCAAAGACAAACCGCTGGTATCCGTCGCCAAAGGCGGTCTCAATCTCGGCAAGCTGGAAGACGAGGCCGAGAAAAAAGAAAATGAGAATGTCGCCAACGAGCTAAAAGACCTCACCGGAAAAATCAGCGCCAGCCTAGGTGAGCGAGTCAAGGAAGTGCGCGTAACCCACCGCCTGACCGACTCCCCTGCCTGTCTGGTGGCCGACGAGCACGACATGAATGCGAACCTTGCGCGCATGCTTAAATCCGCAGGGCAGAAAGCGCCAACCTCGAAACCAATACTGGAAATCAATCCGAAACATCCGGTGGTGTTACGTTTGAAGATCGAGGAAAAACGCTTCGACGATTGGGCCTCGGTACTGTTCGACCAAGCCCTGTTGGCCGAAGGCGGCCAACTCGATGATCCCGCCAGCTTCGTCAAACGGGTGAATCTGTTAATGCTGGAGATGAGCAGCAACTAATCCGCACTGCTCCAAAAAAACTTCCTTCCAAAGATGACGTATGCCTTTGGAAGGCGGAACATCCTTAACTCACTCTTCGGTGAGCGTCTGCTCATTGAGCGGTAGCGCTTTGGGTATGATTGCGTTGGTAACAGGCGATGCTTTTACGGCTGAAGTATTTTTCGATTTGATAGCCGTTATTGCCCGATTAGACTTGTGGGATCTGTGATGTTGCTTCACCACGGGCTTTATCGAACTCTTGCGTTCATAACTCTCATCAGTCAGAGTTCCCCCCATTACCAAGATTGGTGAACCAGACAATTCAAAATTGTTTGCTACAGCCGCAATCACCGGAATTACAGGTGCCACTATTACGGTTACTGACTGTACAGGTAACTTCACGGTCACCGGTGCAGAACTAATGTTTGAGGGCGTACCAACAGTCGTGTTGGCTGTGATGCTGGTGGTCGTGCCGGTGGTCGTGCTGGTGGTGACGTTGGCAGTAATGTTGGCACTCGTACTCGCCTGATTGGTGATGCTGTAGTTGCGCACATCTGCGCCGCTGTACAAACTGGTGAGGGTGACAGTTTTACCGGCACCTACGTTATTGTCCGCAAACACGCCAGAGCTACTTACCGTGACCGCATCACCAGTAACCAGTCCGCTATAGTTGGCGGCAGTGCTATTGATGGTGGCGCTAGTGTTGCCGTCATACACTTTGTTGCCGGCAGCAATGCCGCTGATACCGAGTGCTTTGGTGCTTATATTGGCACTCGTGCTCGCCTGATTGGTGATGCTGTAGTTGCCGACATCTGCACCACTGTACACGCTGCTGAGAGTGACGGTTTTACCGGTAGCTGCATTCTTGTCCGCAAACACACCGCTGCTACTTACCGTGACTGCATCGCCAGTAATCAATCCGCTGTAGCTGGCACCAGTGCTGTTGATCGTGGCGCTGGTGTTGCCATCATACACTTTGTTGTTGGCAGTGATGCCGCTCAAGAGCAAGCTGGCTTTGCTCACGTTGACCAACGAACCCGTCGTCGTCATGGCGTTGTAGTTGGCTGCCAGACCGCCGTTACCGCTGCTGCCCAAGGTGAGGCCGTTCAATGTGGTCAGGGCTGAACTGCTCTGCACATTTTTGCTGGCCAGATTGCCCGCAAGACCTGCGCCAGTGATCGTAAAGGTTTCGCCCGCGACACCCGTCGCGGTCAGGTTGCTACCCGCATAGGCCGTCGAGCCGTTGTACACCTGCGTGCCGCTCAGAGTCAGAGTAGCGGTGGTGATGGTAGCCGTCTGCGTGCCGCCGACGAAGGTGTAGTCCGAGGCCAAGCCGCCAGTGGCTCCGACATCGTGCAGCGTCAGCCCGGTCGTGGTCACTGCCTTCCCTCCCCCCACATCCTTGCCCACCACCGTGCCCGTACCGCTCAGCAACAGGGTTTCAGTGCCCAGTGCTGCGATCGTGCCCGCCGTGCCGAAGGTGTTCGCCGCAAAGTTCAGCGTCGCGTCATAGGCGCGCGTACCGGTAAAACTCAACGGTGCCGCGTTGATCGTCCCGGCGACGCTCGCAATCGTCGGTTGACCCAGCACATAATCGCTCGTAGCCGACACGACCAAGTTCCCGGCACTGCCATCAAACGAGCCGCTGCCCGAGGTCGTTATTGCGCCAATCGCTGCGTTGCCTGTAGCGATTATTGTCTTCGCCGGAGCAACATGTGCACTACTGAAATTCAGACTGATGCCACTGCTGTCCAGCGACACTGTGTCGGTGCCGACTTGTCCACTAGTGATACTGCCGCTCACCGTCGAGCCGCTCGCCGCCAACAATCCGTCATAGGTCTTCGCTGCACCGCTGATGGTCGCGCTCTCTACCAGAGCCTTCGCGTTGATCGTTCCGGCTACACTCGCAATCGTCGGTTGGCCCAGCGTATAATCGCTCGCAACCGACACGACCAAGTTCCCGGCACTGCCATTAAACGAGCCGCTGCCCGAAGTCGTTATTGCGCCAATCGCGGCGTTGCCCGTAGCGGCTATTGTCTTGACCGGCACTACGTGCGCATTGCTGAAGTTCAGACTGATGCCACTGGTGTCCAGTGCCACCGTGTCGCTGCCGACCAAGCCGCCCGTGATACTGCCGCTCACCATCGATCCGCTCGCAACCAGCAGTCCGTCATAGGTCTTCGCTGCACCGCTGATGGTCGCAGCCGCCGTCAGTTGCGCCGGGGTAATAGTTTTCAATTGACTCGCTGGCTGAGCAAACAGGGCGTAATTAGCGCTGTCGCCCCCGGCACTAAGACCATATCCGGTAAAGTTAACTGTGGTCGCGGAGGTGACGTGTGCGCTGTCAAAATTGGCCGCACCGGCAGTCAAACTTACGGCTTGACCAGCCGAGCCGTCGGGGCCACTTAGAAATGTGAAAGGCGCATTCAGCGACGCGGCGGTTGTACCGTTGTAAGTCTTGCTCTGCGCGGTCGCCGATGCGTTATTAATGAAAGTCCAAGCCCGCGCATCAAATGTACCGGTGAACGTCGCATTCCCCAGATATGCGAGAATTTCAGCGCTAGTGGTCGTGTAATTTACCGGGTTAAAGCGAATAGTAAGGTTTGCCGCAGTGACGGCAGTAAAGCTCACCGTGCCGCTAGCCACCCCGGGGCCGGTTCCATTATTGCCGGCACTCAGCGTCACTGAACCAGCGCTGGCGGTGATTGCGGCACCGACGGTCACGTTGTGTCCAGCATTCAGGATGAAGGAGCCTCCACCCACGCTAGCGGCAGTAAGCGCGGCATTGATAATCACGTCATGCCCGGCTTGCAGGGTGAGGGATTTGCCAACTGCATTTAAGCTGGCATCTATGGCGGCGGCGACGGTGATGTCGTTAGTTGCCTGTAACGTAACGTTTGCAGTGTTAAGTTGGGTAACAACTTGACCAGTCGTTATGATGCTGTTTATTCCCAGATAATCTGTCAGGGAGAATATGTTTGGCTTATTAACCGCTGCATTGAGATCGAGGCCGGTTGAGTTACCCGCCAGATCCGGACCGGCAGCCTGAATAGTAAGGTTCAGCGGGTCCAGAAGTAGCGTGCCGGTTTTCCCGCCGGGCGCACGTAAATCAACGTATCCGCCAAACAGCAGATTGTTTTTTCCTGAAACTTCGGTGAAGCCACCATCCCCGCCTTGTACTCCACCGCGTGCGCTGATGTTGCCATAGTAGCGATTTATGTCGTCGGCCCACACAATCACTTTTCCGCCATCGCCAGCCGTGATGGCATCCGCGTTGATCGTGGAATCCGCACTCACATAAGTCGCGGAGGCATTAGGGATGGCAGAGTTCGCACCGTGCAGGTCGCCGCCAATGAGCACTGTCCCGCCACCGGCATCGCCGGAAGTGTTGATGTGTCCACCGAACAGGCCGACATGCTGTCCAGTCGCCGTGACGCTGCCGCCCGTTTGCCCTGTGCCCGTGCCGGAAGCATCCAGTGTGCCGCCCACCATCACCGTACCGCTTTGCCTGTCACCCAGCAGCTTGATCGTACCGTTGATGTTCTGAATGCTCTGTGCTTGTATCACGCCGGTGTTGTTGACCACGCTTTGCAACAAGCTTCCCGCTGCTTGCGTGGTCAATAGCACCAATCCGCCATCCGCCTTGATCAGACCGCCGTTTTGTACCAGTGCCTTCACTGCACCTTGGTTCACGGTGACGTTAAGCAAACCGTCCCCGACCATATCAAGGGTGATGGCCGTACCGGCAGCAAGCGCTACCGTGCCGAGTCTGGCCGAGATGATGCCATCATTGCTGACGTTGGCACCCAACAGCGCCACATAGCCGCCGTCCGCATTAGTGCTAATAGTTCCATGATTGAGTATCGTGCCATTGCCCGTACCGGAAAATTTGTAATTCCCCGACATGAAGTCACTATCCGAAATATTAAGCGTGGACGCCAGCAAGCCGCCCACATTGACCTGTGCGCCTTTGCCGAACAGGATGCCGTTTGGATTCACCAGAAAAACTTTACCGTTGGCCGACAAGTTGCCTAGGATGCTCGAAGGGTCGGAACCCATTACCCGATTAAGCGCGACCGAGCTACTGTTTGGTTGCACGAAATGCACCGCTTCGTTTTGTCCGATGTTGAAGCTTTGCCAGTTGATCGCGGTATTTTGTGTTGACTGGGTGATGGTCATGCTACCCGTGCCACTGCCAATGTTGGCAGCACCTGCGGATACGCTACCGCCTACAGGCAGTGCATAGGCATTTGCCCCAAGTGAAATCAGTATGGAAATGGCCAAAACTTTCAGGGAGAAAACCGGACGAGCTTTTGCAGAGACGGAAACAAATACACCGACTTTGCGATTCCATATCGATTGCTTGATACAGTTCATTTGGACGCACCAATATTCTAATTACAACACGCGGTTTCTATTGGGGTATCTTGCTTGAAGATAGAGGAACATGTCGGTGCGTTAACCCGCTCTACCAATCACCGGGCGCGACAGGTGTTTTGCGCAAGGATGCGGCGAACTATCGGGTTATTGTCGGAACGTAGGTCGGGCTTCATCCCGACCTACAAAATGCTCTATT
>PLYB01000078.1 GCA_003151655.1 Gallionellaceae bacterium | reverse complement strand
CGTCATCCACATGTTGTACAGCCAGAAGACGTTACCTACAAACACCAAGGTACCACCAATCCAGCGCGCAATCATATAAGGATGCTCTGCGATCACCACGTCGATATACGGAACTTCATAAATCTTGCCCGCGCCTTGAATCAAACCGGCAATTGTCATGGAAATCCAGTAAATGGTAAAACCAATCAACAGCATCCAGTAGTGCATGTTAGCCAGTGTCAACGAGTACAGCTTACGCTTCATAATCGTTTGCAAACCGAGGTAAACAGCAGCACCTTCCAGGAATGTCGAGAAACCCAACAACGCCAAATGCGCGTGAGCCACAATCCAGCCAGTACCGTGAATGTACCAGTTAATTGCTCGAGTTTGCTGGAAACCACCTTGCATGTTCAGCGGAATCGCCATCAAGCAGCCGGTGATAGTGAAGCGGATTTCAACGTTTTCAACGAACATGTACCATTTGCCACGCATAGTCAGCATGATGTTTGACACGAACGCTACAGCCGGAACCAGAATCAACACACCTTCAACCGAAGCGAAAGACTTCAGCCACTCAGGCAACGGAGCAGACATCAAGTGATGCGCTGCTGGTGTAGAGTAAAACACAACTACAGACCAGAAATGCAAGTGGCCGATACGGTGTGAATACAATGGATTGCCCGTAACCTTAGGAACCGTGTAGTACGCAATCGCAGCAGCGACAGGAGTAATCCACAAGCCCAGCACGTTGTGCGCGAACCACCAAGTCAAATACGCCTCTGTCAAACCTGTCAGATGGAAAAACTCAGGAGAGTTACCCACCAAGAACACGATGATTACCATAAAAATGGCAGAAACGAAGAACCAGTTCGTCGTGTAAATCCCTTGTGTTTTACGATTCAGAACCGTCATCCACACATTGATTGCCAGCGGAATAAATACGAACACAGCAAGGTACAGATCGATCGGCCATGGGAAGTCAGAATACTCACGACCCGAGCTAACACCAGACCACAACACTGTCAGACCCAATGCCAGACCCACGTTCCAGAACATACAGTTCCACAACCCCAGCTTCTCGGACCACAGCTTGCTATTACCCAATGCAGGCGTGATGTACATCATCGCCATCGCAAACGCCATTGAGATCCAGCCAAAAATAACGGCCATCACGTGCACTTGACGCATATGCCCGAAAGCAAAAAATATGTTACCCGTTACAAAATCAGGAAATGCGAGCTTGGCCGCATTAAAAGAACCCAACCCAGTACCGATAACAAACCAGACAATCGAAGAAAAACCAAAGAACACTGCCGCAGAACCTGCCGGTATGTCTTCGTTCTTAGCTAACAAATATTTAAACATGCGTCTCCCCCTCAACTTAAATGAACACTTTAGTGATGATCAACACTACTTTTTTTCGTGTGGCATAAGGATATACCACGACAGCAACATACTCGAAAATGCCAGTAGCACCCCTAGTGATCCCGCGATTAACTCCATAGCGCCCTCCCCTCAGATATAAAACCGTAACAAAAAAACAAAAGGCCGCGTTTTAAATTACGCAGCCTCTTTTAGCTCGACTTGTTCGTGGCGACCCAACCCAACAACCAGAATTACACAGAATGCAAGTCCGAATACAATCATCGCCCAATCAATAAATCCTGTGAATGTTGCAGGATCATAAGCAGTTGCACCCGCGCCACCCCAGTTAGCAAAGCCACCGCGCCCCATGAAACACATCAAGGCCGCACCGAAAACGCTCCCGTTGCCCATACCTGTCAGCATTCCGCTTATCAAAATAAGCCAAAAGGATCGATATGTTTTCTTCTCTGTACTCATGTACCCCCCTTTAAGTCGTTAAAAATCAAGACAACATTCAAACAAACTCCCAAACACCTACCCCAAAAAATCCCGCCTGATACTTCGCAAATTTGCCTGATTCACACTTTTTGCAATCAATTTCTAGGGCTGGCTGTTTTCGCAAACAACCTAGGATTTTTCGAATCTTAAAGACCATCTCCTTACCTTGTCAAGGGAATTGTTTGCCTGACGTAACTCAACTCCTATATTCAGACTTACGAATTCTCACCCAAGCCAACGTAACGCTTTGAAAAGTCCGTCTTGAATACATTTTTTTGTCTTCAGCTGTTCGCCAAATAACTTATTCACGCACACGTGCAGATTGCGTCACAGCATCCGAAATCAGGATAAATTTGCCACGTTGCAAAATTGATTATTTTGCCTCAACCATGTTTTTATCAAACTTGGAAATCACAACGAATTACACTGATGGTAATAATGGCCTTATGGATTATTTGAGTTTAATCCTAGAAACCGAGGCTGAGCGATAGCAATCCTTCGATACGGCTGCGCCTACTGATGAAACAACTAGCCATTCCGCTAAGCCCAAAAGCACGGGCAAGCGGCTCCTTATCGGGACGAACGGCCTCTCACCCAAGCGGAGGACTCACCGTTCGTGCTGAGCACCTTGCGCAGCAAGGAGTACGGAGCCTGCTCCGAGTTAATCGAGGGGCATGAGCGATGTGGCAACTGCGGCCTCTAGGTTAAGACTAAAGGTGACCACAATAAATCAAGTACCGCGTTATGAACTACGCCACCCTACATGCGAGACTGAACGGCACCTGTCCAACGGACTTCCACCCGCGCAACATAATTGCCCGCTGAAAAACAAAAGTTTGATCTGCGCCCGAATTACTTGAATTGATTTTTTAGAATCGCCTGAGCCGAGTCGAATTCTTCCGCCGAAGCAAATTGCCCCTTGTGAAATACGAATTGCAACTGCTTTCCTGCGCCATCCATTCCGGAAAGCCCGAACGACTTTCCCGAATAATCGGAGTAGTACTTAATAGTCTTGATTAAGTTCACCTGCACGCCATTTTTTTGTTGCAGAATAACTCGTTGATCGTCTAAAGAAAACGATGTTGGCGCAGTTGGGAAAAGCATTAATCTCGTTTTAAATATTCGATTTACGCCAGCAATGAAGAAGAAGCAGGTCAGAAAATAAAACAAATAGCCCGTACTGTGATCATCGCTAAACCAAAATCCAGTTCCTATGGAAGCCAGCGCAACCACTGTTGGAATATATAGCAACAAGTCCCAAACCATACCTTTACGGTCGGCCACCAAATTATATTGCTTCATTTCACTCATATACTCACCTGCCAATAATTATGAATTGGCTATCAATACCCGTTTGACTGCAGCATCCAACTCACCAAGCAACATCCGCCCGGCACTTTCAAATCTAACAATACCATTTTTATCTATGATAAACGTCCAAGGATCGCCCATCACGTTGTAGGCTCTATAAGCTTGCGGGTTCGCGTACTGGTCAATGTGAATTACGATCATCCGATCCTGATATTTATCAGTGATCGCCTTGAGCATTTGCAACTGTTCGTCGCAATTTGTGCAGTGTCCCGGCGTGGCGAACTCCAAAATAATCGGCTTCCCGGTCAGCAACGCCTTATCTACCGAATACTGATACATTCGAGAATCGGGTTGCCGATAGGTAGTAACCTTACTAAAGTTACCTTCGGCATCAGCCAGTGTTTTAGTGGGCAGGCTGGGGGCTCGCTGCCCCTCGGTAAAGCCGGCAGCTAAATGCTTCTCACAGCCGCCAACAAGGCTCAAAACGAGAATCCCCACGCTTGCGTACAACCTGCGTCCTTTAATCATTCTTCCACTCCTTGTGCGGCCTTATTCATGCAACAACTCCACAAAGTGCCCCCTTGCATCCATCGAGACCACGAAGCATATCGATCCCCACAGTCACTCAAGCACAAGAGAAGCTAACAGCCCACCGGTATCGGCCAATCAACGTTCGTTATTTCTTGTCCCATCCAGCACAGGTACGGAAGATGTTGTAACCCCAAATAAGATTCGCCAGCAAAACCAGGCTACCAAAAATCCCCGAGAGCGCCATGAAGTGTGATGCCGTTTTATCACTGGCATCTTCTGCATAAATCCCGGCCACTCCTGCTGCCGTAAAAAACACCACAACGCCCAGCAAACCTAAATTGTGCGTCCAGAAATGAACCTTAACCAGCTTCAGGCTATAAATCGGGCGACGAACCAATCGCGGCACTAGGTAATAAACCGCACCGAAGATAGCCATTTCCACCCACCCCAACAAATTGATGTGAGTGTGAGCCAATACTATTCTGTGCCCATTCGAGCCGTAGTTATCAACAATAGCCCTGAAAGCCGGAAGCCCCCCCATCAATGCCCCCCAGGAGAAACCAATAATACTGTAAATGATGCATGCGTAAATAAACCACAATGTGTACTTTGTGTATTCTTTATCGTGAACCCACGGTTCATTTAGTTCCTGATTCATGCTGTTCCTCTTTTGAATTTGATTTCATCCAAACACGAATATCCTTAAACTGCGATCTCCATCCATCCGGTGCCCACATATCAAGCATGGCATCGATAAAACTTGACTCGCCCTGAGGCGGTTCGAACGCTGAAGATGAACCCGATTCAGCTTTTAGCTCCGACATAAATACCGCCATCAGATGCAAATCTGCATCCGGCAACGCCGATACGTAAGCTGCATCTTTAGGTGCCGCACCATGATCCATGGTCTTCGCGCCGTACGTTTTCTCCGGATCTTTCAGAAACTGGTAAAAATAATTGACATCATGCTTTGAACCGAGACCGTCCAGACTCACGCCCATGCTAGTCCCGCTGCCGACAGCCCGGTGGCAGGTATAGCAGCCACCATGCTGATATAACTCATAGCCTTTTTGACCGTCCGCTGAAAAAACGAAATGCGTCAAAATGGGATACATCGGTTTATCGGACTGATGCCTAATTGTCTCCAGCACCGTAAAATTAATTACCGTAATTACCACGAGAAACGCAACCACCCCAAAAAGGATTTTCTCTCCTTTTTTCATTTATCACCAATTCTGCCCCAATACAACAAAGACCTGATTCCCACCATTGTATTAGCGACTTTATAAAAAGAAAAAGTACTGGCCGGAAAGACCAGTACTCATCAGATGCCCGATGCCAAAACTCAGCGCCGGGCGACTAAAAACACAAACAACTACGACTGACCTTAGTGGTGTTTCTGGATATTCTCTAGAACACTCTGATTGCCCACTTCCATACCATTACCCGGGGTGCTCTCTGTCGTTTGGGACAAGAATGCCGCAACATTAATGATGTCAGCATCAGTCAGGTTCTTGGCAACCGCTCTCATTTGACCCATAGGATCATTTGCACGGGAACCCTCACGCCAGTGTGTCAACTGATTGACCAGATACACATACTTTTGTTGACCTATCTTCGGGTAAACGGGATCAGCACCTCGACCATTATATGCATGGCAAGAAATGCATGCACTTACTCGACCATTGTCACCAAATTGAACAACGATCTTGCCCTTGTAGGGCTCTCCTACAGCCTTACCGTCTGCCTTAAGTGCTGCAAGGTCAGATGGCTCAGCAGCCTTTGGCAAGGTATTGACATAGGCTGCAACATCGCGTCTTTCCTGCTCGGAGAGGGACTTGGCAAAGCCGTTCATTACCACGCCCACTTCGGTACCAATACGCTTGTCTTCAGCAAAATTGGTCAATTGCTTTACCACGTAAACATAACCCAAGTTGGCAAGACGTGGCGTTCCCATCGCATCAATACCCAAGGCTTTTTCGCCGTGGCATGATTGACAAGGCGCAATACCTGCATCTGCCTTACCGTTTTCAAAAATATTCTTTCCGTTTGCTACATTCACTGTCACGCCACCTTCTCCGGCCATAGTTACGCCCGAAAAAGAAAGCATAGCGACCGCTCCCAAACACGCCATCGCTAAATTGGATAATCTACGCATGTGCCCCTCCCCACTCAAAATTTTTAATTACCTGCCACTAGTGCAGATCAACTCTTTCGCATTCCCTATTAAATATTAAATTAGGAATGTTTTTTCATCAGAATAAAAGCAACGCCAAACAAAAACACGAACATACCTACATACATGAGTACAACTTCGCTGGTTGTTACATCTGGCTCTAGCATTTGCATCTCCTCGGCAATCACATGATTTATAAAATTAACAACTCCCCCTACATTCCCCTTCAAGGATGTTTTGATATTAGCATCAAGAATTCCATGAAGCAAGAGGGCTATTTCACTCAAATACACCGTTTTCGAAAATACCTGCAATCCAAGCATAAACGAACGGCAACAACAAACAAAGGTGACTCTCGTCAAAGCCCTTAAAAACCGAAGGGTTACGTTCGAGATGCCATCCAAACAAAGCACATTCCAAGGTGAAGCCAGCCGGTAAGCCGGGTTCTGTCGTGGACAGTCATTCCTCTAGGCGTTTCGTTACCTGACGCTCAAGCAACCTACCCGCAAGCGACGCGAGCAACGTCATAGCCTGCTTATTTGGTCTTGCTCCGAATGGAGTTTACCGTGCCGTCCGTGTTACCACGTACGCGGTGGGCTCTTACCCCGCCATTTCACCCTCACCGTTCCCTTGCGGGACTTAGGCAGTTTATTTTCTGTGGCACTGTTCATCACCTCACGGTGTCCGGCCATTAACCGGCATTCTGCTCTATGGAGCCCGGACTTTCCTC
>PLYB01000228.1 GCA_003151655.1 Gallionellaceae bacterium | reverse complement strand
CTTCCTGCACGATGCGACTGCCGACCACCACGCCGTCGCATAACTTCGATACAGCCTTGGCTGTCGCAGCATCGCGGATGCCGAAGCCCACACCGATAGGCAGCTTGATGTGTTTACGCAGTTGCGGAATTTTTTCTTCAATGGCTGATAAATCGAGATTACCCGCGCCGGTCACGCCCTTGAGCGAAACATAGTACACATAACCGCGTGCCAGTTTGGCGACTTGTTCGATACGCGCTTCGTTGGTGGTCGGGGCGAGTAGAAAAATCGGCGCAATACCGTGGCGTTGCAGATGCTCGAATGCTTCGTGGCTTTCTTCCGGAGGGAAATCCACCGTCAGCACGCCGTCCANNCGATCGGATTGCCGTAGCCCATCAGAACCACCGGAGTATTGCTGTCTTGTTTGCGGAACTCTGCCACCATCGTCAATACGCCACGCAGCGACATACCGTGTTTGAGTGCGCGCTCGGAAGCACGCTGAATCACCGGGCCATCGGCCATCGGATCGGAAAAAGGCACGCCCAATTCCAGCACATCTGCGCCAGCCGCAACCAAGCCGTGCATCAGTGGCACAGTGAGTTGTTGTGACGGATCACCTGCGGTGATGAATGGAATAAGCGCTTTGCGCTGCTGCTGTTTGAGCTTGTCGAAGGTCGTATCGATGCGGCTCATAGCGTGATTCCCTTCAAGTTCGCCACCGTGTTCATATCCTTGTCGCCGCGACCGGAGAGGTTCACCAAAAGCACTTTGTCTTTGTTCATGGTCGGTGCAATCTTGATTGCGTGCGCCAAAGCATGGCTCGATTCCAGCGCGGGGATGATGCCCTCAAGACGGCACAGCGCATCAAACGCCGCAATAGCTTCATCATCATTGATCGCGACATACTGAGCACGACCAATATCCTTCAGCATGCAATGCTCTGGGCCGACGCCGGGGTAATCCAGTCCAGCAGAGATGGAATGCGTCTCAACAATCTGGCCGTTCTCATCCTGTATCAGGTAGACCTTATTGCCGTGTAACACGCCGACTTTGGCATTCGCCGTGAGCGGTGCAGCATGTTTTCCACTGGCGATTCCGTGACCGCCCGCTTCCACGCCGATGATCTGCACATTCGGAACTTCAATATAGGGGTAGAACAAACCAATCGCATTGGAACCGCCGCCGACACAGGCCAGCACCGCATCCGGCTGACGCCCGATCATCTCTGGCATCTGCACTTTGGCTTCGTCGCCGATCACGCTCTGAAAATCGCGCACCATCATCGGGTAAGGATGCGGCCCCGCCGCTGTGCCGAAAATATAAAAAGTACTCTCAACATTGGTAACCCAATCGCGTATCGCTTCGTTACAGGCATCTTTCAGCGTGCGCGAACCGCTCATCACCGGCACCACCGTCGCACCCAGCAGCTTCATACGAAACACGTTCGGTGCTTGGCGTTGAATATCTTCCGCGCCCATATACACCACGCACTCCATGCCGAAACGCGCTGCCACAGTCGCGGTCGCCACGCCGTGCATGCCCGCGCCGGTCTCGGCGATAACGCGCTTCTTGCCCATGCGCTTGGCGAGCAAGGCTTGCCCCATGGCACTGTTGATCTTATGTGCACCGGTATGATTCAGGTCTTCGCGCTTCAAGTAAATCTGTGCGCCGCCCAAGCTTTCCGACAAACGCTTGGCGTGGTAAATCGGGCTGGGGCGTCCGACATAGTGCTTCAATTCATAAGCGAACTCAGCTTTGAATTCGGCATCGTCGCGGAAGCGCAAATACTGCTGGCGCAATTCTTCCACCGCCGGGATCAAAGTCTCCGCCATGTAGATACCGCCGAATTGACCGAAGTGACCTGTACTATCTGGATAGTTGTACATCAAATACCTTCTCGTTTTCCCATTTTCGTCATCCCCGCGAAGGCGGGGATCCAGCAATTAAAAATGCCTTTTGTTTAAAAAACACTGGATCCCCGCCTTCGCGGGGATGACGCTTAAAAATTCTTAACCTCTTTGATGAATGCAGCGACTTTCGCCGCATCCTTGATTCCTTTGGCTGCCTCGACCCCGCTCGAAACATCCACCGCGTAAGGCCGCACTTGCTCAATTGCCGTGGCCACATTACCCGCATGCAAGCCGCCGGAGAGAATCACCGGCAACGGCAAATCATGCGGAATCAGCGCCCAATCGAACGACTCGCCGGTGCCACCGTGCGTGCCTTCAATATACGCATCGAGCAACAAACCCTGCGCCCCAGCGTAACGAGTTGCGTATTGTATCAAATCCACCCCGACCTTGACCCGCACCGCTTTCAAATAGGGCTTGCCGAACTGCGCGCAGAATTCCGGCGACTCTTCACCGTGAAACTGCAACACATCCAGTGACACTAGCGCCAAGGCCTCGCGTACGTATTCCACCGACGGGTTCACAAACAAGCCCACCACCGTCACAAACGGCGGCACAGCGCGCACTATTGCAGCAGCCTGTTGCAGACTGACATGGCGAGGGCTTTTTTCATAGAATACCAACCCGAGCGCATCCGCGCCGCTGTTAACCACAGCGCGCATATCCTGTTCGCTGGTAATGCCACAGATTTTGATTCGGGTCATCTTTAATTCAGAGAGAACGAAGGCATGGCATCATTAGTTATTTCAACCCTTTTGCTAGCGATAGTGGGATATTGGGACTTAACGGATTCACGCTGACGCGCAGTCTGGCTGGCTCAACGATCAGATCCATATCCTCCATTGGAATTGCGCCCAGCAATACTTGATTCCCGATTACTAAAGCTCCGGTTGTACACTCGCGACCAAGCATTGAAATCCTGACGGGTGAGACATAATCCACCATGTGCGATTTTCCATCAGCAGTTTGTACTTCACGTTGTGAACGAGCCTTGAGCTGTAGCTGCATCGCAATGTGCTCAGGTATGCATAAGTGCAACGCACCGGTATCCACAACTGCACTGGCATTGATCTCTTCCAGGTCATCGCGTGCATCATTGGCTAATCTTAAGTCTGCGTAGGTAATGCCCATTTGCTTTTCCCTGTCAAAGTGAAATTAGTCTAACCGTTGACCCGCTTTAAGTAAACCTGAGATGCGACAGCCATTAACCCATCCCCACCCTAGCCCTCCCCTTGAAAGGGAGGGAANNCCAACGCCTCCCACCTCGCCATCAATTGCAACAACTCGTCTTCGATCACCGCGCCGCGTTCTTGCAGTTGCTTGGCATGCGCGGGGTTATCGCGGAACAGATTGCCCGCGCCCAATGCGGCAACCAGTTCTTCTTGTTCGCGCTCCAGCTTTTCGATGCGCAGTGGAATATCCTCTAGTTCCTTCTGCTCTTTAAAACTGAGCTTGGCTGAAGACTTTGCCTTCGGCGTATCGGCTTTAACGTTAGCTTTGGGCGGGGGTGCCACGGGCTTGGTGGTGGCACTTTGCGAGGCTTCGTATTTCTTCACGCGCACCC
>PLYB01000077.1 GCA_003151655.1 Gallionellaceae bacterium | reverse complement strand
ACGCGTATCTCCGGACAGGACTGGTATTATGTAATAACTTCCCGAAGCAGGTTAACCAACCAATTCAGTCAGCGAACTAACCACCTTGAACTGCACTTCCTCGAAATTCTTGAAGTGCCGCTTGCCGCACTCAATGCGCAACTCTTCAATCGGGCGCAATAAATCAAGCCGCACATGGTCGCCATTGCCCGTCTTTTTCGTCTCTGCGACAAAATACAGCGTCCTATCGTTGCGGTAGGCCAGCGCCCAGTCTGGGTTGTACGAACCGACAGGCGTTTCAATTTGAAACCAGCGCGGCAGTTTGATGTAGAACAGTACGTCGTCATTGTCCTCACATGCCTGCGCGAAGTTTCGTTCCGGGCTGGAGTTAGAATCAATGACAATATGCGAGAACAGCGTTTTTTCTTGTTTCTCGACCGCCTTCACGTTGGATGCGAACACGTCCATTAAATCATCGCCCTCAAATCGGCGCATTTCGTAGGCCAAGCCTTCGACCTTAAAATATTCGACACCATCCACCAGCACCTCACGCTTCACGGCACTCACCGCTTCCGCAGCATGGTCGATGAATGCCTGCGGATTGCTGACGGCATCCGCAAGCCGCCCGGAATCGAGCAGAATGCGCGCAATGGTGGACTTCGCCAGCCCGGTCTTTGCCTGCACTTGTCCGACAAAATCTGGCATCACATATTTTGCTTCCATTGTCTGGGTGCGGAAGCCAGTCTGTTTTCCATCTACACCAGTAGCACTGATAATAATATCGGCGCGCGTCAATGCAACTTTCGGGCGTTCGATGGGTGGCATCTTTTCCTTAATTCGCTTCGCCGCCTTGGCAATCAAGTCGCCAGTGTCATAATGTACGCGGTAGCGCGTTCTCGCCCGAATCTTGTCCCATAGCGCCAGGAATCCGTTGTCTGTATCGTAGCCCTTCTTGAGTCGCACCGTGATTTTGTCGCGCTCGTTTTGAATCATTTCGCGCTTGAACTTCACGCCCGCCTCGACCATCTCGGTTTGCAACTGGCTGGCAAAATCCTCGTAGCTCTCGTTTGCAATCACCGTCAGGCGGTTTATTGCTCTGTCCTGAACTCGTATAAATTCATCGCCAACACTTTTCACGCATAGGCGCAGACCACGCCCGATTTCCTGCCGCTTTTTAATGTCCGATTTGCTTTCTGCCAGCGTGCATATCTGAAACACATTCGGGTTATCCCAGCCCTCGCGTAACGCGGAATGACTGAAGATAAAGGCCAGCGGTTCGGCAATATCCAGTAGTCTTTCCTTGTCGCGCATAATCAGCTCAAATGTGCTGGCCTCGGCATCCGCGTTGGTCTTGCCCGTCAGCGTCTCAAAAGGCGACACCGCCCGTTTGTCCTGAGAAAAATAGCCGTTGTGAACTCGCGTCCCTTCATGCATCAGCAACCCGGCAAAGTCTGGCTTTGCCCGGTACTGCTCATAAATTTCTTCAAACCACTCGGCAAATTTTCCCTTGCTGACAGTGCCATCTTCGCCATAGACGCGATAATTCGCCACACGGTCAATGAAGAACACGGATAGTACCTTGATGCCCAATGGGTGCAGTTTCTGCGCCTTCTCAAAGTGTCGGCGTATCGTAGCCTCTACCTGCAAACGCAAAATCGTGTCAGTCAACGCACCATGCGGACTACCTGCGCGTACCCGCACATCGTTGGCAAAAGTGATGAAGCCTTCTCCCGCGTCAATTTCGTTGACGATGAATCCTTCGCGATAAATTTCACGCTGATTTGAAAGCGCATAAAGATCGTCGCCGTTCTTCACGGACACGCTTTTTTTCGCCGGGCCTTGCGCCTGATTTACCCAGATTGACAGCTTGGCTGACACACTGCGCGCCCCTGTTTTAAATCCCTCCACCTCGACGAAAGCCTGATTCGCATCTTTCAACTCAATCACCGAATCGACCCCTATCTGCTTCACGAGCCCC
Source organism: Gallionellaceae bacterium (assembly GCA_003151655.1). Classification (GTDB taxonomy): domain Bacteria; phylum Pseudomonadota; class Gammaproteobacteria; order Burkholderiales; family Gallionellaceae; genus PALSA-1006. The sequence continues at coordinate 19,851 of PLYB01000077.1, read as the reverse complement.
TTCTCATAAGCGCGTACCGGGTCGAGCGAATAGATCAGGTTATAGGTGTTGCGGTGGGTGGCTGAGTAGCGCAAGGTACACATCGGGGCAAGGCGCGCGATAGCCTGCTTGCGGTTATCCGTTTCAAGATTCTGCGGCTCATCGAGGATCACAATAGGGTGCGCCGCGCGGATAAATTCAATCGGCGCAATTCCAGTCTCGCGCACCTGATTGATGACGTTGCCTTTGTTTTTCTTTTTTGCCGCGCTGTCCGCATCGGTCGAGTCTTTGGCGAAAGCGTCAATGTTAATCACCAGAATCTGAATCGAATTCGACAGTGCGAAATTGCGTAGATCATTCACCTTGGACGAGTCGTACACCTTAAATTCAACGCGCTCATAATCATAGTGCGTCTGAAAATGTTCCTTGGTAATCTGCAAGCTCTTGAGCACGCCCTCGCGAATAGCCACCGACGGCACTACGATCACGAACTTCTTGAAACCATAGGTTTTGGAAAGCTCATACACCGTGCGCAAATAGACGTAGGTCTTGCCGGTGCCGGTTTCCATCTCCACGGTGAAATTGGGGAATTCACCAACCGCTGTATCAGCATCCAGCTTCATCACTTCCAACGCAGTCGAGGGTTCGATCCCGTGAACTTTTTGCACCGCGTTCAAATTGGCAAGCCATTGTTCATCGCTAATCACACGCTGGTTTGCCACACCGATTTCAGTGAGTTTCAGGCTGGAAAGTTTATCGTCCCAGCCTACTGATATTTGCGAAGCATCGGGCTGCCCCTCAAATAGTGAAACTACCGCATGGATGGCCTCAAGCTGGTAATCTTGGTTTGCGTCGAACTGAAGTTTCATGCGGCCAACGCATCCGTGCATTCATCCAGATAGCCCCACTGACGGAATAGTGACTGAAGTGTTACGTCATCCCGGAATGCAAGAAAATAAAGATATTCAGCCGCCACATCGCGTTCACCCGGCCAGCACAAAGTGCCATGCTTCAGGCAGAACTGCCGAACAAAGGCTTCGTCCGCAAAGATGGCAAAAATCGAAGCTGGATTCTCGTCGATAAGCGCGTGCAAATCCGCCACGCCAAAACGCCCATCGTTGAACGTCAGTTTCACACGGTAATCATCCAGATATTGGGTATCAGTAATTTCTAACAACATGGCTTGTCTCCTTTATCGTGATTTAACGTGAAACTCGCGCAGCGTTCGTTCGCCTCCTCGCCCGCTTGCNNGGAAACGGGCATGGCAAGTTTCATTTTCAGTGGTTCAATGTCATGCCCGTTATACCAGCGGAGCGATCCGGTGAAACAGACCTGTCGTGCGCAGGGCATTCCAGTTTTCCAGTAATTCCGCCTGATGCTCACTCGCCCATTCAATCACCAGGCTATGCACGCGGGGCGGCAGCTTGCCCTCCGTTAACGCCAACGGCTCTATCGTGAGAGATGCTTTGAACTCGTTGTATTCGACGTGAAAATGCGGCGGATTGTGTTCCCGAAAGTGCATCAGTATCAAGATTCCAAGAAAACGTGATATTTCCGGCATGAAGAATTCTCCTTACAGACAAGTGAACTTGATGCCAGCATCGCGGCACTGCAAGTCGAGGTTAGACTTGAGCGGGTCTGAGTCAAGGAACACGCCGTCGATGACGATAATCTCGCGCGGCTTCATATCAACCATCGGTTGAATCATCGCCTCGGTGAAAGTGTCCAAAACGAACAGCATTTTGCGCTGGTTGATAGCGAATACCTTGCCGCCTGCCACATCCAGAGTTTCCACGGGCGTGGTTAGCTCTTGGCCGAATTTCAGCAGTAGCTCGTAGAGCATGTGCTCTACCTCTGCGCCGTCTTTTTCGGACTTGGCGAACATCTGTATCTGTTCGGCCAGTTGCTCCGGCGTGTCGATGCCGTCACCACGCCATTGTTTGAAGTTGGAGGGGGTCAACAGAAAGGACTTGAAGCCCAAATTCGCAGGCGCGGGTGAGACTAGGTCGGCTTTGTCGCGGATTTGTTCAACGACACGACGAATACGCTCTCGACTGATTGCTGCGATAGTCTCGTAGCCCGCCTTGAAAGCAGCGCTTGTCTCTTCGCAAGGTTCTGGTAACTGAACCGCCAATACTCGCCGATTGCCGCCTTCTTTTGCATTGAGACTGAGAACTGCCTCTACGGTGCTGGCCGACCCGGCAAAAAAATCCACGACAAGACCATTTTCGTCGTCGTCCATGCAATAGCGAATCAGTCGTGCGAGGACTTCATGATCTTTTGGGTTGTTGAATAGTTTGCCGTCCAGCAGCTTACGCAAGTATTTGACGGAAACTTGAGACTGCTTATAGAGAACACTTCCAATAACTTGTTGTGCCAAGTCATCGCCGCCGTCCTCATCATCATCACTAAACACATCGGCATTATCTTCATCAATTGAGTCTGGTAGCGGAATTATGTATGATTTTCGAATTGGCGGCTCAGTGTGATCCGTTCGAAATTCAACTACTCCAAGCTCTATCATCTGCTGCATCTTTTCAAGCTTGGAATATACCCAACCACGTTCTGGGACTGCGCAAGGCTGCTTCGTTATCGGATGAATAACATCGTATCTTGGCCCATCTCCTCCTGGCCAAGAGATATTATCGTCTCGCCAAACTCCCAATTTGTCGATATTCTTGTACCTAGAAAGTCGTTTTGATGGGTGACTTTCAGGTAATGTCTTATACCACTCACGAAGCCCATCCTGCTGGGCTGCGAATTTGGTCTGACCATGTTGAATCTTCAGCTCACGCCACTTCTCGACAATCTCTTTAGCGCCCGGTTTCGGCTCACGCCAAATCGTCTTGTTGTCCCTTAGTTTGGTCATACTGCGCGCGTACACCAGCATGTATTCATGGCCTACCGAAAACAGCTTGGCATCGTTTTTTCGTCCCTTTTCCCAAACCAGTTGGGCAATCAGATTTTCCGCGCCGAACACTTCATCCATCAGCAACTTGAGGTTGGCTGCTTCGTTATCGTCAATGGAAACTAGAATCACTCCATCCTCCCGCAGCAAGTTGCGCGCGATGTACAAGCGCGGTAGCATCATTGACAGCCAGTTGCTATGGTAGTGGCCGTTCTCCTTGTTGTTCTTGCGGAAAAATCCCTCGCGCATCAGCGTGCCGTCGTCGGCCAAGTCGTTAATGCGGCGCAGGTAGTCTTCCTTGCTTTCCTGAAAACGGTCGGGGTAGATGAAACTATCCGAGCCGGTGTTATACGGCGGGTCGATATAGATCAGCTTAACCTTGCCGAAGTAAGCCTTCTGCAACACCTTGAGCACTTCCAGATTTTCGCCTTCGATGAAGACATGCTGCGCATCATCGAAATTGACGGACAAGTCACGCTGCGGGCGTAGCGTAGCGGTAGAAGGGGATTGCAGCACCTTGTAGGCGTTACCCTTGCCCGCCCATGTCAGTGCGTAACGTTCGCCACCTTCGATCATGGCTTCACCGCCCAATGCACGCCTGAGCGCGGCAACATCAAGTTGCCCTTCAGAAAACGCTTCGGGGATTAGTGCAGCCAGTTGCTGACGACGGTCAGCGGCGATGTCGGGTGAATTGGCGATGCTGCTGTTGTTCTGGTCGGTCATGTTGCGCCCTGATTTAACTTGTTATCTGCTGCTCATAGAATACGCACTTGTTCGGCTCACTGCGAAGTGGCAGCGTAGCGTTTTTTGGCGGTAGCCATCATCCGCTCTCAAGCCGCGATTGTAATGCGACGGAGCAATAATGTATTGCAATGTTCGGCATAATCCAAATGCAACGGAACATTTATGCAGCGCCACTTGGATTGCGCAACCATCGGAGTTCTTCATTCAGTGCGGAAACAACTGGAGTCTGGGCAAACTTATAAGACCCCAGTTATTCGTTTTAAATTTACTCTGACCCCAATTCTTAGCCCCAATTCTTATTTTCGTCTGTCATGGTATTTATTCATACCATTCTGAAGGGATCAACTTCTTTCCATCTCGCCATACCTCCACTTCGTGTACGCCAGGAACTTCTCCGTATATTTCAGAGCCAGCATGGTCTAAGACGATGCATTGCCATCCGCCACTGCTATCAAGTACCGATTTGGCGAGCGTCTTGAACATTCTTTTTACTGCACCGACATCTTCGTCTTCATACGCTGGATCGACGACCTCACTTATTGAGCGCTTCAACTTCGGGAAATACACTTGACTCGGCTGATCGAAAATAACAAAACTTGGCACGCAAGAATGACTCTGCTCAAGGAAATACTCCTGTAACGCACACATTAACGCCAAGTGAAATGAGACCCAGTTCGAAGCACTCCCAACCTCAGCAAGAAAATGCCAATGCCCTTCGCTACTTGGAACCGAAATGCTAAGATCTTTTACGGACAACCTAGGCGCGACACTGCGATACTTTTCTTCAACATCCAGCGTCGCTAAGTGTTTAAGAACCTTCTGGGCTACTTTGGAAAGAGCATGGTCTAAACGAAACTGGACTCCTCGGCTATCTACCCGACTAAGCAATTCTTGATATTCCGCTTCCAACTTCGTAACGTTACTCTGAAGTTCGCCGTCGTCGGCGACCTTCTCAAAAGTTTCCAAGGATGCCTTGAGATGCCCCAAGAACAAATACATGTTCTCGCGTCGCTGAAATTGCTCTTGCAAGGTTTTATTTTCAGACATGGCTTGATCCAGTCGCACCTGAATGGCACGTCGCGTTTCTAAGACACGATCCAGGTCTATCCTAATTTGTTCTTCCTCCCTGGCAAAAGCAGTTGGCACTACCTTAATATTGCGTGCCATGTCTTCTACTTTTTTAAACTCCACAGATATTTTTTGAAATTCAGCAACAGATCGCACGTGGTCTTGGCTTCCACATATTGGACAATTATTAGAACCAGATGCGAATTCATTTAGCCACTGTGAAATTTGCAGTCTGTCTGCTCGTTTTCGAGCGGAGCCGCCAAAATCAATGAGTCCACTCTTAAGTCGTTTAACGTCATCCAACCGCTTCTTTAGCCCACCGATCTCATCGCTTAGCTTTTCATCCTCTGCTTCAAGCCGTAGAAATGCATCGCTTGCCGCTTCGAGATTTCCAAGACTGCTTTGTGGATGCCTCGGAATGTTCTCGATAACCGATTTTGCCGCTAACACTAATTGATCTGGATCTATGCTGTCCGACAGCTCCCCGGTGAATAGCCCATATTGCTGAGCAGCCTGCAAGTGACCTGTCATGTTGGACATCCATGCAGCTGATACTTGCTTGGTTTTGAGCAATTCCTTTTTCAACTGGTTTAGTTTTCCTTCAAGCACAGCGAGACGCTGCCTTGCGGCTAGAATCTCAATATCCTCTGCGCCGAGAATGTACGGAAACCAATTACGCAAACGCTCTCGATGCTCGTGTGCATGAGTTTTATAGAAAATTATATTTTGATTGGCAACAATATCCTGACTTTGAAATACCAATGCTACAAGATCTCGGAAGCCTAGCCTAGCTTCGTAAGCCCGTTTATCATCCTGAGCGGAAAGTGAAAAATATGGCACCGAAGAGATCGCGTTTAAGATCGCCTTCACCCCATCAGTATTCTCATTGCTGGTGGTGATTGCAGGAGGGATGCTGATCTTTTCCCCTCGGGAAAGAAAGTATTCGTTTGACACTTTCGTCCCAGATGGGACTTTTCGAGCGATTAGAATCTGCTCCGTTGAAGTCTGAACGACTATGCCGTACCAGGCTGTGTAATCTCGGATAGTGTCGATCGGGATAAGGCAATCGCTAGAGGCAAGGCAATAATCGATAATCGGAATGATTGCCGATTTCCCCGTTCGAGAGCTTCCTGTTATTACATTTAGCTTTCCCAGTTCGAATTTTATGACTCGTGGAGCTAGAGTTTCCGCTTTTGGCCAGACAATTAGATTCAAGAGTTGGAATTTCATCAGAAGACAACCTTTAAGTACGAAGCGATTGTTTGAAGATCATGCTGTGAAAACCAATTTCCAAGGATCTCCGCCTTTTTACCATCACGAGCGAGGGTAGCTCGTGGTTTTTTTTGCCGCCCATCTGAAGTAGTAACTGGCGTGAGTGGGTATATCTTTCCACTCGACGTATCCCATATTAGAAGTCCAGTCGAAATAGCAACATCGATAGCTTCAAGCGTATAAACACGCCGTGCGATAACGCGATTATGAATCCCCAATAGCGAATCCGTCTTCCGGTTTTCCTCAAAGCTTCGAGCGTACGACTGAAGACTGTCTCGCTTGTTCGAGATCGGTTCAGCAAGCTTGCTACTCGTCAGTATTGCCGACGCAATAAAATGCAGGAGACCAATGGGGGCATCACCCTCAGGGTGCCGGTCGCAGTAGCCCTTGGTGAACATCCAAAGCAAATAAGCTCCCACCAACGGGGTATTCCAAAGTCGCACCTCTTCTACTAAATAGCCCAAGGGCTTTGAGTTGTCAGAGCGTTCCACATTTTCATCCAATATATTTCCTCCTTACTCCTTGGTCAAGAATTTCCAATTGGGATGCCACCCAATACTAGGAACATTAGCCATCGCATGATAGGTACCCGCAATCGTTGAGTATGGAGGCGAAGCGTCTCTAATGGTCTCCGATTTAGACTTGCATTCAGCCAAGAGCAACTGTCCTCGTTGCGGATCTGATAGGGTGCTATTCGTGAGACCTATGGCCTTGTTCTTATTCTTCCAGAAATTAAACAATTTCTCCTCAAACTCTGCTGCGCTCGACTCATCAATGATTTCCGCCTCAATCCATTTGTCGCGGTTGTACTTAGCTTTAAGAAAATCAGTAACGGCCTCGATGACCTCATCATCGGAGGCTTCGATGAATTCCAGTTGATGAAGATACTTAGGCTTGTCTTTGTGATGGTTCGCAACCATCTCCTTATCGAGAGGCGATTCTAGTGCAAAGTCAATAAGTTCAAGGCGTCTAGCTCTATCGTAAGGAACTTTCCACTGATGCGCAAATTCGTCCCAAGTAATTATTGCGGGTTGGTTTGCTGCGATTTTTTCGCTAACCAGCTGGAACAGCCAACCGCTCATATACTTTATTATCCAATCGATGTGGCTTTCTGGAACCAGTTTATGGCGAACTTCTTTGTACACCTCATCGTATCCCGCACCCACACCTGTTTGGAGCTCAAAACGCTCGACGATTTCGAGTAGCAGTTTTTCGTTCTTGTTGACTACCTTATCGAAGTATTCCCAAGCAACGTGACCAGCCTTTAGATCATTGAGTTCCTTCTTCGCCTTAGTTACGGCAGCTTTCGCCGCCTTACTATTTTTAGCAGAACTAAACGCTGACGCAAGCCCCAGTTTGCCAGTCTTATTGCAATACAAGACGAAACGTGTTCGTGAGGGCACAAGGTTGCCACTCGTTATGGCATCAATCCAATTAGCGAAGGTCTTCCACAGGTCAACTGATCTGTCAGTTATAGGATTGGCGCTAAGTGATGATTTGTCCTCCTCCGAAGTCGTTTCACCTGTAGCCGAAACGCTCGCGACATCACCAAGAACTTCAATGCAGACATAGTCCCCTGAGTTTGCACGTAACAAATGACAAAGCGCACGCGGATATTGGATGGAATAACCTAGTAACTGCCCCGGCGCGTTCGACTTCACTTACTTCTCCTGAATAATCAATTATAAAGGATCGATAGGGGCATCCTCCATCAATCCCGCAACCGTTTGCAACTCACCGCAACCACTCAACTTGAGTCACCCCCTCTGCTTCCAGCGGATCAAGCTCGCGGTGGTCTGCGCTGACCAATTTAAGATTGCGCGTTTCCGCAATCGCCAGAGCAAACGCATCGGCAAGCAAAGTCGCGCGAGGAAAAAAGATGCACGCTGTTCCGGCGATTGTATCGCATCCTCTTGACTCCTATACCGGAACTGAGCGGTCATAAAGTGTTTCCGGTGCAATATCAATATTGCAGGCTCAGACGACAGTCCCATAATCTACTTTTGCCAGTGCGAATAGCCCCATTAATCCGAACCCTTCGACACGCATCAGTATGTTTGTAATTTCTCCATCCATTTAATCAATCGAAACCACCCCTCGACACCGAGGAAATCCGGTACATCCCCAAAACGTTTTGCCATAATTCGCGCCATGCTTGGCTACGCGCACGGTCATGGTGCTGCCGCACTTCGGGCAGTTTGGTTCGGTAATTGTTGCCGGTGAGCGTTGTAGTGCAGGTTGTGTTGCGGCAATTGTTGTTTGGGGTTGCCGTTTTACTTTCTTGATCATGGCGGTTAACTCTGTGCCGCCGATCAGTTCGATGTTTATTCCTTCCGCGAAGGATTTTGCTTCTTCTGTAAAAACGCCGGAGGTCACCACGAAGCCGCCAACTGCGCCGCTTGCGGCCATCACACCATAAAATTCACGAATGGTGGTTACGCCGACTTTGTATGCTTTCCAGTGTTTGCATTGAACCAGAAATTTTTCGCCGCCTTTTCTCAACACAAGATCAACGCCACCATCTGCACCGCCACCGCCGGTTTCGCTAACTACGTATCCCCAATGTCGAAAGGCTTCTCCCACGAGCATCTCGAATTCAATCCATTTCATGCCATTGAGTAAGTGAAAAGCCGGGCCTTCCTGAATATCTTCAAATAACTTGGCGCGTTTGCGCCGCCCGTAGGCGGATATGCCGGCGCCAGTCAAGAACACGAGTGGCAGCAGATATTGTCCGACGGTGGCAAGGGTCTTGCCAACTTGACTGGCAATGTTGGAGCCCATTTGCGCTATCGATGTGGGCGCTAATATTTCTGCGGTTGCATAGTGGTGGCAGGGGAAGTACGCAACGAATGCCAGAAGTACGCCGACCCACCATGGAAGCATGGCGGTAATTTCGATCACTTCTTCGAGCAGACTTTGTTTTCTATTTCGAGCCATGAGGTATTTTCTTTTAAACGCTCATCAAGCACATACGTGCGCGGGTTGGCTCATGTCATCTGACAATCCATCACATACATTCGATTAATTAGCGGACGCAACCCGGATGACTCGCTTCAAATGATAATGCCATACTGCGTCCAGAAAGGTGTTGTTACCGTAACAGGCTATTGGTGTTACGGTAACAGCGTGGATGGGGCTGAACGAAGTTCACACCCCCTGTGTCCTTTTACAACGAGGAGCTGCCGCCAGACCACAATGTCACCCCGCCTGCATCCAAATAAGTTAGGTAAGCCCGCAAGTCAAACTCCAGCTGTGCGTACTCCGGCTCTATAGATCGACATAGTTGGTAGAAAGCTTTGTCGTGTTCCCGCTCTTTCATGTGGGAGAGTTCGTGCACTACGATCATGCGTAAAAACTCAGGTGGCATTTCTTTGAATAGCGTGGCGATGCGAATCTCGCGTTTGGTTTTAAGGTTCGCGCCCTGTACTCTTGAGATGGTGGTGTGCGTGCCCAGCGCATTCTTAATGACATGCAGTTTGTTGTCGAACGCAACTTTGCTCAGTTGTCCGGCATTGCGCAGAGACTCGTTTTTGAGTGCATGCACAAAGTCGTGTAGCGCTTTGTCCGTGCGCACATCATGCGCCAGCGGATATTTCTGTAATAACCAGCCCGCCAACTGATCTTGCTCGATCAGATGATGCACTTGTGCGGTCAGTGTGGCCGGGTAAGCAGCAAGATAATTCGGCGGGAGTTTCGGGCGCATTACCAGCTTTCTGCGGCTATATTTTGAGTGTTTGCCGGTTGCGTACACTAAATATGTGATATTAAAAGATTATCTTGCTATTGGGGGCCGGGGGGCGCACTATCACTTCGCCACACTACTAGCCTGCTATCCGACAAATGGTTTGCTAGCGATGCCGAAACATATTGTTGTGGCGTACGTGAAGTTTCCTTAAATTTATTTTGGAGGTACGACTCATGCTTGCTTTGCCGCTATTTTTTGTGATGTCTCCGTTTATCGTGCTGGCGTTTATGATTTTCTTTGCTGGCAAACCGGCTAATTAAAGTGGTTATGATTCATTAACCTCAATTAGCGATATCAGAGGCAGACTGGCTTTGGTCAGTCTTTTTTTTCGTCGTAAAATATTAACTGCATAGCGCTAGCAGGCAAACACTACCAAGGGCGTATGCCATACGCCCCTACGAAATGTTGCAAATGATATGAAGCAATCAAATAGCAGGTGTTGGTTTCTTTTTTGGTTTTTTTACTTCTTTGTTTTTTTTCTGCTGACCTTTAGCCATGATCGTTCTCCTTGTGTTGTTGAGTTCGCATAGTAATACGAACTGATAAGACGTGGGGGGAAACTAAACTTATCGGCGCTGCCGTAGCGGGTCTAACAAAGAAGAGAGTCCGTTGTGATCCAGCTCTTGCATCAAGGCCAATAAAATTCCGATTTCTCCGGGTGGGAAACCCTTGCGTGCAAACCAGTTCAGGTAATTGCCAGGGAGGTCGGCGATCAGATGTCCTTTGTATTTTCCAAAGGGCATTTCGCGCGTGACTAAAAGTTGCAAGTGTTCTGGCTTCATTGCGGGCAAATAAATTTAATCTCTTTGGGTTTAATTCACCGCCGCTGGCGGCGTAGCGTAGTGTTTTTCGTAGGTCGGGATTTATCCCGACGGGGTTAGCGAATCGAAGAAAAAACGTCGGGTTGAAACCCGACCTACAAAAATCCAACCACCCCATACCCCGCCGCAAGCAGCGGGGTTCTTTAATCTGACTTTTTCTTGAGCAGGGACTTCAGGTCGGCGAACGGGTTATGCGTCGCGACGGCGGCCCCCTCTGCGCCCCGGCTACGCACTGCCTCATCCAGCACGCGCGAGTGCTCATTATCGTGGCAATACAAACAAAGCAATTCCCAATTACTGCCATCTGCGGGATTGTTGTCGTGGTTGTGGTCTTTATGATGAACCGTCAATTCGCGCAGTCGAGCCCCGGAAAATTCACGACCGCAGCGTCTGCAGATCCATGGGAATAATTTGAGCGCGCGTTCGCGATAGCCGGATTCGCGCGCTTCACGTTGCTGTCGTGCTTCGGCAACGACACGATCAAGTCGCGCGTGGTCGGGTGTTGTGTGTTTTGTCATGAGTCAGATGATTGCGGTTAGTTTGGGCAACTATATCAGGACATATCCCGTATGTCGCGGCGTGGACTAAGTCTGGCGAACTGAGTTGCGGTGACCATCATTTTTTGCTATTAATGCTTATGCGGGCGAAGATTATTTGGGTTGGATAAGGTATAGACTGTGTGTAAAATGCCACTTTGTTGAATCACAAGACCGACTTTCGCCTGAGAGGAAGTAGTATGCGATACGAGCAAGATCGAAATTCAAGCGGCGAGGTACTGCGTTTACTCATCCAAAAAATGGCGGCACATCCGGCGGCGTTCACTCCGCTGAACTACACAGTGTGGTACGAGTACACCACCGGGATCAATCCGCCGTTGAGCGCGGCAGTGTCCAAGGTGCTCGACGGCGGCAATTCGCTTGATGATAAGACTATCGAAAAGCTGTATACCACTTATATTTCCGAATTCAATACGGAGGCGCAACAAGAAAGCCTTCAGGAACTGCTGGGAAAAATTGCCGGATTCACTGCGGAGACAGACAGGCAGGCTCATCAATTCGGCAACAGTTTGCAGGCATACGGCAAAACGCTTAAAGAAAATCTGGATGCGCCTAAACTGGACGCATTGATCAACAACATGGCTGGAGATACGAACAAGATGCGTGGCTCCATGCAGAGTCTGCAAACGGAGCTGGAGTCCAGCAAGCAGCAAGTGGATAAGTTGCAGAAAGAACTTCAGTCCGCGCGCGGTGAAGCCTTGAGTGATCCGTTAACTGGCATTCTTAATCGGCGCGGCTTTGAGGGGGCTGCCAAGCTAACCTTTGATGATGAGTCCGCGCTCGCCAAAGGTGTCTGTCTGTTAATGGTTGATATTGACCATTTCAAGAAAGTTAATGACACCTACGGACATCTGTTTGGTGACAAAATCATTCGTGCTATTGCCGACACGCTTAAGTCAAAAATCCGGGGGCAAGATGCGGTTGCGAGGCTGGGCGGTGAAGAATTTGCGGTGTTGCTGACGGAAACAAATTTGGCTGGTGCCCGCATTGTGGCCGAGAATGTCCGGCAGAGCATTGAAAGAGGCAAAATCCGCCGCCTTGACACTCAGGAACAAATTAGCGGAATCACTATTTCTATCGGTGTTACTACCTATTCCAGCGGCAAGAGCATTGTCGATTTGATCGATCAAGCCGACAAAGCGCTCTATGTTTCCAAGGGAAGTGGTCGAAACAAAACGACGATATTTGAGCAAACGTAACGTTTGATCAATACGCTATCAGAGTCACTCCGATAGCGTATTCAACACCGTCACCTCGCCGTCGATATCGGTGATCTCTGCCTGTTTCAACTTGCCATTGTCGTGATAAACATAGCGGTGTGACAACTCAATTTCGCTATAAGCCAGTTTGTCGAATCCGCTGAGACGATCATGTTCATCGAAGTAGCCCCGAAAGAACGTGTTGCGGTTCTCCACTTCACTGGCTTGCAGTTCATTGACTAAACGGAATGGCAGCTTCACTCCGGTATAGGTGACAAAGAACCGGATTGTGCTCCGGTTCCCGTTGTTTGCGGCTTCCATGCGAATCAGGCACGCAGCAGTGCTTTTACCAAGCGTTCGGAAAGCTGGTCGGCGGTGAATTGCGGCTCATTGGGCGGATACAACTCGTCTTCGATAAAGTGAAATCCGCTGTCGCTGGCGAGAGTGAGTAGTTCGCGCACTTTTTGGCAGGCGATGAGTTTTGCTTTCAGTTCTTGGTCAACCTTGGCCTTGTCGGCGAAGGCTTTGATATCTTTGATTGCCATTTTGATCTCGTAATTTTGGAGTAAAGGAAACAACGGGAAGGAAAACATCCCGATTTGTCGGTTGGATTGTTGCTTTTTCAACCTTACGAGTTAAGCAGCAAATTTCGTGCCTCGATGCGGGCAAGCTGATGTGAAAATTAAAAATGTTGTGTTGTGTAGTAGGGTGCATTCCATGCACCATGGTGCGCGGAGCGCACCCTACGGTGAGATTAATCGGGGCACAATTCGGGTGAAATCAAAGAGAAACCGCACTTTCCCCCGTTAGCGACAAAGTTGTTCAAATACCAATATCGGAACCGGCTTGCCGAACAGGTAACCCTGAAATTTGTTGCATCCGTACTGACGCAGGAAGGCGAGCTGATCATCGGTCTCTACACCTTCCGCGACGACCTCCAAGCCAAGATTGTTGGCGATATTAATGATAGTCCGTACCATGACACTGCTGTTTTTGTCGCGGGGAATGTCGCGCACAAAAGACTGGTCGATCTTGAGCTGTTCGAGCGGCAGGCGCGTGAGGTAGGCGAGGGAAGAGTAGCCGGTACCGAAATCGTCCATAGCAAAGCGTATGCCGATGCGGCGCAGTTCTTGCATTTTTTCGATGGCATCATCGACATCGTGCAAGATAAAGCTCTCGGTCAATTCCAGTTTAAGTTGCGAAGCACGGATGCCGGTTTTTTCGATAGCCTCTTTAACTTGTTCGACGAAATAGGGTTGGCTCAATTGTCGCGGACTGACGTTAACCGACAGCTTTAACTTACGCATCACCGGATCCATTTCCCACTTTTTTAGTTGGGCGCAGGCTTGTTCGATTACCCAGTCTCCGATTGGCAAAATCATGCCGATCTCTTCCGCCAGCGGAATGAATTGTGCGGGTGAGACCATGCCGCGTTGCGGATGTATCCAGCGTATCAGTGCTTCCGCGCCAACGATGTGACCGTTATCATCCACCTGCATCTGGTAATACAACTCGAATTGTTGCTTGCGAAGCGAGGCGCGCAAATCTTTTTCCAATTCGGCACGATATTCCATTTCGGCCTGCATGGCGGGGTCGAAGAAGCATACTTTGTTACGCCCCGAGGATTTGGCTTGATACATGGCGAGGTCGGCCTGTTTCAGAATTTCTTCCAGGCTGCTCTGATGTCCCCGGAATAAGCTGACGCCGATGCTGGGGGAGCTGTTGTGTTCAATACCATTGAGCAGATAAGGCTGGCTTAATTCAGCGCGAATTTTTTCTGAAATCGTCTCGGACTGGCTTGCCGCTTCATGCGCAATACTGTTCAGTGATTCGAGCGCTACCACGAACTCGTCTCCGCCAAGACGGGCTACTGTGTCTCCTTCGCGCACGTTTTGCTTTAGGCGGCTCGCCACTTCTTTTAATAGCAGATCGCCGACATCGTGCCCCTGCGTATCATTGAGGGTTTTGAAATTGTCCAGATCGATGAACATCAAGGCACCGTACTTGCCACTGCGTGCGCTGATCGACATGCTTTGCATCAGGCGCTCGTGTAGCAGGCGGCGATTAGGCAATTGCGTAAGCGAGTCGTAGAAGGCCAGACGGTGAATCTCTTCTTCAGATTGTTTACGCAGCGTAATGTCTTGCACCATGAATAGGACGACACGATCTTCGCCCATCTGCGCCAATGAAATATCGGCAAGATAGGAGCGGACACCTCCGCTTTCCTCTCGATTAAATCCAAAGTCGATGTAATTCGATCCGCTTTGAACTATCCGGGCGATGCTTTCATCCAGCATGGAAACATTGAGAAATTCTCCCAGCGTCTTGCCTTGCCATGTGTCGCCCAAGTCGAACATTTGCAACACGGCTGTGTTCGCCAGACGAATTTTTCCATGCGCATCCAGCACGATAAAACCGATAGGCATGTTGCTTACAATTTGCTCGGTGTAGCTTCGCGCCAGTCGCAGCGCTTTGTGCTCGGCGTGAAAGTAAGTTTCCAGCGCTAATTCCATGTCGAAGAAGACCACCTTTAGCAGTGCTGTGCATGCATTTTTCCCGCGCATGGAATCGTTAGCATAGTGATCGAGTATGAGTGGTACGACTTCGCTCAGATATTTGCAATACGCACTCATGTACCACTTTGGTGTCAGACCGACGCGCTGATGTACGAGGCCGATCTGCAACCGGTTCGCCACGTAGGAAAGATCGTAACAACCGGAAGTGAGCTGGCTGAAATATATGGCTTGCGCGCGCTTCAGGTAGGCCAGCTTTGCATCATCCCCCAGTAACGGGCGCAGCTCGGGGAAACACAGCAGATGCTCGTAAAATTTCTCGGTTAAAGGTCCGCGATGAGTCTCCAACAGCACATGCAGCTCTTTGAGCACGGCAGCATCCTGCTCATCGAACGACAGAAATGCCCGTCGTGTGATGAGTTCGTTTTCGTCAATACCGATTTCGGCGAGAATGGCGGGAATGTTTTGCATGCGGCATATTATACGCACTGTTTTTATTTACATTGGGCGCACTTGGATGCGGCAAACAGTCTGGCGCGGCATTATTTCAAGCAGGCGAGGCATACCAGACGTGCTGGATTCAGGAGCTACTTTTCGGACATATAGTTCCTTGGCTCTACATTCTTATGCCCCTGCATGAGTGCCATGCACTCGACTTCGACATCATTATCCTTAATCAAAAGTGTGAATAAGTTCCTATTTTTGCAGAAGAGGGTATGTGACCATGCCACTATGGCGGGTATTTTTCTTGAATATTGCCCAAGGACAAATATGTCGCTATTCCGGCCCGTTGCAAATGGCAGCGCGAAGCATATAAAATGGCTGTGAAAAGGTTTATAATTTAGTCGGTTACAGCACGTCTGAAAACACTCGTCGGGAGTGTTTTTATTTTGTAGTAAACCCATTTGGGTGAATGGAAGCAGATGTTACATGGGCTTCGAGAAATCACGCTTTTCTTGGTATCAAGCCCAAGAAGACGATGTTGCCGGGTAATAAAAATTTCATTAGCACTGTTTTTGTAGAAACTACGATCATAGGGTTGATACAGATGCCGGAGTAATGGGTGTTCTGGTATCTTTGACTCACTAAATATTATGAATATGAACACTAAAATGCATGATGTAAATCAATCCACTCCGAAGGGGAGGATGGCGCTGATTCCGCGCTATGTACTCAGGGAGCAGCAAGGTTTATATGTGAATTTGTCGCATTTTCCTGTGGGGGGGGGATTCGATAAGTTTGTCGATCGGTTGTTCGGCGACGGATTCAGATTTGTCGGCTTGGATTATCCCCTGCTAATGAATTTGCTTTATGACTATGACGGTACCGTGAAAATTTATGGTCAGTATGCCAAAGTTAAATTGGCGGATGATATTGTTGATTTTCCGACTATACGCAAAGCGCTATACAGCGGCGTAAAGCTGGTAGGCGGGGGGCAGAGTGCCGAGTATGTTTTCGAGCCGTTAGCGCTCGAAGAGGAAATAGTAATACCCGTGTATGGCGAAAAGGGGGCTGACGGTATTCGCCCTGTCGTCGCGACCGAGCGCATTTCGGAATTGCATCCGACCAGTTTGAATTTAGATGAGTTTATTGCAGAAATGTGGCTGAAGAGAATCCGCTTCGGCATTGATGTCGACAAAGTGGCCAGTGTGATATATCTCCGGCAAATGGGGGCTGTGACTATTGCGTCTCAAATGGGGGCGGATGATGGAAGTGATGCTGAAATTCTGGAGGCGAGCGAGGTATTGCGCAGGGAAAATGCATCACAACTGTTGCCTAAAGGCAAAGCGGATTTGCGCAAATTTCAAAATCGTTTTCCCAAGATCGAAAAAGGCACTCGTTTGTTGCGGAAGAAATTGCGTGTGGCGGGCAAACCCGGTTGCAAGGTGAATGGAGAAAGAGTTCCGCCCAAGTTAGCCAAAGATGTCGATTTAAGTGCGCTGGCGGGCGAGGGCACCAGGATTCAGATCATTAACGGTGAAGAGTGTATTGTGGCGGTCAGAAACGGTATTCTTGCCCTTGATATGGATGCCAATCGCATCGAAGTTAATGACATAAAAGATAACAATACGGAAATCAATGCTGCGCCGACTGGCGATATTTCTTTGGCTGAAATAGATTTTGCCGAGCACGGCGAGGTGCCGGAGGGAAGTAGCGTCGAAGGCGAGAACATGAAATTCTTCGGGGATGTTTTCGGCTCAGTTACTTCAAAAAACGGGCATGTCCTGCTTGAAAAAGACTTGGCTGGCGGATGCGTCCAGAGCTTTAACGGTGATGTAACATCCAACGGGCGCGCCGTAAATGCAATTATTGAGGTTCACGATAAGCGCGCAGAAAAAACTGCCGGCAAAATTTCGCTTAACTTTGCCGAATCATGTCTGATTTTGGGTCATACGGTATCAATCAAACACGCCATCAATTGCGAGGTCGTGGCAGAGAATGTTGAAATCGGAGTTGTTGAGGGCTGTAGTGTTGCTGCAAAGACAGTCAAAATCGGCTCGTCAAATGTGTGTCGCAGAAGAGAGGTCAATATTGCCATGGTGCTGCCCGATGTAACCGAATTCGAGGCAAAAATCGGGCAAGTGCAAAAATCGATAGAAAAATGCGAAAAAGTTATTCAGGAAAAAGATCAGGAAGCGGCCAAGATAACTGCTGATCCGGAAGTGGCGAAATATTTGACAATGGCAGCGGGAATCAAGCAGTCAGGAGTGACGCTGACTGAGGCTCAGCAAGAGAATTGGAATAAAACGGCGGGCAAGTTCAAATTTGCCAAAGCAGATACTTCCTTGGCTAGGTTGAATGCCGATAAGCAGGATCAGTTAAAACTGATACATGCTTTCCGGCATGAGATTGCTATTCTGACAGGGCGGCGCGAAAAAATGGGCAGCAGCATTGGCTGCACGATATCGGAGGTCGTCGGCAATACGCTGGTGCGAACCTTGCCGGGCACGCACGAGATACTAGAGTTGCAAAAGCTTAACGGCAATGAACTCAAGCTCAAGTTGCGCGATAACGGACAGGCACAGGATCGTATATTCTTCAATGACGAGGGGGGGCTTGATTGGAAATACACCTTGCCTGAGATTACGACGGAGGCAGCATAACAAGTTTATATGCTTTGTCCCGGTTCGTTTTGACTGAAAAATACGCACGGAATTAAAATGTGAATTAAGAGGTGGCGTCATTTAAGGGGCAGAATGAAAAAACTTATTTTACTGTTGCTATTGGCGGGTATGAGTGGCGGGGCGTTGGCGGAATGGGTCACGGTCATCAAAGAAGATAGCGTTACCACCTATGCTAATCCGGCCACCCTTCGCAAACAGGGCCGCAAAGTAAGAATGTGGGACATGCATGACTATGGCAATAGTCAGTCACTAATCGGCGACCGGTATCAATCCATGTTGCTGCTGGCCGAGTATGACTGTGAGGAGGCAAGATACAGAAGCCTGCATTTGTCGGTTCACATAAAGAATATGGGCAATGGAAATCTGCTGTATGCGACTGAGGCAGATGATTTCTGGAGGCCGACTCCGCCGGGAAGTGTGGCGGAAGCTTTGCTTAATTTCGCTTGCCACAAAAGTGATGGTCTCTATCTTAACTATTAACCCCCTCTCCGCGCCCGTTTCAGCAGTCTATGAAAAGTTCATCATATCTCTATCTATTCCACTGGTTACAGCGTATAAAGCTTGTGGGAGTTTTTGACCGGTCTGTTTGGATCATTCCCGAAGCGGGAGTTCACGATTCTCGATTTACGCAATACTGAATTCCATTTTTTGGAAAAGAAGGCCCCCGGAAATTCCTTGAATGTTCATTTAACATCAGAGGAGGTTTAACATGGGTATTGTAGAATGGATTTTGATTGGTCTTGTAATACTTCCCGGTTTAGTTCTGTTAACGGGTGGAGATTCTAGGTAATACGTAAAGCAAGATTGTCAGAGCAAAAGGTTGCTAGTTTTATAGTGATTTTTTGCGCATTCTTAGCAGCTAAAGGGGAATGCTTAACCGCCGATGCTAGAGATAGTACGGCGGTTTTTGTTTTTACGACTGCTTAACGTTAGGGTGGAACCCCCGTTGTTCAATCGATATTTCAAGGCTGAAAATGAAGAACCCCGCCGCAAGCAGCGGGGAATTGAACCCAAAGAGATTAATGCTGAGGTCAGGGGGCAAGCAATGCTTACTTCATTTCTTGAACCGCAGACGGTGCCGGTTCGCTGATCCAATCAACGGCTGCTCCGGCAAATAAGGCCAAGACTGCGGCGAGGAAACAGACCAGAACGCCACGAACCATTCCTCCGGGAATCCCTTTTTCAGCCATGGCGCGATTGATGTACCGAGCGGCGATGACAAAAACCACGACGATGGTGAACAGGTACAGTATCGAGGAGAGCGTGAACATAGTTGGTTTTTGCCAGAAATTTAAGTTGCAGCATCATAACCGCAGATTGTCCTGCGCAAGCAGTTCTTTTATGTGTGGTGCGTGTAAAGAAAGGTAAGGGGCTGGGCGGAGTGCCCAGCCCCTTGTTTTGTTGATAAACATGGCAGTTTGGTTGGCGTGATTTCTCGCAACAAGTTACGCGGCCCACTCAGCTTTGAGTGTTGTGTAACGGGTTATGGGCCGCGAGGCTATCGGCGACATGCTGGTAATGATTCTGCGTAAAGACTTCGTGCTGCCTTTCTGCAGATCCACCTTCAAATGAGCTCAGGCTCAATGAGACGATGGCTATAACTGCAATTGTCAGCATGCTCCAAACGGGTGCTATTCCTGACTTCACGGTTGCTTGATCATTTACAAGATCAGATATTCTGGCAGAAATTGGATAAAAAACACGCATGGCTTCCTCCTTAACTTAATAGTTAAATTATTCGTGGGAAAAATTCACACGACAGGCGGATGTTAATTGGACCTTCTTCAAGTGTCAATATTTTGTGTGAATATTTCACACAAAATATTGACGAGAGAAGGTCTATCGCCTAGAATGATCCTGTTGTTGGAGTAGTATTTATTATGCTTATTTAATTTATCAGTCCTGTCCGGAGATACGCGT
>PLYB01000091.1 GCA_003151655.1 Gallionellaceae bacterium | reverse complement strand
CTTAGAAACTTGAACTTTTAGAGGCTCACTACATCAATCATGCTTGAGATCGTCCCTATCCCCGCTTTAACAGGTACTTACGATAATTATATTTGGGTATTGCACGACGGCAAACACGCCATCGTGGTCGATCCGGGTGATGCCACGCCAGTGCTGGCCTATCTGCAAGCCCAACAACTCAAGCTGAGCGCCATCCTGATCACCCACCGCCATAACGACCACATCGGCGGCATTCCAAAATTGCTCGAAGTATATAACACTCGGGTGTATGGGCCACGTTCAGAATTGATTCCGCTCATCAACCATCATCTCGGCGAAGGCGACAGCATTGAGATCAAAGAGTTAGGGTTGCATTTCGACATCCTCAGCGTTCCCGGTCATTTGCCGGAACATATTGCCTATGTGGGCAATGGTATGCTGTTTTGCGGCGACATACTATTCGGCTGCGGTTGCGGCAAGATGTTTGTCGGCACGCCGCAAGAATTCCACCACTCTTTGCAGCGCTTGGCCGCGCTACCCGCAGAAACCAAAATCTATTGCGCCCACGAATATACTGAATCCAACATCCGCTTTGCCCTGCTGTGTGAACCCGGCAACGCCCAACTCCAACAGCGCCAACGCGAAGCTCATGCCCTGCGGCAACAAGATCTCCCCACCCTGCCCTCCACCATCGCACTGGAAAAAGCCACCAACCCTTTTCTGCGTTGCGGCGAACCGGAAATTATAGCCAATGTCATGCGCCACTTCGACTTGCCCTCGCCGCCAGCGGATGAAGTCGCCGTCTTCGCCGCGCTGCGCAAATGGCGCGACCTCTTTTAACACCTAGTTTCTGTTGCAGTAAAGGTCGTTCTGGTTTATTCTGCGCGCCCTTCGGAGGGGTGGATNNTTCGAATCCCCCCCCCTCCGCCAGCACCAATTCACATAGACCACTGCAAACTAACGCAGGTAAGCGGTTTAAGCGTTTTTCTCCTCAGTTCAAACAGTCAAGAATAGTCCTAGATGGTCTATTTTTGTTTTCGTATGGTCACAGCTTTTGACCGCAAAAAATCAAGCAGCGGTTTTTAGAACGGAATATCTTCATCAAAGTTTGAAATTTTTGACGTTTCACGCCGCTCTATTCTTACCCAATCATCTTTCCAGCTTGCGGGACTTAATGGTTTAAGTTGTCCATCCTCTAAAAACAACTCTTTTTTTACCCACAATAATTCAATTTCTTTTTTGTTTTTTCCTGAAATGTCCCTAACCCATTCCATGAATCCTGGATCATCCCATTCAGTTTCTTCTATTGGGGTGAAACCTCTTGATGCATCAAGCCAACTATTGAACTCAATCAGGTTTGTAAAATAAACACGATACTTTGTCCTCGTTAAGCCTCTTACGCTTTCAAACAAGGGATGATTGCTGAACAATATTTCTTGAACGGCAGTTCCACCCTTTGTCTTCTCATCAGTTAGAAATTTAACTAGTTGATCTACAGTCTGTAGGCTTCTTTGTAATTCATGCGTAAGAGATGTTTGAATTTTATTAGAATCTTCAACAAGCAATCGCTGAAAAAGACCAGCCAATTGCTCACGCAAGACAGTTGTTAAGTCCGTCCCCGTCTCAAAAGAGAAAATCGGGTTCCCTTTAGGCAAGGCATAGATTTCTTCCAAAAATGAATATACTCGCGAATCATTCACCGCTGTATATTTAACACCTTTAACATCTTTGTTTGCTTGGTAGTATTTAAACTCTGAGAGAACATTTGAATCAACAAAAATATAAACCTGCTTACCTAGTTCATGTGCTTTTTTCAATTCTTGTTGGCTAATTGAATAATCAGACCCCATAGCGGCTGTTCCGAATTTACCTCCAATGACTGACACCAAGATGTCACAATAATCTATTTCACGATAAGCATACTCTTCGGGCTTTTCCTCTTTTCCATATGAAATATGCCCTCGTTCGTGACGTACGGGTTCGTAGCCAAATGAAGTTATAAATCGATCCAAGTCTTCTCTAATCACCTTTAGATCGTAATAAGTTGAACTAACAAATACACGAGGTCTTGCCATATTACCCCTCTTCAGAAATGAGAACTCCCCGCTCAAGTAACAAGGGGGTCTACAACTACTTGAATGCAAAATGTAACAGCAATTCCATATGCGGGATAGTGTTTTGAATATCTAGACCTTTTCCAGCATAGCCGGACGCAGCATCGAGGCGCAGGCACTCCAAATCTCAATCCTTCACCATAAACAGCGTCACATCGGTTTCATCCAAATTCCACGCGCCGGGAGTAAATAGGCCTAACACTGGCAGAACCAAGATAAATGAGCCGACCAAATCAGCCACGCCAGTACCGCTTAGGGAAGATGAGATAACTTTCTGCGAGGGGAAATAGCCGGATTTGTAGCAGGCGATTGAGACGGGTTTGTTTCTTCGAGCTTCCAACCTTGCCGTTCCCTGATACGGTTTGCCGCCATTGATCTGGATGCTCGCGTCCGGTTCCGAGCAGGCCACTTTTAATGTTTGGGTATTGGCAGCGAGCGTTGAGCAACCCGTGGTCAGGATGCTGACGGCTATCGTTGCGCAGATTAGTTTTTGCATGTGTCCTCCAAAAATCCAGTTAGCGTATTACCGTTTCCGCAACTTTTGCCGGTTGAGCTTCTGTCCCTCCACCCAGCGCTTGGATCAGTGCAACGTTGGCAACGAGCTGTTGTCCGGCGATTTGCAGTGCCGAATTGCGCGCGCTATATGATGCGGTCTGACTCGTAACCACATTAAGGTAGGACACTACGCCTGCTTTATATTGATTAGTGACCAAGCGCAAAGATTCCTCTGCCGCCGCCACCGCTTGTTGCTGCAAGGCCGCTTCATTGGCGAGAGAGGATATTGCGGCCAGTTGATCCTCTACTTGTTGAATGGCTTGCAGGCTGAGTTGTCGATATTGTGCAACCACCTGTTTATATGAGCTTTGCGCTTGTGCTTTCGCCGCACTGCGTGCGCCACCGTCAAAAAGAGTGAGTGCGAGTGACGGGCCTGCCGACCAGAATAAATTGGCGGCTGAAATTATGTCGGGGAAGTTGGTATTGCGATAACCACCTTGAGCCGACAGCGTTAACGCCGGAAAGTAAGCGGATTGGGCGATACCGATTTGTGCATTAGCCGCCGCGACTTGACGCTCGGCAGCGATCAGGTCAGGGCGACGCAGCAACAGTTGCGACGGCAATCCGGCTGGAATAGCTTGCGCCTTGGGTAGTCTCGCCAAAGCGGGCAAACTAAAACTTGATGCAGGTGCGCCAACCAATACCGCAATGGCATGTTCAAGCTGGGCTCGTTGCAAAATAAGCGCCTCAAGTTGCACGCGCGCATTGGCTACTTGCAATTTAGCCTGAGCAACATCGGCCTGTGTGCTGACTCCAGCAGCGTAGCGATTTTTAGTTAACGTTAAAGCTTTATCATCTGCGGCAACCGTTTCATTTGAAAGTGCTATTTGGCTATCAAATTGTCTGATTTGAAAATAGTTTNNTTGTGCCAGAGTGCCTTGCAGACTGAGCTGCGCAGCCATCAGCGTATTCCGGCTAGCCTCAGAACTGGCCTCATTGGATTCAACTTGACGACCGACTTTCCCCCAAAAATCAGGCACCCAACTTGCGGTGACACCAACCGACTGCCCGGAAATAACTGGGGCAGTGACACCGGTGCTAGCCGTTGTAATTGCATTGGCTGAACGTGTAGAAGTGACGGATGCCGCCACGGTGGGAAACTCGCCAGCACGCGCCGAATCGACCAGCGCCAGCGTCTGCTGATAAGTATAAAAAGACGCTTGCAGGCTCTGGTTGGCAGCCAGTACTCGAGGTTCCAACTGGTTAAGTTCCTCATCCCCAAAGATCGTCCACCACTCACCTTGTGATGGTACGGCAAGGGGCGCGGCCTGTATCCAGCCAGCATTTTC
Source organism: Gallionellaceae bacterium (assembly GCA_003151655.1). GTDB lineage: Bacteria > Pseudomonadota > Gammaproteobacteria > Burkholderiales > Gallionellaceae > PALSA-1006. The sequence continues at coordinate 3,879 of PLYB01000091.1, read as the reverse complement.
TTTGAATTGCGCGGGGGACTCGATAGCCGGGCGCTGGTAATCTGGCCCTGCTGCACAGGCGCTGAGCAGCAGGATGGTCGATAGGCTGAGGGCAAGTTTTTGCGCTGGTTGATTCACCAATGCTCGCCTCTCGCGATGCTGCTCTTTATTGACTTTGATAGAACTCATATTAGATTCCTATGCATAATTAATTAGCTACCTGAACCGCTTTGCTGATGCGGAGTCCCCAACGGCGATGTCCCCATAGTCTTAGTTTCTCTAGTTCCAAATAGATTACCGGCGTTGTGTACAGCGTGAGTAACTGGCTGACGATCAGCCCACCCGCTATTGCCATCCCCAATGGCTCTCGCAGTTCGGCACCATTGCCGGAAATAATTGCCAGCGGTAACGCGGTAAATAGCGCGGCAAATGTAGTCATTAGAATGGGACGCAGGCGCAGCAAACAAGCTTGGTGAATCGCTTCACGCGGGGTTACGCCCTGCTCTTTATCTATTTGCAGTGCGAAATCCACCATCAAAATGGCATTCTTTTTAACGATACCAATCAGCAGGAAAACGCCAATCAGCGCAATAATCGAAAAATCGGTATTAAACAACATCAATGCCAAGACAGCACCAATACCAGCCGAGGGTAAGGTGGAAAGAATGGTCAGCGGATGGATAGTACTTTCATATAGCACCCCCAGCACAATGTAGATAACCAGTAATGCGGTCAGGATAAACAGCGGCTGATTGTTGAGCGTATCTTGGAAAAGTTTTGCTGTTCCCTGAAAGCCCCCTTGAATAGTGCCCGGCAAGCCAATTTTTGCCATTGCCACGGCGATCAATTGTTGGGCTTGGCCTAGCGATACCTCTTTATCGAGATTAAAAGAAATTGTCGCCGCAGCGAATAGTCCCTGATGGTTAACCGCTAGCGGAGTGGTATCCTGCTCAAAGTGTGCTACAGCCGACAGAGGTACGCGTTGCCCATTGGCTGCGATCAGGTAAATATCGTTCAGCGCTTCCGCTCGTTGCTGGTAAGGCCAGTCTGCTTCCATCACCACCCGATATTGGTTCAGTGGTGCATAAATCGTGGAAACCAGACGCTGGCCGAAGGCATCATTGAGTGTTTGATCAATCGTGTTTACCGATATGCCAAGTTTGCTTGCGGCATCGCGATCAATCACCAGTTCAATTTGCAGTCCCTTGCTTTGTTGGTCTGTATTAACATCCGTCAAACCTTGAATGTGATTAAACGCCTCTAGAACACGCGGCTCCCAGGTGCGCAGTTCGTTCAAGTCGCTAGCCTGAAGCGTATACTGGTACAGCGCTGGCGCCGGCCGTCCCCCCACGCGAATATCCTGCGCGGGTGACATAAACACCTGTGCCCCGGGGACTGAACTCAGCTTGCGTCTTAGCCGGGCAATGATCGCAATTGAATCAGGGCGAGTGTTATAGGGAACAAGTGAAAGAAAAACGAACCCTCCGTTTGTGCTACCGCCACCGGTAAAGGCGACTACATTTTGTATGGCGGGATCTTGTTTAATGATCCCGACGATCTGAGTAAGTTTTTGTGACATTGCCTGAAACGAAATTGCCTGATCCGCCTGGATGTTGCCGGTCATTAATCCTGTATCCTGTGTCGGGAAAAACCCCTTTGAAACGATCTGGTACAAATATACATTCAATACGATAGTGCCGAAAAATACGACCATCATGATACGATGGTGTTTTAGCGCCCAAGTCAGACTGCGATCATAACCATGCAGCAACTTTGCGTAAGCGCGTTCTCCAAAAGCAGCGAAACCTCCGAGCGGTTTCTCGGTGCGTTGCTTAATCAGTCGCGAAGCCAGCATGGGTGTCAGGGTTAGCGATACGATCAATGAAATGAATATGGCAATGGAAAGTGTAGCGGCGAATTCGCGGAACAAGCGACCAATGATTCCCCCCATAAGCAACACAGGCAAAAAGACCGCCACCAGTGACAAACTCATTGATAGAACCGTAAACCCGACTTCACGGGCCCCAATTAGGGCCGCCTGCATGGGTGGCCTGCCTTCTTCGACATGACGCATAATATTTTCCAAAACCACCACGGCATCATCAACCACAAATCCTGTTGCCACAATCAATGCCATCAATGACAGATTATCCAGACTATAGTCCAACAAATACATGGCAGCGAACGTACCCACCAGCGAAATGGGAACTGCGATGGCGGGAATAAGCGTGGCGCGCCAATCGCGCAGAAATACGAAAACCACCAGCGCCACCAGTAACACAGACAGTATCAGCGTATTTTCAGAGTCGCGAAGTGATGCGCGGATAGTCGTTGTGCGATCAACCATGATGTCTACATTAATTGCAGCGGGAATTGACGCTTTCAGCGATGGCAGCTCGGCCTTGATAGCGTCCACGGTGTCATTAATATTGGCTCCCGGCTGGCGGGAAATAATTAACATTACCGAAGTTTCACCATTAGCCATTCCCATGTTGCGGATATTTTGAGAACCCAGGCTTACATGCCCTATCTGATTAAGTTTTACCGGGATACCGCCCCGGTAAGCCACAATCAATTCACTATACTGAGCTGGAGTTGTAAGTTGATCGTTGGCCTGAATTTGCCAACGGTGCTCAGCATCTTCAACAGCGCCTTTGGGCGCATTAATATTTCCGGTAGCAATAGACTGTCTGACCTGTTCCAAACCTAGTCCCATATTGCTGAGTTGGGCTAAATCAAGATCAACCCGTACCGATGGAAGCGCGCCACCGCCCACGTTCACCTGACCGACACCCGGAAGCTGGGAAATTTTTTGCGCTAATATCGTTGAGGCCGCATCGTACATCTGGCTGCGAGACAAGCTTTTCGAAGTAAGCCCCAAAATCATGATCGGAGCATCGGCAGGATTAACTTTTTTGTACGTCGGATTACCCGTCATACCAGTGGGCAATAAGGTTTGCGCCGCATTGATAGCCGCCTGTACTTCGCGTGCCGCAGAATTGATATTCTTGGACAAATCAAACTGAATGGTGACATCGGTCGAGCCGAGCGAACTCGATGAGGTCATTTCGGAGATTCCCGCTATCCGCCCAAGAGCACGCTCTAGCGGGGTTGCCACGGTCGCGGCCATCACATCCGGACTCGCTCCCGGCAATGAGGCCTGCACACGGATGGTGGGAAAATCCACTTGCGGTAGAGGTGATACGGGAAGCAGCCGAAATGCGATCGACCCTGCCAGCAAAATCGCAATTGCCAGAAGCGTTGTCCCGACAGGGCGTCGGATAAATGTGGCAGACAAATTCACACTTTATTTCCCTGTGTGGCGACATCTCGTCCAAAGCGCTCTTTCCAATAGGAAGCCAAGCGGTCAAAAGCAAGATATATCACGGGTGTGGTAAATAACGTGAGCAATTGAGAAAGCAACAATCCGCCAACTAGGGTAATTCCCAAAGGCTGGCGTAATTCCGCCCCCATCCCTCCTCCGACAATCAAAGGGATTGCACCAAACAGCGAGGCGAAGGTGGTCATCAAGATGGGTCTAAGCCGCAATTGTGCTGCTTGCAAAATAGCATCTGCGGCTGATAGTCCTTGGTTGCGTTGCGCATCAAGCGCAAAGTCCACCATCATGATGGCATTTTTTTGCACGATACCGATCAGCAGGATAATGCCGATTATGGCGATTACCGACAGAGTGTGACCAGAAATAATCAATGCGAGTAAGGCGCCAATTCCGGCAGAGGGAAGGGTTGAAAGTATCGTCACCGGGTGTACGAAGCTTTCATACAGTACGCCAAGAACGATGTACATTGTTGCTATCGCAGCAAGCAATAACCAAAGTTCGTTGGACAACGCGGCTTCGAATGCGGCAGCTGAACCCTGCATCTTTAATTGAATCGAAGC
>PLYB01000135.1:1364-17210 GCA_003151655.1 Gallionellaceae bacterium | reverse complement strand
GGACGGACTGGCGCTGAGTTCGCGCAACCAATATCTGACTGCGACGGAACGTACGGAAGCGGTATTTTTGCGACAAGTGTTGCTGACGCTTCAACAGAATATCCGTGATGGTGAAATGGACTTTGCCGGGGCGGAGGCTAAAGCAGTCAGCGCGCTTGCCAAGCGCGGTTGGCAAGTAGAGTATGTATCGGTGCGCAATCGGGTCGCATTAACTCAGCCTGCGAAGACGGATCGTGAATGCGTGGTACTGGCGGCAGCACGTTTAGGTATAACCAGACTGATCGATAATCTGGAAATCGATATTTAGTGTGGCTTGTCTTTCCCAGCCAGCGACTTATAATGCGTGCCCCCATCATTAAGGCCTGAAGTTAGAGGGCTGGAATTACCGGAGATCAGAGATGCAGCGAACCATGCTTCAAGCAAAATTGCACCGTGTGCGCGTGACGCAATCGGAGTTGCATTATGAAGGCTCATGCGCTATCGACGATGATCTGCTGGATGCTTCCGGCATCAGGGAATACCAGCAGATCGACATTTACAACGTCACCAACGGCGAGCGCTTCACGACTTATGCCATTCGTGCGCAACGCGGTTCGCGTACCATTTCGGTTAACGGCGCTGCTGCGCATAAAGCCAACCCCGGTGATATTCTGATCATCGCCACTTATTCCATTTATTCCGAAGCCGAGTTAGATGGATTTCATCCGTCTCTGGTGTATGTGGACGAGAGCAACAACATCATCGCGAAACGCGATCAGATTCCGGTGCAAAAGAGCTAACTTTATTCGTCACCCTTGTCGCGCAGGGAGGTAGAATGGGCACGGGTAGTTATTTCAGTGAGCCTCGTATGCTTTCCTCTGTTATGAAGAAAATATCGTCAGGCCGAGGGCTGAAACTGGTCTCTGTGCTACTCGCTTGTGCCTCTATTCTTTCAGTAACACTCCTCTACTACACGCAAAATTCTTTTCTTGAGGCTTTTGAGGCCAAGACCTACGATCTGCGCTTTAAAAATATGCGCGGTGCGCTCGCACCCAATCCCGATATCGCAATCATTGCCATCGATGACAAAAGCATTGCCGAGCTTGGGCGCTTTCCATGGACGCGTACCGAATATGCCCGTTTGATCACTAAGCTTTCTGAAGACGGAGCAAAAGCCATCTTGTTTGATGCTTTCTTCCCCGAGCACGAAAGCTCAAAGGCAGATCAAGCCTTTGCCGATGCAGCGAGGCGCGCAGGGAATGTGGTGCTGGCCACCTCATTCAATTTGGATCAAGAACTTAACGTTAGCGGACGTACCGGTTCCATTCCAGAAATTGAGGGCGCTGTCAGCGGGATCGGACATATCAATTTTCTACCCGAGTCAGATGGAGTGAATCGACGCGGCATGCTGTTGATTGAGGATGGAGAGAAATATATTCCTTCGCTGGGGCTGGTGGGGGCGATGGCAGCACTGGGCGAAAAAGAGTTCGTACCGGGTTCTTTCGATATCGCATTGGGGCAGCGGCATATTCCGGTGAACGAGAATTATTCGATGTGGATCAACTTCACCGGCCCGCCGAATAGTTATCCGCAGTATTCATTTTCCGATGTGGTGGACGGGCGAGTTTCTCCGGCATTACTTAAGGGCAAGGTATTGTTTGTCGGGGCGACAGCATTGGGTATTTACGATATGCGTGTCACCCCGTTCGATGGCAATACTCCGGGAGTCGAGGTACACGCAACCGTCGCTGACAACATCATCAGCGGCCGTTTTGTTAATCAGACGGGATTGGAAGCGCTATGCGACATTGTGTTCATCGCCCTGATGGGCGCGGTAGCCTATTTTCTGACTACCCGTTTACGTTTGTATAGCGCATTACCGGCCACGCTGCTGCTTTCTGCCGTATACGTATGGTTCAGTTATGCGATGTTTGTGCAGGGGCATTGGGTCAGTATGATTTATCCGCCCATTGCGGCCTTTACCGCATTATTGGTCGGAGGAAGTTTTCGCTTTCTGGTGCTGGAGCGTAGCGCCAGACAAATGCGGGCGATGTTTTCCAGCTACTTGTCCGCCAAACTGGTCGCGCGTTTGGAAAAAGATCCGGAAGCGGCCAAGCTGGGCGGCGACAGCAAAGAGGTAACGGTGTTATTTACCGACATCAAAGGTTTTACTTCATATAGTGAAAATCATACTCCGCAGGAAGTCGTGGCCAGACTGAACGAATATTTAGGAGAAATGGTGCAACTGGTGGAGCAATTCGACGGTGCCGTGGATAAGTTCATCGGGGATGGCATCATGATCTACTGGGGGGCTCCACTTACCCAGCCCGATCATGCCGAGCTTGCGGTTGCATGCATTCATGCCATGCGGAAGAAGATGGACGAGTTGCGAATCAAATGGAAGAACGCGGGCGTAGAGCCTTTCTTTATTCGCGGCGGACTACAATCCGGAGAGGTGGTCGCAGGGAACATCGGTTTCGAAGGTAAGAAGATGGATTATACCGTCATCGGCGATACGGTGAATCAGGCTGCGCGATTGGAAAGTACCGCAAAATTCTACGGTGTGAGTTTTCTGGTGGGCGAATCTACTTACGAGAGAACCTGTACTGTCTGTCGGTATCGTGAATTGGACAGAATACGCGTTGTCGGCAAACAATTGCCGGTGCGAATATATGAACCGGCCGGATTTTCATCCGGAATGGATGGGGTTATGATTGACGCGTTCAATGCTGCGCTGGCGCTGTATCGGGATAGAAAATGGCGGGAGGCGCAGTCTCAATTTGCAGAGATCAGCAGACAATTACCGGACGACAGACCCTGCAGAATATACATTGATCGGTGCGAGTATTTTGCCGGGAATCCGCCTCAGGATGATTGGGATGGTGTATTTAACCGGGATGAAAAATAACAGGCTAAAATTTGCGTTATTCACTCGGCGCGGGTTCAGGAGTAAAGTACGATTACATAAACTTAAAAACTGCAATTCGTCCACGAAAAACACGAAAGGCACGAAATAAAACAAGAGGTTGAATTGGCTCGGCGACTCATCCATTAGGGATTAATTCGCAGTATGGAGTCATTTGAATTTTTCGTGCCTTTCGTGGATAAATGCTTTTTCTAGCATCAAGGCGTTACCTATGGCGGCAATAAGCAAAATCGGTCGTTTCAATATCATTCGCGAGATTTCCAAAGGCGGGCAGGGGACTGTCTATCTGGCCGAGGACCCGCAACTCGAGCGTCAGGTCGCCATCAAGATGTTGCACGGAACTTCTGCCGCGCAAAAAGAAAGCTTGTTGCATGAAGCCCGCATCACCAGCAAATTCCAGCATCAGAACATTGTTACGCTACATGACGCGGGTGAACATGAGGGCGCGCCGTATCTGGTGTACGCATATATCGAGGGAGAGACACTGGCGCAGTTACTCAAGCGTACGAGTAATCTGTCGACGGCTCATGCTGCCAGATTAGCGGCGGGGGTGTTAGACGGTTTGACCTATGCTCATCAGCAGGGCGTGATGCATTTTGATATTAAACCGGCCAATGTGATTGTTGCAGCCAACGGGCAGCCGATGCTGTTGGATTTTGGCATTGCCCGCCACGTTGAATATCAGGCGGATGCCGCAGACGGAATCAATGGCACGCCACAGTACATGGCACCGGAGCGCATCACTTCGCAGGGGGAAGATTTCCGTTCGGATATTTTTTCTGTCGGCATTATGTTGTACGAAATGGTTACCGGCAAACCGGCGGTGAGCGGCGAGACGGTGTTGCAAGTGTTTCATCGCGTTACACATGACGAGGTGGCTGCTCCGTCCAGCCTGAATGTTGAAGTTGACGAGCGGCTGGAAGTGATCATTCTCAAGGCCGTCGCCAAGAAGCAGGAGGGGCGCTATCAGGATGCGGCAGCCATGCGCCAGGCTTTGCTGAAGTATCTGGATGCCACGCAGGATAGCGGCTTGACGCAAGCCGCCGGAGACCACAGTACGCTGGATTTTTTGTTGCGGCGTATGCGCAGCAAGAGCGACTTCCCCGCACTTACCGGTATCATCAGCGAAATCAACAAGGTGGTTTCTTCGGATTCGGAAAGCCACAGCAAATTGGCCAAGGTCATTCTGCAAGACTTTGCCCTGACGAACAAATTGCTCAAGCTGGTGAACACGGCCTCGTTTGGACAGTTCGGCGGCAATATCAACACCATTTCCAAAGCGGTAGTGATTCTCGGTTTTGACACCGTACGCAACGTGGCGATGACGCTCATCTTGCTGGAGTTTTTGCAGAACAAAGCGCAAGCAGTGGAATTGAAAGATGAGGTTATTGCGTCATTTTTCGCGGGTATTCTGGCGGCAGAATTGTCCGAGGGAGGTCGTCCCGGCGCGGCTGAAGAGGCCATGATTTGCGCCATGTTCCAAAACCTTGGCAAGCTGCTGGCGATATTTTATTTCTTCGAGGAGAGCCAGCAGGTTATGCGCCTGATGGAAGATCAGGGGGTGAGCGAAGATCAGGCGGCAATCAGGGTGTTGGGTATGACCTACAACCAGTTGGGCGCCGGTGTTGCCGAGAGCTGGAACTTCCCCAGCCGCTTGATCGCGGGCATGAAAAAATTGCCGGCAGAAAAGGTAAGAAAGCCGCAAAGCGATCTTGATCAACTGAGTGTAACGGTGAATCTGTCCAACGAGTTGTGCCGGGTGGCGGCAATCACAGACGGGAAAGAAAAGAACTCGGAACTGAAAAAACTATGCACGCGTTATGCCGGGGCGACGCAAATGACCGAGAAGAAGCTTTCCGCCGCATTGGAAAATAGTCTGAACGATTTATCCCAACGTGCCGCTTTCCTCGGTATCGTTCCCGGCAAGAGTCCATTGCTGAAAAAAATTCGCCAATGGAACGGGCAACAGGAGCACGAACCCATGAGCGTGGAAGCAGGCGCTATGGAGGGGGTAACGCTCCTTGATACCATGACATTGCATCTGACCACGCAAGCTGTGGTGAAGTCTGATCCCGAGGCAATACTGGGGGCGGGTATTCAGGATGTGACCAACACGCTGGTGGAAGACTTTAAGTTAAACGATGTTTTGCAGATGGTGCTGGAAACCATTTATCGCAGCTTGGGATTCAAGCACACGCTGGTTTTCATTCGTGACAACAAGCTGAATTTGATGTCCGCACGCTTCGGTTTTGGCGAGGAAGTCGATACCGTTTTGCCGCGCTTGAAGTTCTCGCTAGCCTTTGTGCCGGATGTGTTTCATCTCGCTATCGACAAAGGGCTGGACATCGTGATCGAGGATGTGAATGCCGAAAAAATATCGAGCAAAATACCCGCGTGGTATCGCGATTCGATGGATGCGCAGTGTTTTTTACTGTTGCCGATCATGGTCAACAAGAAAGCGATCGGTTTGATTTACGCGGATATGCAGAAGGCAAATAGTCTGCAAGTGTCGGAGCGGCAGTTGTCATTGTTGCGTACTTTGCGTAATCAGGCTGTGCTGGCGATCAAGACAAAGATTTTGTAAGTCTTGGATGCAAGCCCACACAACTATTTGATGGGCGAGCCCATAATGTTTTCAAAAGATTGGTGCTATCTAATCACGGTACGTTATCAAATGATTTTTAGTTATACTTGTCGTACTGTTTCCGGCGACAAAAGGGGGGCGCAGGATACTATCGCGGCGCAGAGTTGGTGCTGAATTTGCTGATCCAGGATCAAAGCCGAGATCGTGGTGACGGTTGATTTGCAGGAGACTGCAGTGGAAGCGATCATTAAAGCTGCGCGCACGGCATAATCAGCGATGGTAAGATGCACGTTTGCCAGTGAGGCGAACTATTCGTATTCGCATGGGTGAAACCGATGGGGCAGCGATCTAACAACAAGGGATAAGTACCCGGAGTGGCGTCTTCTATGTCAGTAATGAGCAAAATCGGTCGTTTCAAAATCATTCGTGAGATTTCCAAAGGCGGGCAGGGTACGGTCTATCTGGCCGAAGATCCCCAGCTTGAGCGTCAAGTCGCCATCAAAGTGTTGCGCGCGACATCCGCTAAACAAAAAGAGAGCCTGCTTCGGGAAGCCCGTATCACCAGTAAACTTCAACATCAAAACATCGTTACGCTGTATGACGCGGGTGAACACGATGGTGTCCCGTATCTGGTGTACGCCTTCATCGAGGGCGAGACGCTGGCGCAGTTGTTGAAACGTTCCGGCGCTTTGTCTTTTGCACAGGCGGCACGATTGGTGGCAGGGGTGTTGGATGGCCTTGCTTATGCGCACCAGCAAGGTGTGATGCATCTCGATGTTAAACCCGCCAATTTGATAGTGGCCAAAAATAATCAGCCTATGCTCTTGGATTTCGGAATTGCACGGCATATAGGGAATCAGAATGCCAGCGACGAGATCGAAGGCACACCGCAATATATGGCACCGGAGAATCTCAATTCTCAAGGCGTGGATTTTCGCTCGGATATTTATTCTGCAGGCATCTTGTTGTACGAGACGGTCACAGGGAAGCCGGCAGTATTCGGGGACACTGTCTTGCAGGTATTAAATCGCGTCGCGAATGATAATGTTAAAGCCCCATCTATCCTGAATTCAGACATTGACGAGAGACTTGAAGCCATAATACTCAAAGCTGTGGCAAAGAAACCGGAAGAACGCTATCCGGACTCGGTAACGATGCGTCAGGCTTTGCTCAACTATCTGGATGCGACCCAGGACGCTATTCCCCATGGAATGGGTGACTCTCATAGCACATTGGAATTTTTGATGCGGCGCATGCGCAGCAAGAGCGATTTCCCCGCGCTCTCAGGCATCATCAGTGAAATCAATACGATCGTTTCCTCAGAATCTGAAAGTCATAGAAAGTTGGCGCAAGTCATTCTGCAAGACTTTGCGCTGACCAACAAAATACTGAAACTGGTTAACACGGTTTCTTTCGGACAATTTGGCGGCAATATCAATACTATTTCCAAAGCTGTTGTGATCCTCGGTTTTGATACTGTGCGAAACATCACGATGACGCTTATTTTGCTTGAGTTTTTGCAGAACAAATCTCAAGCGCAAGATTTGAAAGATGAGGTCATTTCTTCTTTTTTTGCAGGAATCGTGGCCTCTGAACTTTCTGAGGGGGGCAAAGTGGGAGCGGCCGAGGAAGCCATGATCTGCGCGATGTTTCATAACCTTGGAAGATTGTTGGCGACATTTTATTTTTTTGAGGAAAGTCGCGAAGTCAGTCGTTTGATGGAAGACCAGAAAATTAGCGAAGCTCAGGCGTCGATTAAAGTTCTGGGCATGACCTATGACGCTCTGGGAGCCGGAGTGGCAGAAAATTGGAATTTCCCGCATCGTTTGGTGGCGGGAATGAGAAAGCTTCCCCCGGAGAAAGTCAGAAAACCAAATAACGATCTTGAACAATTAAATGTCACGGTCAATTTGGCAAATGAGTTGTGTCTGATTTCCGCAATCACGGATGTTAAACAAAAAAATAACGAGCTACACAAGCTTTGTAGACGTTACGAAAGTGCGATATCTGTGTCAGAGAAGAAACTTTCCGCAGCTTTGGAAAGTGGCTTGGATGAGATTTCCTTGCGTTCTGGAATTTTGGGCATCGCCGCCGGGAAGAGTCCTTTACTAAAAAAAATCAGCACTTGGAGCGGGCATTCTGAGCCAGCAATGGCTGAGACAATAAAGATCGCAGCAAGCGCTACGGACGGCTTTACCGTGCTTGGTAAAGAGACGCATGAATCGATCACGCCGACAGCGGTGCGAGCCGATCCTGTGGCAATGCTAAGTGCGGGCATTCAAGATGTAACCAATACGCTAGTTGAAGACTACAAACTGAATGATGTGTTGTACATGGTGTTGGAGACGATATATCGTAGCCTTGGATTTAGGCACACGCTAATCTTCATCCGTGATAACAAGCAGAATGCGATGGTGGCTAAATTTGGTTTCGGAGAGCATATTGATAGTATCTTGCCGCACCTAAAATTTTCGTTGACCTCTGTGCCGGATGTTTTTCATCTTGCTATCGACAAAGGTTTGGACATCGTTATAGATAATGTTCGTGCGGGAACTATTGCGGACAAAATTCCAAAGTGGTATCTGGATTCGATAGATGCGCAGTGTTTTTTGTTGTTACCCATCATGATCAACAAGAAAGCTATCGGATTGCTCTACGCGGATATGCAGCAGCCGGATAGTTTAAATTTGTCAGAGCGTCAGTTATCAATGCTGCGTACATTGCGCAATCAGGCCGTGTTGGCGATCAAGACCAAGCTTTTGTAGCGTTTCTATAACTTGGGGCGCTTATGATGAATAAGATGCCCAAAGCGGACGCTCGCGAACGATTGCAATGCACCAACAAGTTCAAGCGGTCATCAATTCACTCGGGCTTTTTCTCTTTCATGGAACTTTTCAGCACCATTAGCAAGCCTTGGGATAAGTCGCCGGCTAATACGGGTTTATGCAGCAGCGGTATGCCGTTTGCTAATGCTTCCTGTAATCGGTCCGGTGCAGTGTCACCGGCAATCAGCAGGGCGGGCAGGTCATCACCCAGCAACGCGCGCAAGGCAGAGATAGCTTTGAGCCCGGAGCGTTATTCGCGCAACCGGTAATCGCTGATAACCACATCCGGTGTATGGAGGCGAGCCAGTGCAAGCGCGGCTTCGATGGATTCTGCCACCTCGCACACACAACCCCATCCGCGCAATAAATACAGCATTCCCGAATTTCCACCACCACAGTCGGCTTGGTGGTGGTTAGTGATGGTTCATTGGTGGTTACGTGTCCCGTTTTCGGGACTGACTTGCTGGAAAAACTGGACTGTTTGTCGGAACTTGCTGCCTGTCGAAGTGCAAAATATTCAGCAAGAAAGCTGACGGTCGGAACAGACCCTCGACCACTTTCTGCCAGTGTTGAGCGGCAGAAAGTGGCATCGAATCTTGAAATCTAGTAAGCGGAGTTTTGATTGTAAGTGCGTCTGAGTGAATTCTCGGTTGCTGATACCAGGAACCACATTTGGTTTGTAGTTAAAGGGTTATTTGGGTTTAATCCATAGTACTCAATAAATTGGCGGCTTCCTGAAGATCAGGGGTATCAAAACCCTCGGTGAACCAGGAATATATTTCTTCCAGCACACGTTTGGCATCTGCTGGTTTGCCTTGCTGCCGCCATAACCGCGCGATGCTGCTGGCGGCGCGTAGTTCCAGCGATTTGGCCCCCTGATCGCGGCTGATTTGTAGTGCGCGTTCGAAGCATATTTCGGCTTCGTCAGGTCTGGCAAGTTGCATTAGTGCCTCACCCTTGAGCCGATGCAGCTCGGCTTCAATGTGATGATCGTTTTTTTTCTCACACTCGGCAAGCGATTCATTTACAACGCTCAGTGCCTCTTCGGCTTGTCCGTGATATAGCAGTGCTTCGGCAAATACCGCATGGAAGGCAACGATAATACCGCCCATCGCTTTGCGCATACGCTCAATACATGTTTTGATTTGCGTCAGTCCCTCAGTTTTTCCCTGCAAGGCCTGGCCCCAACCCTGCCGCAGCATGCTGCTGAGTATAAAAATCGGCAATTCTGTTTTCTGTCCCAGCAAAATGCATTCCTCTGCCAGTGCAAGAGACGCGTCGATATTTTTCAGTCGGCCCTGCAAAGTGGCCGCATAAGTCAGGGCAAACATCAGAGTCCGGGGGGAGGCAACTTGTCTGGCTCGCGCGACGGAGAGTTGGCTGATATGCTGAGCCTGTTCGGGAAAACCCTGAAACCACAAAATCCATGACAGAAATGACTGATTGCTAACACTGCATATCTGATTGGTATAGTCTAGTCTGATGTCCTGCGGATTCGGCGGATCGAGGGCAATGGATTGCTCATGATGCAGGCGTGAAGCTGTAAAGTCACCCATCCAAAACGTCGCACTCCCCAGGGAATAATAGGCTTGCTGAAGCAGATACGGATCGCCGCTTTCCTGAGCGATGCCAAGCAACTGCCTGGCAATTGCCAGACCGGAAGTGTTATTGAAATCAGGGTGGGAACTGAGTCCGGCATTAAGACCGTGTTGCGCTTGAAACAAGCCGGGTATATTGCCGATTTTTTTGGCTAACTCGATTGCTTTGTAAAAGGCCTGTACTGTTGTATTCGCACCATAGCCTTGACGGGTTTGCATGGCGAAACCATAGCGAAGCTGCAATGCAAATTCCAGCCGGTCTTTTTCATGCGCATCAGGCAAACTGCCTAGCGCGTCCAAACCGGATTGGAGATGACCGAGCTCTTCAGTGAAGGCCGAATAGAGGGCGGTGCGTTCTGCCGCACAGAGCCAGTATTCGATTGCCTGCCGTGCCTCGCCGCCCGCGTTGAAATGCTGTGCGATCACTTCAGGGTGATTGTTGACTATATCGGGAAAGTCGGTTTGCAGTGCCCGTGCGATGCTGATATGCGCCGTCTGCCGGTCAGCCTTGGTCTGCGATTGGTAGGCGGTTTCCTGAATCAGGGCGTGTTTGAATTGGCGGGAGGTTTTGCTTGTCTGCAAGATGAGTCCGGCATCTTCAAGAATGCTTATGCTGCGCGCGAATTCGGCAGGGTTATCAGGTGAAACCTTGCGCAGCAAATCGAGATCGAACTGTCGCCCGATGGCGGAGGCAAGTTGCGCGGCTCTTTTCGTTTCACCCAGATTATCAATGCGCGTCGCCAGCAGATCGTGCAGCGTGGATGGAATGCCGATTTGATGATGCAGAGAAGCCATCTTCGTCATCTCTTCGACAAACAGCGGCACACCGTCGGCACGTGCCACGATGTGACGAGCGGTCTCTGTCGGAATGTCTGCGTTGAGTGAAGTGATTATTTTCGCCACCTCTTCATCCGCCAGCGGTGCAAGCGTCATGGTCGTTTCGAGGGTCTCGTCCCACGGTGGGTCAAATTCGGGGCGCGCAGTGAATAGCGTGAGAATCGTTCCGCTTCGTTTTTCTGACACGAACAGCGACAGCAATTCCAACGTCGAAGGGTCTGCCCAATGCAAGTCCTCCACAACGAACAACACGGGTTGGCGTATCGCCAACGCCTGCAACATATCAAGCAGAATGGCGACGGTGCGCTCTTTGTGTTTTTTCGGTGTCAGGGCAAAAGCCGGTTGCAACTCTTCGTGCGGCAGGGAAAACAGGTCAAGAAGCAGCGGAACGGTGTCTGCTGCCAGCGTCGGGTAATGCGTAGCCATATGTTGCCCCAGCTTGGACGACTTCATCGCCGGGGTGTCGCTGTGCGCAAAATTATAAAAAGGTTCGAGCAATGCAATGATCGGATAAAAGGGAGACTGGCTGAATTCGGGGAAGCAGCGCAATTCGCGTAAAGCATGCGATTTATCCGCCAGCCTCTCTTTTAGCGTATGCAGTATCCGCGACTTACCGATACCGGCCTCACCTTGAATCAACACCACATTGCGTTTGCCTTGTGCAGCTTCGTCCCATAGTTCCAGTAGCTTGGTGACTTCGGCACTACGTCCGGTCAGCGGTGTAAGTTGTGCTGCCGCATCCAGGCGAGTCAGTGCGCCGCTGGATGCGAGCACTTTGAATATTTCCAGCGGCTGCGCAAAACCGAACAGGGCTTGCAGACCGAGGCTGAGACAATTGAAATATCCGCTCACAAGATAATGTGTATCCCGACTAATCGTTACTTCACCCGGCGCGGCATGCTGACGCAGTTTAATTGCGAGCCGCGAAGTTTTGCCTACGGTGTCAGGCATCGAAGCATCACCACTTGAGATAATGATGCCGGTGTGCACGCCGGCGCGGATTTCAATGCCTTGGTGCACTGCGTGAGTCAATGCCAGCGCGGCCTGCATCGCCCGCCGGGCCGCGTCTTCATGTGCTTGCGGATAGCCGAAATAAGCCAGCAAACCGCCACCATGTGTTTGCACAATATGTCCGGAAAACTGGCGGATGATTTCCACGCAGCGGGCTTGAGGTGCGTGTAGTAACTCCATCGCCTCATCGGGATCGTCTGTTGCGGCGGATAATTCGCAGTACAGCGCAGTGATTTGGCGGCGTTCTGCCGGTAGTTGTGAAGCCGATTGCGGGGCGGGTTTTAATCCCGCATATCGGGCTACCGCTGTGTCTGCAACGCCGAATTGCCCATCGCCAATCTGTCTCGCCAACTCTCGCGTTGCCTCACCGGGTAACGCCCCCAATTCCTGCTTCAGCAAACGGCAGCAGGTTTTAAACTGGGCAATAGCTGCGCTGTCCTGACCACTCAACGCATACAGGCGCATCACCCTGCGGTGGGCATTTTCATCCCACGCTTCCAGTTCCAAATAGCGCAAAGCAAATTGCAGTGCTTTGGTGTAATCGCCAGCTTGTTCGTGATGATTTGACAACTGTTCCAGCAAAGCCAGAGCGCGGCGGTGCAAAGCCTCGCGTTGTACCTGCAACCACTCCTCGAATTCCGGGCAATCCGGCAGCGAAAATCCCGCCATGAACTCGCCACGATAAAGGGCAATGACTCTCTCTTGGTCGAATTGGCTGACATCCCCGCCTTTCGGCGATGCGGGTATCTGCCGGGTGAAATCAAGCACGTCGATATAAATATCCGGAATGAAACGAATGCTGTTTTTACCCGTCGAGAATAAAGTTTTTCCCGACGGCAATTCCAGCGCGCGGCGCAAATCCGACAACGTCCGGCGCAGATTGTTTTGCGCTGCGGAAGGGACAAAACCATGCCACAACAATTCAATCAAAAACTCTCTGTTGTGCTCCTGTTTTTGCTCCACGGCCAAATAGGCGAGCAATGCGCGCATCTTGTTATAAGTAAATCCGGCCAAGGGAACGCCGTTCAGGCGGGTATCGAAGCCGCCAAGCAACGCAAGATTGAGATCGTATCCGGAAGGAAGTACAGGCATTGAATGATTATCGAATAGTGATGAGGTTTTTAGTTTCTTACCAAGGCGAAATGATGTCAAATCGTGACAAGAATGTTGAGATCAACGAGTGGCTGCCCATGGGTAGGATGGGCTCCACCCATCCTACGGTTTTTGGTTCCGGCTCGTCCTGCTTGGGTTTATTCCAAATCAGGATAACGGTTTTCTTTTTGATGCCGAATCCGGAGAATTATTATGTCTCCGCCGGGTTTATAGTGGTATCGAACGATATAGCCGCTTGAACCAAAGTCTATAACTGCGTCACGATGAAACGGCATGTCTTGTACGGGCTTAAATTTTTCCGGGAATAGGGCAATTTTATTGATGCCATCCCGAAGAGTTTTGGCTGCCCGCTCTGATGCTTCCGGATTTTTCTCACGCAAGAAAAGCCGGAGTCGTTCAAGGTCAAGAAGGGCAAAACGGGTAGGGGTTATACGTGGCATTTCGGCATGGGTTGTTCGTTCGGCGTTCCCCATGTTGAAAGCCATGTGTCGAGTTCTTCATGCGTGACATGAAGCCCGGTTTCCTGATAGTCATTCCAGGAAGCCATCGCTTCTTGATTCCATTTTGTTTCGGCTTCTTTTTGAAGCACGTAGACCTTGATCGCTTCGAGGGCGAGAGCGTGGGCTGAGCGTTTTTGCTGTTTTGCAATATCGCTTAAGCGCTCCCGCACTGCTGCATCGAGCCTAAGAGACATCGGTACGGTCGCTGTAGTCATGGCGTTGATAGCTTGTAAGTTAAATGTACTACAAAGTATAGCGTTGCACTACGGGAAGTCAAGCATGAGCCTTATCCCAAGTCCATCAAGCCCGGCAGGGATTGAATGGTTATTGAATGGTGGTCTTGTATGGTAGGGGTCTGAATCACTGTTCCACCCGTTTAGATCGACACCATTAAACCCCTTCCATAGGAAGTAATTCAAATGAATTTTAACTTATTAAAAATCATACGCGGTGCAGTGTCCATGGCGGCGCGGATGCACAGCGGCTGCTTTGGCGGCGGAGGTGGCGGCTCATCAGCCACACCACTACAACTGGCTACGCCATCGGCGGCGCAGTTAGCGGCCTGAATGAATGAAACACGTGTTACGCAGCGCAATTCGATCAACTTTTAATTGGGAATAAACATGAATCGCATCTACCGCCTAGTCTGGAACCATGTCACCAACGCTTGGGTCTGCTGTGCCGAGACCGCCAAAGGTCGCGGCAAATCAAGCTCGGGTCGCAAGAGCCGCACTGTTGGCGCGCTAGTCGGTAGCGCATTCCTGGCCTCAGCCGCGCTGGCCGCACCCGTTGGCGGACAAGTCAGCGCAGGTTCAGGAACGATTGCGCAGACAGGTGCCGCCACCACCATCAACCAAAACAGCCAAAACCTCGCCATCAACTGGCAGAGTTTTGGTATCGCCGCGAACGAATCAGTGCGCTTTAACCAACCCAGTGCAAGTGCCATCGCGCTCAACCGCGTCACCGGCCAAAATCCCAGCGCCATCCTCGGCAGCTTGAGCGCCAACGGCCAAGTATTTGTGCTGAACCCCAACGGCGTGCTGTTCGGTGCAGGCTCCCAAGTCAACGTCGGCGGCTTAGTCGCCACCACACTGAAGTTAAGTGATGCCGACTTCATGGCAGGCAAGACCAGTTTCAGCGGCACGGGCGGTAGCGTCGTCAACCAAGGCACGCTCACCGCAGCGCAAGCCGGATACATCGCCTTGCTCGCCCCCGAAGTGCGCAACGAAGGCGTGATCTCCGCCACTCTCGGCACCGCCGTATTGGCCGCAGGCAATAAAATCACGCTCAACCTCAACAACGGCAGCCTGGTTAGCTTCACCATCGACCAAGGCGCACTCAACGCTCTGGCCGACAACAAGCAACTCATCCAAGCCGATGGCGGTCAAGTGTTCATGTCGGCCAAAGCGGCTGACGCACTCAGTAACGCCGTGGTAAATAACACCGGCATCATTCAAGCGCACACCATACAAAACGTAGCGGGCGTTATCAAACTCATCGGCGACATGCAAGTCGGCACCGTGAATGTTGGCGGCACATTAGATGCGAGCGCGCCAACAACTGGCAATGGCGGACAAATCGAAACTTCCGCCGCGCACGTACATGTGGCGAACGATGTCAAAGTCACCACCCTCGCCAGCAACGGTCTGAACGGCACATGGCTGATCGACCCGGTTGACTTTACTATTGCCGCAACAGGCGGCGACATGACCGGCGCAGCCCTCACTGCCAGCCTCGCAGGCGGTAATGTCACCATCCAAAGCACTTTGGGTGCAAGCGGCACGGCAGGTGATGTGAACGTCAACGACGCAGTGACATGGGCAGCCAACACGCTCACCCTCAACGCGCAAAACAACATCAACATTAACGCCGTGATGGATGCCTCGCTGAATGTCCTCGGCACCGGCCCCGGTCTTGGCAGCCTCGCGCTGCAATACGGTCAGGGCGCAGTCGCCGCAGGCAATACCAGCAAGGTCGTCACCGGTGTCAACGGCTCGGTGCTTCTCCCCGCCAGCACCACCAACTTCACCACCCTGCAAGGTTCGGATGGCGTGGTGAAAAACTACACCGTCATCACCGCGCTGGGTGCGGCGGGTAGTCTGACCACTACCGACTTGCAGGGCATGAATGGCAACAAGGCATTGAACTACGTCCTCGGTGCAAATATCGATGCTTGTCTCACTGGTGGTAATTGCACCAGTGGCGCTACTACGGCTTGGAACGCAGGCGCAGGCTTCGCGCCGATCGGGCCTTCATACGGCACCCAATTTACCGGCACTTTCGACGGCCTCGGTCACACCATCAGCAATTTGACCATTAATTTGCCGTCATCAAATTATGTCGGCCTGTTCGGGTACACAGGCACGGGTTCGTTGATCCAGAACGTCGGGCTGGCAGGCGGCAGCGTGATAGGAAGCTACGTGGTCGGCGGGCTGGTGGGAGTCAACTCCGGCACGGTCAGCAACAGCTACGC
>PLYB01000135.1:0-1355 GCA_003151655.1 Gallionellaceae bacterium | reverse complement strand
CTACGCCACGGGCAGCGTGAGCGGTGGCTACGGCAGCGCTGGCGGGCTAGTGGGGAGCAACGCCGGCACGGTCAGCAACAGCTACGCTACCGGCAGCGTGACTGGCAGCTTAGTCGGAGGGCTGGTGGGGGGCAACTACGGCACGGTCAGCAACTCGTACTACGATCTGGACGTGGTCACCATCAATGGTGCAAAGCCTTTTGCCGCGAACGGACTTTACACCGGCCAGTTCAACACTTGGAAAAATGCCGGTTTTATCATGGATCCGGTCACTTACTTTGGTGCGGCGACTGCGACCAATACTTACACCGTTACCGGTGTGCAGGGTTTGCAAGACCTGTTGGGTTTCACCGGCAGCGCGACGTTAATCTTTAAGCTGGCGGGCAACATCGACATGACCTCGGCCCCCGCAGGCTTCTACATTCCCACTTGGGCGGGTACATTTGATGGTACGAACCACACCATCTCCAACTTTACCCTCAATTTGCCGTCATCAAACTATGTCGGCCTGTTTGGTACAACAGCCGCAGGCTCTACCATCACCAATCTGGGGCTGGTGGGCGGCAGCGTGACCGGCGCAAGCTACGTCGGCGGGCTGGTGGGGCAGAACAACGGCACAGTCAGCAACAGCTATCGCGCCACCGGCAGCGTGACCGGTACAGGAAATAATGTCGGCGGGTTGGCGGGGTGGAACAACGGCGGCACGATCAGCAACAGCTACGCTGCGGGCAGCGTGAATGGCGCAAGCTACGTCGGCGGGCTGGTGGGGCAGAACAACGGCACAGTCAGCAACAGCTATCGCGCCACCGGCAGCGTGACCGGTACAGGAAGCAACGTCGGCGGGCTGACGGGTGGGGGCAATACCGCTCCGACCAACTCGTTCTACGATATGGATGTGGTCACCGTGAATGGTGCGACATCATTTGGCCCGAACGGCATTTACACCGCCCAGTTTACCGACTGGATAAATAACAGTTTTGCACTCAACCCCGTTACCTATTTCGGCACAGCGACGGCGGCTAACACCTATACCGTCAGCGGTGTGCAGGGCTTGAAAGACCTGCTGGGTTTCACCGGCAATGCCGCATTAACCTTCAATCTGGCGGGTAATATCGACATGACCGCCGCACCGGTCGGTTTCTACATTCCTACTTGGGCGGGCACATTTGACGGCGCGGGTAACACCATTTCCAACTTTACGCTGAACAGTTCCAACAGCAAGATCGGTTTCTTCGGCATCGCAGCGGCGGGTTCCACCATCAAGAACCTGGGGCTGCTCAACGTTGCGGTCACCGGCAGCAATAATTCTGTCGGCGGGTTGGCGGGGATGAACTACGGCACGATCAGCAACAGCT
>PLYB01000150.1 GCA_003151655.1 Gallionellaceae bacterium | reverse complement strand
GTGGCCGAGTCGCTGGAAAGCAACGCCGAGCTGGACAAGGCCGGTGGCTTGGCTTATCTGGGCTCGCTGGCGGCCAACGTGCCGACCGCAGCGAACATTCGCCGTTACGCCGAGATCGTGCGTGAACGTTCCATTATGCGCAAGCTGGTCGAAGTGGGCAGCGACATCGCCACCAGTGCTTACAATCCCGGCGGGCGCTCGGCAGGGCAATTGCTGGATGAGGCGGAAAGTCGTGTACTGGAAATCAATGAAGAAGGTGAGCGCGGCAACCAGGGCTTTGTCGGCATTCCATCTTTGCTAACGCAGGTGGTGGAGCGTATCGAAACTTTGTACGGGCGCGATAACGCCAGCGATGTGACCGGTATCGCAACAGGTTTTACCGACTTGGATCGCATGACTTCCGGCTTGCAACCCGGTGATCTTATCGTGGTTGCAGGGCGTCCGAGTATGGGCAAAACCGCGTTCTCGATCAATATCGCGGAGAACGTGGCACTGGATTCGAATAAGCCGGTGGCTATTTTCAGTATGGAAATGGGCGGCACGCAGTTGGCGATGCGTATGATCGGCTCGGTCGGCAGACTTAATCAACACACTTTGCGCACCGGAAAACTGGAAGATGACGACTGGTCGCGCATGACGCATGCGCTGGGTCGATTGAATGACGCGCCCATCTTTATCGATGAGACCGCAGCACTTAACTCGCTGGAATTGCGTTCGCGCTCGCGCCGCTTGCACCGTCAGTACGACGGGCTGGGACTGATTGTAATCGACTACATCCAATTGATGTCGTCTCCCATGACAGGCAAAGGCGGCGGTGAAAACCGGGCGACCGAGATTTCGGAAATATCGCGCTCGCTGAAAGCGTTGGCCAAAGAGTTGCATGTGCCGGTAATCGCGCTGTCGCAGTTGAATCGTAGCTTGGAGCAGCGCCCGAATAAACGCCCGATCATGTCCGACTTGCGCGAGTCCGGCGCGATTGAGCAGGATGCCGACTTGATCCTGTTCATCTATCGCGATGAAGTGTACAACCCCGATTCCCCCGATAAGGGAAAAGCCGAAATCATCGTCGGCAAACAGCGTAACGGCCCGATCGGCACGGTGGCAATGGCATTCCGAGGCGAATACACCCGCTTCGAAAATCTGGCGCACGATCAATACAGACAAGGCGGCTCAGATTATTAGGAAACGAGGGGCTTGTTACTGATGGGGCAAATCCCTATAATGCGCGCCTGCTTTGGGAGCATATTTCAGCGGTAGAATATTTCCTCGACAAGGAAAAGGTCACTGGTTCGATCCCAGTTGCTCCCACCATTTTATAGTCTCAGTTAGTCTTAATTAGCCCGCAAAGCCCAATAAATACAAGGTTTGCGGGATTTTTTGCGTCTTATGCGGTCTCAGGTGGGGGCATTGTGTCTTATGGTAAGTGCGGGTATTGTGGCGGGTATCCGCAAAGCTTGCGGGTATCGGAGACTGAAATGCCACTAATTGACCCTGCCGTCCGCAATGCCAAACCAAAAGAAAAAGCATACAAACTGCCCGACGAAAAGGGGATGTATCTTCTGGTTGGTGGTGTTCAACATCAAGGGAAACGATTACCGCTTGATTGTGGCGGTGCATTACAACAGGGGGATGATGTATATCCGTTTTGTTGGAACTCACGCAGAATATGACGCGATAGACGCGAGGAAGGTATAGTAATGGAACTCAAGCCGATTAGAACTAAAGCAGAATACAAAGCCGCCTTGCATGAGATCGAGGCGTTGTTCGATGTGCCTGTAAAACGCCAGAAGCTGACAGGCTGGAAGTGCTGGTGATACTGGTGGAAAAGTATGAAGCCCAGCATTACCCCATTGCCGCGCCTGACCCTATCGACTTTTTGAACTATGCAATGGAAACACGAGGACTGACTCGCAAGGATTTAGAAGCGTATATCGGTGGCCGTGTGGCCGAAGTATTGAACCGCGCTCGTCCGCTCACCTTGGCAATGATCCGGCGTTTGTCAGACGGACTTAAATTGTCAGCAGATGTGCTGATTGCAGATTACGATTTGCGCCATGCTGCATAAACTGCCCCAAAAGCAGCAAGCAATATTCGGGGTTATATTTAAAAATAGTCATAAATAAAACAGGTAACAGTTGCCGCCAAGCCCCGCAAGAATATTAGCTTACAAACTTGTAAATGCTGATTGATGTCAGAACGATCGTTCTATATAATGGAGTATCTCAATCTGTATGTATATTTTTGTGCCATAGGTCGATAATCCCTCTTAAAGTCAAGGTAGATTTTGACATGACCACTCTAGTAAATCCCACTGCCCCCATCGTTATCTATCAGTCTGCCGATGGCTCTATAGTCGCTGAGGTTAGGTTGGAAGGCGAAACCGTCTGGTTGTCACAAAAACAGATGGCTGAGCTATTTGATAAAAATGTACCGAACATCAACGAGCACATTTCCAATGTATTCGCCGAAGGGGAATTAGAGCCTGCGGCAACTATTCGGAAATTCCGAATAGTTCGCCAAGAAGGTCAGCGACAAGTTGAACGTGAGATTGATCACTACAACTTGGACGTGATTATCTCGGTTGGCTACCGCGTGAAGTCCACACAAGGAACACAATTCCGTATCTGGGCAAGCCACGTTCTAAAAAATTATCTGGTGCAAGGTTACGCGCTGAACAAGCAGCGTCTTGAAGCCCAGCAGGAAAATATCAAGCAGCTTGAGCGCACGCTGACGCTGTTCCAGAAAAACCTGATCGAGCAGGCTAGTTTGCCGGAAGCGCGCGGGTTGGTGAGTGTGATTGCAGGTTATGCACGGACGTTTGTGCTGCTCAATCAGTTCGACAGTGAGCGGCTGCCATTGGGCGATTTTGCCACCACGATACGTTATGAAATTCAACCAGAGGAAGCGCTGGCGGGTATTGCGGCGCTTAAAACGGATTTGCTCGGCAGGGGTGAGGCATCCGAGTTGTTCGGCAATCAGAAGGACGATAGCTTTGCGGGTATCCTCGGCAATATTTTGCAGTCGTTTGGCGGAGAGTTTCTTTACCCCAGCATTGAAGAGCAAGCCGCGCATCTGTTGTATTTCGTCATCAAGAATCATCCGTTTTCGGATGGCAATAAACGCATCGGCGCGTTTTTGTTTATCTGGTTCTTGCAACGCAACCAGCATCATCTGAAAACAGATGGCGAGCTGAAGATCAACGATAACGCGCTGGCGGCGATTGCACTATTGGTGGCGCAAAGCGACCCGGCGCAAAAGCAATTGATGATTCACCTGATTATGAATTTGATTCGGGGTTGAAATATTTTGCACAGTGAGTGCAAAGTTGAGTTAGATCGAATATATCCGCCGTGGACGGCTGGGCGAAGTGTTAAATCGTGCCAGACCACTTGCCCTGACAATGTCCGGCGCTTGTCAGACGGGCTTAAATTGCTAGCAGAGGTGTTGATAGCAGATTACGAGTGTGCGCCACACTGAATAAAATTACTCAAAAAGCAGCAAGCAACATTTGATAACTTCCCAAGGGAAAAACATACCATGCGACTTCTCCACACGATGATTCGAACCGGCAACCTTGATCGTTCCATAGACTTTTACACGAAGGTGCTTGGCATGAAGCTACTTCGTCGCAAAGACTACCCGGAAGGAAAGTTCACCTTGGCATTCCTTGGCTACGGCGAAGAGAGCAAGGAAACTGCCATTGAGCTGACCTACAACTGGGGTGTGGAAAGCTACGAAATTGGAACAGGTTTCGGCCATCTGGCTTTCGAGGTATCAGATGTCTATGAGTTCTGTGAGCAGGTAAAGCTAAATGGGGGAAAGGTTATTCGAGAAGCCGGGGCGATGAAGGGAGGAGATTCGGTGCTAGCATTTATTGTCGACCCGGACGGGTATCAGATTGAGTTAATTGAGAAGAAAAGTTAACCATAATTCTTATACCCTAAAGCGCCTAAACTGCTAGGCATCGCTCAGTAGGTTGTGGTGATTTAAACACTGAGCCTTAAATTGGCTTACTGTTTGAAGTTAGCCGGGCTGAGGATGGTGGAGTTGGCTTGCGGCAGCGTGTCGGGGTAATCTTTGCTGAAATGCAGTCCTCTGCTTTCATGGCGGGATAGTGCGCTTTGCACGATCAGCTCGGCGGTGAGGACGAGGTTGCGCAGTTCCAGCAAATCTGCGGTGACATGGAAGTTGCTGTAATACTCGTTGATTTCTTCGTGCAGTAAGCGGATACGATGTTGCGCGCGTTCCAGGCGTTTGGTGGTGCGCACGATGCCCACGTAGTCCCACATGAAGCGTCTGAGTTCAGCCCAGTTATGGGAAATTACCACGGCCTCGTCGGCATCGGTCACTTGGCTTTCATCCCAGTGCGGTAATGCAATAATGCTATCGCGTGGCTTGCTTAAAATGTCCTGGGCGGCCGATTCAGCATAGACCAGACATTCCAGCAGCGAATTGCTGGCCAGGCG
>PLYB01000265.1 GCA_003151655.1 Gallionellaceae bacterium | reverse complement strand
GCAGGTAGAATCATACAAGCCCGGATGCAATCCGGGATTCAATAACTCAAGTACTTTCGCGGAATAATTACAAGCGCGGCGCGGCAAATTACGCGAAATCAGATAGTGAAATCAGAGAGTTGACGGATTCGTCAACTAGGGCTATTATTCTTCACAACACACCAGCCACACGTCCTGCCTTCGGGTAGGGCTCTACGAAAGTAGACGTGCAAAAGGCTGGTTTTCCATTTGTGGGTACGCGAATGACAAAAACGACATTCTCCAAAAAAGCAGCCACGCCGGAACATCTGCTAACATAGCATCCAGCTATTGAGCGTCCGCTTGTTATGTTCACCAAGTGCGGCAATCTAACGGACATAGTCAAAAAGTATCGCCACGGGCTTAGCTGTTGAACCGTGCCAATGCGGCTTCGCGAGTATCGGTCACTTCCAATATTTTCAGGAAGCCGCTAATTTCAAAAACCTCCCGCACATGCGGCTGTAAGCCATGCAGAACTAATTGACCATGCCCTTGTTTTGCACGCTTGGCGGCCATCAGCACAACTCTCAGCCCGGCGCTCGAAATGTAATTCAGCGCGGAAAAGTCCATCATGGCTTTACTGCCAACCGATTGAAAAAGACTTTGCAGTGACTTTTCAAACTCGCCGGAGGTGGCACTATCAAGACGCCCGCAAAGGGCGACTTGATGCACCCCTTCAGTATTGAGCACTTCAGATTGAAACGTCATTATTATTCCCTTAAAAATGCAATTATTGATGTTACTTAAAGAATCCAAATACACTCGCAGCTTACTGACCCAACTTTTTCAGCAGTACAATCAGATTGCCGTCGCCAACATAACGGGCGCTGACATCGTCCATCAGCGTCTTGACCAGATGAACACCGAGCCCTCCGATGGGGCGTTCATCCACGCCTAAATCCAAATCGGGTTTGGGGGCATCGGCGAACGGGTCGAATGGCGGCGCATCATCTTTCAGACGGATCTCCAGCCACTCATCCGAACGACTGATATTCACCATAATTATTCGATCAGACGCGCTATCCAAACCATGCAGGATGGTATTGGTGAGCAATTCATCAAGGCAAAGATTAACTGCAAAAGTAATATCCGGGCGATCCGGGAGTACGCCTTCGATGGCCGTCGCCAAACGGGCAATCTCTTCGAGACGGGAAGGCATCGGGTAATCCAGCAACAGCGTTTTGTTACTTAACCCGGATTTTTCATTAGGCGCAAACCCCTCCCAACCACCCCTTGTCAGGGGAGGAGCCGGCTCTGCTCTCCCCCTGACAAGGGGGAGTTGGAGGGGGTTTGGGGCTGCTAATTCAACGGCTGCCATATCTAGAACAAGATTCTTTAATTTTCGACAGAGAACCAGACAAGTTAAATCGTCCGAGGCTTCCGCACCATTGACGAAGTCCGCCACACTGCGAACCAGACTGTCAACCCGACTGGCGGCATCTTCCTCTCGCGTAGCCATGGCAAGCCAGTCGTGCAGACGGTTGTCGCCATAAGCCTCGCCATTGGCTGCGAAGGCTTCGGTAACGCCATCCGTATACAGTAGCAAGGTATCGCCTTGCGCCATCATGGCTGAGTGGTTCGAATAGCTCATTTCCGGCATGACACCCAAAGCAATATCGCGGGGACAGGGCAGCGCTTCTACCTGGCCACTTGCCCTGCGCAGCAGCGGCGGATGATGCCCCGCACTGGCATAAATGAGGCTGCCATCACGCGGATCGTAAATGGCATAACAGGCGGTCACAAACAACTCCATCGGGTTGCGTTGACAGAGCAGATCATTGGCTCTGACAAAAACCTCTGCGGGGGAGCCTCCTGTCGTAGCCAAGTCCAGCAGTACCGTACGGGAGACCGCCATAAAAAAAGCCGCTCCCACGCCTTTACCGGAAACATCCGCCACCAATACGCCATAACGGCCATCGTCCAGCGGAAAACAATCATAGAAATCCCCTCCCAGTTCGCGCGCCGGAAACATGCAGGCATGTACCGACCAATCCGAATCATTGGGAAAGTGTTGCGGCAGAATGGCAAGCTGCATGTTGCGGGCAAGCTGAATCTCATCCTGAACTCGCTCCCCGGCTGCGCGCAGTTGCTCATTTTTTTCCGCCAACTCGGCGGTGCGCGCCAAAACCAGTGTTTCAAGTTCACGCTGGCGTGACTCGTTCTGCTCGCGTATCACGCCAATCTGTTCCCTCACCCGTTCTTCCAGCCTGAGGTTGTGTTCTTCAATCTGATGTCGGTAGACAACTTCCCGGTCGCGCAAGCGCTTTCTTTCCATGCTGGCACCAACGCGCGCCCTGAGCAATACCGCGTCGAATGGCTTGGGAATGTAATCTTCCGCGCCCATTTCGATGCAGCGCACGATGCTGCTTATATCGTCCAGCGCCGAAATCATAATGACCGGAATATGAGCTAGCGCCTCGTTCGACTTAATCCGGTTCAGCGTCTCATAGCCGTCCATCCCCGGCATCATGATGTCGAGCAATACTAAATCCGGGGGTTCTGAGGTAGCGAGATCGATGGCTTTAAGGCCATTGTTAGCCACCGTGATGTGGTATTGCCCCTTGAGCAGATTGGAGAGCAAGCTCAGGTTGGCAGGAGTGTCGTCCACCACCAAAACAGTGGGGCGCTCGTTTGCTGAAGCGCTCTCTGCCTGTTCCAGCAAAACATTTCTTTTGATAAGGTTATCCTCTTCTGGCATTATTAGCATAATCCGTATCGTACAAGTCCACCGTTCGCCAATCGTTCATGCCCTCACTTTCACCCGATCACGGTATTGAACTCAGCTTGCTGGGTGGCTTTAATGCATACCTGAATGGGCATCCCGTCGGCGGATTTTCTTATAACAAGATGCGCGCACTGCTCGCCTACCTTGTCGTGGAGCGGGAGCAGGATCATAACCGAGAAGCTTTAGCCTCGTTGTTGTGGAGCAACAACGACCCCGCAACAGCGCGGGGCAATCTGCGCCGAACCTTGTTTGATTTGCGCAAGGTGCTGGAAGTGCCCAGCGGTCAAGCCATGTTCACCTCTGGCAAGCACACTATTCGTTACATTCCCAACGGCCATGTCGATGTCCTGGATTTCACCGGACGTGCACGCGCTTCACCGGAAAATCACGCTAAAGCCGAACGTTATGAAGAGAAAATAATCGCCCTTTATAAGGGTGAATTTCTGGCGGGACTATCCTTGCCCGATAGTCCCGATTTTGAAGACTGGCTTCAGATACAACGCGAGGCCATGCATCGCCGTGCCCTTGCCTTGCTGGAACGACTATCGAATCAGCACGAGCAAGTTGCCAACTACAGCAAGGCGTTGCAGTTTTCTTTGCGCCATACAGAGTTGGAACCGTGGAACGAAGATGCCCACCGCCGGGTAATGCGCCTTTACGCGATGGACGGGCAAAGCAGCGCGGCCATCGTCCAGTATGAAGCCTGCGGTCGCCTGCTAAAAATTGAGTTGGGTGTATTACCCAGCGAGGAAACCCGGCAGTTGGCAGAGCGAATTCTCAAGGGTGAGTTATTTATCCGGCCCGAATTAAAAACCGACCTGCCAGCCATTCCGCAAACCCATGCAGAGCGCCGTCAGGTAACCGTGCTGTATTGCGAATTGACCCTCGCCGCGATTGATGACCCGGATGAGGCGATGGATTTGCTGCGTGCTCCCCAATCCCGCTGTGTAGCGATTATCCGCCAGTTTTCAGGGCATATCGTGCAAACGCACGGCGGCGGCTTGCTGGCTTATTTCGGTTATCCGCAAGCCCATGAAGATGCTGCGCGCCGTGCGCTACAAGCCGCTCTGGCGGTCACGCGAGAAGCGGTTCAGGGCATTGAAATTCGTGCGGGGATACACACGGGACTGGTCGTCACCGGCGGCGAGTTAGCTATGCCGGACACCTCCGGCAGAACATCAAAGCTCGCCATCCAGTTACGCCAAAGTGCTGCGCAAAACGAGGTGGTGATCAGCCAAGAGACGCGCGCAATTGTGGCCGGATATTACGATTGCGCAAGTTTGGGCGTACAGCTCTTTCCCGGCTTGGCTCAGCCGCTGGAAATATTCAAGGTGTTACAAGAAAGCGGTGCGCGCACGCGTTTGGATGCGGCCGCGCAGTTGACTCCGTTAGCCGGACGCAAAACTGAAATAGCCCAACTGTTGAAGCTGTGGAAATCAGCTACGCAAGGCTCGCGCCATGTTGTGCTGATTCAGGGAGAGGCCGGCATCGGCAAGTCCCGCCTGCTGCTGGCACTGAAACAGAAACTCGCTGACCAGCCGTACGTGATACGTGAGTTACGCTGCTTCCCGGAATTCAGTCAGTCGCCCTTTTATCCACTCATCGTCATGCTCGAAACCATTTTTGGTTTTGTGCCCGACGACACGCCCGAGATTAAATTCGGCAAACTGGCGAATTATCTCGAAGCGCATTATCCGGCAAAGGCACAAGATATCGTCCCTCTGCTCGCAAAACTTCTTTCCCTGCCGCTGGCTGGAGATTACGCAGCTCCCTCTGTCTCGCCGCAAAAGCAAAAGGAGCAGACTCAAACTATCCTGCTTGACCTGTTGCAGACACTTGCGATTCGACAGCCCGTGTTGCTCATTGTGGAAGATTTGCACTGGATCGATCCCTCCACGCTGGAATTGCTGACCCTGTTCGTCGGGCAAACAGGAAAGGCGCCTATACTCGCGCTGCTCACTGCCCGGCCTGAGTTTGTTCCGCCTTGGAAGAATACCCTCAACCCAGACAGCGTAGGTCGGGCTTCAGCCCGACATGTCGGGTTGAAACCCGACCTACAATCTACGCTGACACTGGCACCGCTTGTCGAAGATGAAGTGGCGGAAATGATTGCTTCAATAAGAGTCGACATTCCGGCAGAGACCATCCGCCGTATTGCGGAACGTACCGATGGGGTTCCTCTGTTTGTCGAAGAGGTGGCAAAAATTGCAACACGGGACAATCGCGGCGGCATTCCAACCACGCTGCAAGACCTACTGGCTACCCGTATAGATCAAATGGGTGAGGCGAAAGACACCGCGCAGCTTGCCGCCACACTCGGACGCGAATTCGATTTAAATTTACTGCGCAGAGTCTCCTTCTGCGACTCCGCCACACTGGCGCAAAGCTTGAGCGCATTGACGGAAGCCGGGTTAATCTTGAAGGTAAACGAAACTAGCTGTCAATTCAAGCACGCTTTAATTCAAGAAGCGGCCTATCAATCTCAAACCAAGGCTGATCGGCAAGCCGCACATCAACGTATCGCGCAGGCACTGCAAAGCTCCTTTGTTGATCTCGTCACAGCTCATCCGGAACTACTAGCGCAACATCTGGGGGCAGGAGGAGAAACTCGTCCAGCCATCGAATACTGGATCAAAGCGGGGCAACGGGCCGCGCTACATTCAGCTAATACCGAGGCGATTGAACACTTCAATAATGGCTTGCAACTCTTGCTGACGCTACCGCCAGACAGTGAGCGTGACCGTTCGGAAGCCGGGCTACGCCTCAACTTTGGAACTGTGTTACTTTCCGCACGAGGATACGGCTCCGTCGAATCGGGCCAGATGTATTCCCGCTCTCTGGAGTTGTGCGAACAATTGGGCGATGGTATCGGTTTGTATAAAGCCTTGTGGGGTATGTGGCTGACTTCAAGCTCGCGCATCGGCCATTTGCACTCTCTCGAACTCGCAGAAAAATTGTTGCATCTGGCGCAACAGCACGACGAACCCTTGTCGCTACAGTTTGCCCATTACGCCATAGGCAATAGCTTGCTTTGGGCCGGGAAACTGGAAAAATCACGTTTCCATTTTGAGCAAGCCGTTGCTCTATATCAGCCTTCGCATCACTTCGCCATGGTGCGTGATTTTGGCGAAAATGCCTGCGTGTCGAGCGGCTGTTTATTATCGTGGGTGCTGTGGCTTCAGGGCTTCCCCGAACAGGCCGTGGCTGTCGTCAACCGCACACTGAGCTTGGCGCGGCAGACCAATCATCCCTATAGCCTTGGTTTTTCACTAGGTGCCTCCGCGATACTTCATCGCTGGTTGCGACAAGTTGATGCAACCAGCCTGTTGGCACTCGAAGCCTTGGCACTGGCGCAAAAACATGGCTTGCCGTTCCCTCTGGGCGTGAGCGCCTCTTCATACGGCTGGGTGATGGCGATGCAAGGCCAATCTGCTGGCGTGCCGCAGATACAGCAATGCCTGGCTGCAGCCAGCACCATCATGAGCGGAACCAAGCTTTTCTTTTTTGCACTGTTGATCGAAGCGCGTATTCCTCTCGGGCAAATTGAACAAGCGCTTGCCGATTTGGACGAGGCTCTCACCGTCGTGAACGAAAAAGATGATCGTTTTTTTGAAAGCGAATTTCATCGACTCAAGGGTGTGTGTCTGCTGGAAATATCAGCCACCAATACAGCGGAGGCCGAGATTTGTTTCAACCGTGCGCTCACTATCAGCCGCAAGCAAGGCGCGAAATCGCTGAAATTACGCGCGACCATGAGCATAGCGCAGCTATGGCAACAACAAGGCAAGCAAGAGGATGCGCGGCGGACTCTGCAAGAAATATATTCGTGGTTCACCGAAGGAAGCGATACGCCAGATCTTCTGGAAGCCGCCAGTCTATTGCGTACGCTAAGTACCCCGCTATAAGCCCAGTCAAGTTATTACCGAGTCCCATTTTTGCGGAAGCGTAACTCATCACAACACAGAGTGTCCTAAAAAATCGCCCGCCCCCGGCGGGTGGGGCAAGCGGCTGCTTATAAGCAAGCCAAAGACGGTTGCCATCGAAACGAAGCCGATTCGGCAGTTCAACGCATATTCAACGCTCGACCATTAGCATGGGAGTTAAGCATGGAATTTTGCATTTAATTGACCGAGGGAACATTGACGATGAAAGATTGCATTGAGTATTTAAAATCCGTGTATTTTAAATTCGTTGCCATATTGACGCTGGTTGTAGTGAGTTTGACGGGCTGACTCGGAGGGACGGGAAGCTGCGCCAGTACACGGCCACAATTACGACTGGCTTGAGATATCCCCTTGACAATGCCCGTTCTTATTAGCGTTCACTCCAATCCTGTTGCCATCTAAAAAAAGATAATTCGGCGATTCAACGCATATTCAACGCTCAAAAGTTAGTATGGAAATTGAGCAAGGGATTGTGTATTTAAAAGCTATCGCGAATTTAAATTTGAAGCGCAACGCCTGATTTGAATATCTGACCATGTGTCCGGTATTCAAATCGTTTTCTTGGTCGGTTGGTCGGTTGTTCGGTTTCGTCATCGCCAAGCACGTCAATATCCCTACTCAAGCCGCATCGTGTTTTAAATAAATAATTAATTTATATGGAGCAAACATCATCTTGAAATCATTTAAATGGGCTTTTCTTAGAATACTTTTCCTAGTTTTTAATATCGCTTGTGCATGCACAGGCGGGTTGCTGGGTTTTTTATTCGCACCCGTCGTGGCGCGAATATATTTTAGGGACTATAGATTTTGGCGGTATACGAAGTTCTATATTCCAATGGCCAAGAATTTTTGGAAAATTATGCTTCGCAATATAACGGACAAGCATTACCGTGAAATGTTCACCGTGCCTTTTGTTCCCCCTCCGATGACAGGCCCGGATCAGGGAATCACTCAAGTAACGAAACACTGGACAACGGGTACGGAGGATTGCCATACCTGCCAACGCTGCTGCACGATTATCGAATGCCCGCTGCTGGATAAAGAGACAGGTCTTTGCCAAAGTTATGACTCTTTTTTTTGGCGTTACTTCAACTGTGGGCGATATCCGCTAAACCAAAAACAAATTTCTTACTATGGGTGTACGAAATGGGAAGTTGTTTCTTTCCATAAATCATAGCGCGGGTGTTCAATCGGACAAGTCGAAGAAGTGGGATTCCGTAGCTCGGGCTTCAGCCCGACTCGTTTGCTTATACAAATTACCCAGTCGGGCTGAAGCCCGACCTACGAAAACCCTTGTTTGGTTGCGGCATGTCCGGTTAATGCCAACGCTCATTTCCAATGTGCGAAAAATCAATTTTTTGAAATACCCCGAAGCTAACAATGCCCGAAAATAGCCTTATCAAAAAAAATATTTATCCGGGACAGGCCATGCCTACATCGGCAAATGAGCGCGCCACTGTTCTGGTAGTGGACGATACCCCGGCCAACCTGAGCCTGCTCTCCAATCTGCTCAAGGAGCAATACAATATTACGGTGGCCAACAATGGCCTCAAAGCCCTCGCGCTAGCGGCTGCAGCGCCACCGGATTTGGTGCTGCTCGACATCATGATGCCG
>PLYB01000285.1:6658-7676 GCA_003151655.1 Gallionellaceae bacterium | reverse complement strand
ATCTTCAATCCATGCTTGCCGATCAGCTCTTTAATCAGCGCAGAAATCTCACTGGTTTCCCATGAGATATTTTCAATACGTTCAGAAAATTCACGCAACGCGGGCAATGCTTCCGGTGATAGATGCGCATCCAGCAAAGACCGCTCCGGATGCAGATCGATGTAGAACACTTCGGCGGCATCTGCCAATTCGTTCAGGGTAGAAACGCGCTCTTTGTACAAGGCCATCACCGCTTCCAATGCCGGTGTCGCGCTTACGTTCACACCACGAGCGGCCAGACGCGGGCGTACCAACTCTGCCAAACGGGCATTGTCAGTAGCTTTCAGATAATGGTTGTTCAGCCATTTCAATTTTTCGGTATTGAATTGCGCGGCAGATGGGGTGATGTGATCGAGGTCGAACCATTCACAGAATTGNNCCTCGTCATATTGCATCACGCTGACCGCACCGTGGCGCTTGGACAGCTTCTGTCCGTCGTCGCCCAAGATCATGGAGAGGTGCGCATAATTTGGCACGGTTGCGTTCAGTGCTTGAAGAATATTAATCTGGCGCGGGGTATTATTGACGTGATCGTCACCGCGAATGACTTGGGTGATGCCCATATCCCAGTCATCCACCACCACACAGAAATTGTAAGTCGGTGTGCCGTCGGAACGCGCGATGATGAGATCATCCAGTTCGTCATTTTGGAATTCAATATGGCCTTTGACCATATCGTCCCATGCCACTACACCGCCGATAGGATTTTTGAAACGCACCACGGGTTGCACGCCTTCCGGCACGGCGGGCAACGACTTCCCCGCCTCGGGACGCCAACGTCCGTCGTAACGTGGCTTTTCGCCGCGAGCGCGTTGAGCTTCACGCAAGGTATCCAATTCCGCCGGGGTGGTATAACAATTGTAAGCCTGCCCTGCCGCGATCATTTGCGCGATCACTTCTTTATAGCGCGGCATGCGCTGCATTTGATAGAACGGGCCTTCGTCGTAGTTCAGGTTCAACCACTTCATTCCGTCCAGAA
>PLYB01000285.1:0-6598 GCA_003151655.1 Gallionellaceae bacterium | reverse complement strand
TTCAAGCCACAGAGGTCACAGAGAGAGATGTGAGTTATCCCAATTTCGCAGCATCACCCACACTACCAGAAAATTATTTGTATTTGCGGAACTGCCCGACTACGACACCGAAGATTTCCAGATCGTTCTTGGGACGGATCACCGGATAAGCCGGGTTGGCAGGAATCAGCACAAATTTACCTTTTTCGTTACCGAGTGTCTTGAGGGTAAATTCATTGTCGACAATGGCGATGACCATATCGCCGACTTTGGCGGGACCTCGTTTTTCCACCACCACAGTATCGCCGGGCATAATGCCCGCATCAATCATGGAGTCGCCTTTGACGTTGATCAATACGGTATTGGATGGACTTTCGACCAGAAACTCGTCGATGGTAATCGTGTCGTAACGCGAGTCATCCGCCTGCCTTGCGGCACCCGCCTGCACACTGTCGAAAATGGGGCGTTCGAAAAATCGTTTACCCGGTTTGAGGCGTTTCTCCGGGGTCGATTCGAGGAAGCCTTGCAACTTAAGCCGTGCAATCAAAGCCGCCACTGGCGATTTTGATCTTAAGCCCAATAAAGCCATAATGGTAGAGTACGGCGGCAACACGTTGTTGTCGGCGTAATAGTCTTGAAGCTTGGCGAGATAGGTTGCGTCGTTGCTCATGGAACGGTAAGATATAGAACGAACGTTCGATTGTCAACAAGCAAAGAATGAATTTACAACATGGCCCACAATAAATACGACGAATCCAGTTTCAAAGTACTACGCGGTCTCGAACCGGTGCGGCAACGGCCGGGGATGTATACCAATCTCGAATCGCCCAACCACCTTATCGCCGAAGTGGTGGATAACGCCTGCGATGAGGCGCTCGCCAATTACGCCAAAAATATCAGCGTGATCGCCCATGCCGATGGCTCGGTATCGGTGCAGGATGACGGGCGCGGCATCCCGGTCGGCGTTCATCCGGAAGAAGGCGTGTCGGTGGTCGAGGTGGCTTTCACCGTAC
This sequence comes from Gallionellaceae bacterium, assembly GCA_003151655.1. GTDB lineage: Bacteria > Pseudomonadota > Gammaproteobacteria > Burkholderiales > Gallionellaceae > PALSA-1006. The sequence goes on along the minus strand of PLYB01000285.1, from coordinate 5,606 downwards.
TGCACTCCGGCGGTAAATTCGATAAAGATTCCGGCGGTGCCTACAAATTTGCAGGGGGGCTGCACGGTGTCGGCGTGGCGGTCACCAATGCCCTTTCCAACAAAGTCGAAGTCACGGTGTATCGCGATGGAGGTGAACACTTTATCCGCTTCTTGAAAGGCGTTGCCGCAGCACCAGTGGCACGCATCGGCGATTGCCCGAAGAAACGCACCGGTACGATGGTGCGCGCTTGGCCTGACCCAAAATATTTCGATGTGCCCAATGTCATCTTGGCGCAACTGGAACGTTCGTTGCGCTCCAAAGCAGTCTTGCTGCCCGGTGTCAATGTCACTTTGTTCACGGAAAAAACCGGCGAGACTCGCGTGTGGTCGTATCCCGATGGACTGCGCGGCTATTTGAACGAAGCGATGGCAGAACAGGAAATGGCCGTGCCGATCTTCGCCATGGAAAAATTCATCCCCCAGGGTGGAGATAGCAGTTATGCCGAAGGTGAAGGCGCAGCGTGGGCTATCGTCTGGTCAGCCGAGGGTGCCATCGTGCGCGAGTCCTACGTCAATCTGATTCCAACTTGGTCTGGCGGCACGCATGATTCCGGCCTGCGCGACGGCGTATTCAATGCAGTGAAGAGTTTTTCCGAATTGCACGGCCTGTTGCCCAAAGGCGTGAAGCTGGTGCCGGAAGATGTGTTCTCACGCGCCAGTTTCGTGCTATCGGCCAAGGTACTCGACCCGCAATTCCAAGGACAGACCAAAGACAAACTCGTTTCGCGTGATGCGCTACGCCTAGTCTCGCTAATGGTGAAAGACCCGCTCGATCTGTGGCTGAACGAGCATATCGACTTCGGCAAACGCATCACCGAACTCGCCATCCAGCAAGCACAAAGCCGTTTGCGCTCGGCGCAAAAAGTTGAAAAGAAAAAAGGCTCATCGGTCGCGGTACTACCGGGTAAATTAACCGATTGTAGCTCCAGTGATCCTGCCCGTACCGAGTTATTTCTGGTCGAGGGTGACTCCGCCGGAGGCTCTGCTAAACAAGGCCGCAATAAAGAATTTCAAGCCGTGCTGCCCTTGCGCGGCAAGGTACTCAATACTTTCGAAGTCGATAAAGACCGTTTGTTTGCCAATAACGAAATTCATGACATCTCTGTCGCCATCGGCGTCGATCCGCACGGGCCCAATGACACGGTAGATTTGTCCGGTATGCGCTACAACGGCATCTACATCATGGCCGATGCCGACGTGGATGGCGCGCACATCTCTACCCTGCTGCTGACTTTGTTCTTCCGCCATTTCTACCAGGTGGTACTGGCCGGAAAAATTTATCTGGCGCAACCACCATTGTTCCGCGTGGATGTTCCGGCGCACGGCAAGAAACCCATCCGCAAACTTTACGCGCTCAACGAAGGCGAGTTATTGGGCATCGAAGACAGATTGCGTCAGGAGAAAGTTCGCGAAGGCAGCTGGTCAATCTCACGTTTCAAGGGCTTGGGCGAAATGAATGCCGAACAGCTTTGGGATACCACGCTCAATCCCGACACACGACGCTCGTTGCGCGTCAACGTCGCCGCGATTCCGTTCAATGAAAATATGGAAATGTTCAACATGCTGATGGNNACGAAGTTGAGGGAGATATTTGATGAGTACCGAACACCAAGACCAACCTACCCTGTTCCCCGAAGACGAAGCCAAGCTCGTTGAAGATGAAACCACAGAACTTACGCCAACCGCTGCGGGCGGTTCTGGCGGCACTAAACAATTCGCACCGCTCACGGCGTTACCCGACGGCGATGAAGTACCCATCGCGCTGTACGCCGAACGTGCTTATCTGGAATATGCCATCTCGGTAGTCAAAGGTCGCGCACTGCCGGATGTGTGCGACGGGCAAAAGCCGGTACAACGCCGCATCCTGTACGCCATGCGGCAGATGGGTTTGAGCCACGGCAACAAACATGTCAAATCGGCGCGCGTGGTCGGCGATGTGCTGGGTAAATATCATCCGCACGGCGACTCTTCCGCTTATGAAGCGATGGTGCGTCTGGCGCAGGATTTTTCGCTGCGCTATCCGCTGGTCGATGGTCAGGGCAATTTCGGTAGCCGCGATGGCGACAATGCCGCCGCGATGCGCTACACCGAAACACGCCTCACGCCGCTGGCCGACCTGCTGTTGTCAGAATTGGATATGGGCACGGTGGATTTCGTGCCCAATTATGATGGTGCGTTCCAAGAGCCGTCCATGCTGCCCGCGCGTTTGCCGATGGTGTTGCTCAACGGTGCATCCGGTATCGCGGTGGGTATGGCGACCGAGATTCCATCGCACAATTTGCGCGAAGTCGCCAGTGCTGCGGTGCAGTTGGTACGCGACCCAAACATCACTGATGATGCCCTGCTCTCCTGCATCCAAGGCCCGGACTTCCCCGCCGGAGGACAGATCATTTCATCACCGCGCGAGCTGCGCGAAAGTTATTTGAGCGGACGCGGTTCGATCAAAATGCGCGCACGCTGGACGGTGGAAGAGTTGGCGCGCGGCCAATGGCAGATCGTGGTGTACGAATTACCGCATGGAGTTTCGACCAAAAAAGTATTGGAAGAAATCGACGAGCTGAGCAATCCGAAAGTCAGAGCCAACAAGAAAAGTCTGTCGCCGGAACAGGTGCAGAATAAACAACTGCTGCTGTCGGTGCTGGATGCCGTGGCGGATGAATCCGACAAGTCACAAGCCGTAAGGCTGGTGTTCCAACCCAAGTCTTCGCGCCAGACTCAAGACGAGTTGATGAACGTGCTGCTGGCGCATACCAGCCTGGAATCGTCCACCTCGCTCAATCTGACCATGATCGGAGCGGATGGTCGTCCGCAGCAAAAATCGCTGACCCAGATCATTCGCGAGTGGGTGGAGTTCCGCCTCGCTACCGTGCGTCGCCGCAGCGAACATCGATTAGCTCAAGTCAATGACCGCCTGCATATCCTCGCCGGACGCATGATCGTGTTTTTGAATATCGACGAGGTCATTAAAATCATCCGCGAAGCGGACGAGCCCAAAGCGGCCTTGATCGCGCGCTTTGAATTATCCGACCGCCAAGCCGAAGATATTCTGGAAATCCGCTTGCGCCAGTTGGCGCGTTTGGAAGGCATCCGTATTGAGAAGGAGATCAAGCAGCTCGAAAAAGAAGGTAAAGAGCTCACGCGCTTGCTCTCCAAAGACTCGGCCTTGCGCGAACAAGTCGCCAGTGAGATCGACACCGATGCGCTGACCTACGGTGATGACCGCCGCACGCTGATCCAGGAATCACAACGCGCCGTTCAGGTAAACACGGTAGTCGATGAACCGGTCACGGTGCTCATTTCCAAAAAACATTGGGGGCGCGCACGCCAAGGACACGGACTCGACTTGTCTACCGTGCCGTTCAAGGACGGCGATGGCCTGCTGGAAAAATTCGAGTGCCGCACTACCGACCATTGCATCGTCATCTGCGACAACGGACGCGTGTGCAGCATTCCCGTCAGCCAGCTTCCATCCGGTCGTGGTGACGGCGTGCCGCTCGCTACCCTGATCGAACTCGCCAGCGGCGCCAAGATCGCGCATGTACTCTGCGGCAAAGCAGAACAGCAAATTCTGATCGCCACAGCCGCAGGTTATGGCTTCACCGCCGCCATCGGCGACATGGTGGGACGCAACAAAGCGGGCAAACAATTTATCACGGTGGATAAAGAAGCTATCCTTCCCCCTGCTCCGTTTACTCCAACCGAACAATCTGTCGTGGCGGCGGCCTCCAGCGGTGGCAGACTGTTGCTATTCCTGCTGGCCGAGATGAAACACCTGCAAGGTGGCGGCAAAGGCGTGATCATCATGGGTCTGGCGGAAGGTGAAGAATTGCTTGCCGCCAACGTCATCAATCAAGCCAAAGTTGAAGTCACCGGCACAACCGGAGCACGCGAACACACCGTCAAATTATCGGGTGAAAGTCTGCAAAGCTATTTCGGAAAACGTGCGCGTGGCGGAAAAAGCTTACCGGCGAAATTCAAACCTAAACGGATTGAGTAACTTTGTAAAACCGTCATACCGGCGAAAGCCGGTATCTAGCTAAATAAAAACTTCCGCATCGCGGAGGCAACACCTTAACTGCATGTTGAATAACAGCACTGGATACCGGCCTGCGCCGGTATGACGGCAACGGACAGACGGCCTTGGGGATTAAGCTGACACTTTCAGCAAATGGTTCACATAGCGTCCTGTACCCTGCTCCACCGTTAAGAACTCATCGGCAAAGCCTGCTTTGCGCAAGGCTTGTACATCGGCCTGGGTATAGCTTTGATACTTGCCCTTCAACTGTTCTGGAAATGGGATGTAACGCAATAACTGCTGTTGATGCATCTGCTCCAGCGTCAATGCCGCTTCGCCTTTTGCCGCGCGCAAGGTATTGATGGTGGCCACCGCCACATCGTTGAAGCTCTGCGCCCTGCCCGTACCCAGATTGAAGATGCCCGATTTATCCGGGTGTTCGAGGAAAAACATATTGACCTTGACCACATCCTCAATTGATACGAAGTCGCGTAACTGCCCGCCGTTAGCATAACCATCGCAACCCTCGAACAGCTTCACATGACCGTCCGCGCGGAACTGGTTAAAGAAGTGAAAGGCCACCGAGGCCATGCGCCCCTTGTGTTGTTCGCGTTGCCCATACACATTGAAATAGCGCAGGCCGACGATCTGACCTGAGCGATCATGCCAGCGGCGGCGAATCACTTGGTCGAACAGGAATTTGGAATAGGCATAAACATTCAGCGGCGACTCATGCTCACGGCTTTCAATGAACTGCGGCCCCATGCCATATACCGAAGCAGAGGAGGCATACAAAAATGGAATTTCTTCATTCTGGCAGTGGTTCAGCACATCGAGCGAATAGCGGTAGTTATTCTCCATCATGTAACGGCCATCGCTCTCCATCGTGTCGGAGCAGGCTCCCTGATGCAGCACGCCTTTTAGAATGCCATCAAACGATCCGCCATTCAGTTTTTCAAGGAAATCTTCTTTGTCCAGAAAATCGGCGATTTCGCAATCAGTCAGATTTTTGAACTTATCCGCCTTCTTGAGATTGTCCACCGCGATGATGTTNNACCGGTAACCACGTAATACATAAATGACCTCGCTTATAAATACATTGGGGCGCTTCTACGACTTGAAGCATGACACGTCCCCGCTCAAACCAAGACGACCATGCTACCGAATATGCCCCTACTTTGCCAGCTTACTTTTATACGAATTGACTAGCTGTCCAAGCCCAGTTTTGCTACATTTCGTCCACTTTACGTTTCTGTTGTTTTAAACCATGTCCAACGTCGATCCGATCGAACTCGAAAAATTCTCAATCCTCGCCCACAAATGGTGGGATCCCAATAGTGAATTCAGGCCGCTACATGAGATTAACCCGCTGCGTCTGGATTACATCGATCATATCGCAACACTTTCCGGCAAGACCGTGCTGGATGTGGGATGCGGCGGCGGCATTCTGGCCGAGAGCATGGCGGGCATAGGGGCAACAGTAACGGGCATCGATCTTGCCGACAAATCATTACAAGTCGCCAAGCTGCATCTGCTGGAAAGCGGCAAGC
>PLYB01000094.1 GCA_003151655.1 Gallionellaceae bacterium | reverse complement strand
CCCATCATGCCGCCTCCCATGCCACCGCCATAAGGCCCGCCACCATACGGCTGCATGGGCACGGGAGATGGCGAACCACTTTGCATGCCCGGTTGGTAGTTGCTCGGGAAAGTGGCAGCGTTACGCGCGTTCATTGCTCGCATAATGAAAACGATGATCGCAATCACAGCCACCCCGAGCAATAGCATCCCCCACGGGAAGCTGTTACTTGGCTCAGCCTGATAGCTGCTGACCGGTGCTTGATTAATACGATGGGCAGGAGCAATCCGGTTTCTTAAATCCTGCACCGCTTGCGGATTGGCAAATGACAGATCAGGTTTCAAACGCTCGGCATTTTTCAACTCCTCATCCGCTCTGGCCATTTGACCTTGCTTGGCCAATAACTCCGCCTCGACAAAGTGAGCCTTGGCACTGGTTGGATGTTCCTTGAGAACTTTATCCATCATCCTTTGAGCTTCTTCCATGCGCCCTGCGTGGGCTGCTTGGTAAACTTGATCGAGAGTCGGAGAATCGTCTGCGAAGGCAATTCCATTCGAGAACAGCATTGCTGATGCCAATACCAAACCATAAGTTAAGTTTTTCAACATTTGAATCCTCCTGTTTAAGACAGCCGGTCTACGACAACGATATATGAATAAAGTTGCATTTTTATATTTTACTCGATACATGCAGTCAGATTATCCGTTCAATATACACCCAAGCATATAAGCTGCATCATTGAATACAATGAGTGAAGAGTATTTCAGAATAAAAAGGGGTGCCTAGTGGCACCCCCAAAATATCTACAGAGACCGCTGAAGTTTGCGGGGTTAGAACTTGTAAAGTGTTTCCAGTCCAACCGAAGTTTGGCCAGACTTGGCCGTACCATCACTGCTCAGGAATACATTCTGGTTGGAAGAATCACTGCGAACTTCACCACGGATTTCAAAGCCGGGAGCCGGGATGTAGGCCAAGGTCAGCGTGGATTCGCTCCAGGTCTGTCCGGTTGTCGCCCCCACCGCAAACGGCAATTTGTAGCCATCCTTGTCGTTCATGTATTCGCTGCGTAGCGATGTGCGCCATTTTTCGTTGAACTGATAGTTGACATAGGCGGCGAGGCCATCCCATTTCGCCGTTCCAGTCGTGCCGTTTGCCAAACCAACAACATTGTCTTGCGAGGCCGTGTCATATTCCAGAACAAACGCCAACTGGTCGGTGGCATTGATGGTGGCCACAAGGTCAAACAACTGGCGGTTGCCATTGCTTGTCTGAGCGGGAAGTGCTGCGACACCACCCGACAGTTCCTTGCCACCATAATAGACGGCTGCCAATGAGAACATTTTGCTGGGTGCCACGTTGAAGCCAAGCTCGACGGTCTTGTCCGCATTCATATCCGCGACCTGATCCCAACCGTTGTTTACACCGGCAATCAGGTTGAGGGTATCGGTTGCCGCATAGGTTGCGCGGACACCGGTGTGGGTATAGGGCATGGCGTAGCCGAACAGGATCGAGCGGGAGACGTTGGTATTCGACGGGCCGGGGATAACTTCGGTGCTGGCCAAACAAAAGAATTTGCCGGCGATCAGCGTCAACGGTCCGCTGGCATAGCTGGCATAAGCCTGCGTCGCGTCTACATTGTGGTTATTGCCGTATGGAGTTACAGCACCTGCCGCTACTGCTCCTGCACCATATGAAGCAATCACATTGGAATCCTGGCCTGCGGTCAGGTTGATCAGACCGCCAACCCCTTCCTTGGGTGCCTTGGCAACGGTGATTGAAGCCTGGTTAAGATTGAAGCTGGAAAAGTTTTTGCCCGCAGTCGGGTTGGGCGCATCGAAAACGCGCGTTGGCGCGCCGCCCACAAACAGCCCGGTGCTATTCAGGCTGGTATAACCTACATCCACGTAACCGCTCGCCGTAATGCCAGAGGCATCCAGAACCTGGCTAAGGGTAGGAACCGACGTTTTGGCTGGCTCAGCCGGGGTATCAGCCATGGCTAGTGCAGGAACGGAACTAAAGCCAGCCAAGATCAGCGTATTCAATAATTTATTTTTAATCATTTTTCACTCTTTCTATTGTTAGTTAATCAAAATTTTGTTTTAAGTTGAATTAATGAACTGCGTCCAATGCCAGATTTAGCTCCAACACATTCACCCGAGCTTCGCCCAGAATACCAAACTGGCGACCTTCTGTGTATTCCGCCACCAATTTATGTAACGCTTCCGGATTAATGTTGCGCACATGCGCCACGCGGGCAAGCTGGTATTCCGCCGCCGCAGGGCTGATGTGCGGATCAAGCCCACTACCGGAAGCCGTGACCAGATCGACCGGAACGGCTTGCTGATTGCCGGGATCGGCATCGCGCAAGGCTTGCACTCTGCCTTTCACCGCATCGAACAACGCCGGGTTAGTCGGCCCCAGATTTGAGCCGCTGGAAGCAGATGCGTTATAAGGCATCGGGCCGGTCGCCGAGAGACGTCCCCAGAAATATTTGGGGTCGGAAAAGTTTTGCCCGATCAATGCTGACCCGACTGGCTTATCTCCCTTGACGATCAAGCTGCCATTGGCCTTGTCTGACATCAGCACTTGGGAGATACCGGTTACCAGTGCAGGGTAAGCAAAACCGGTCAGCAGGGTGAGCAACAGGAAGCTGATAACGGCAGGACGTAATTCTTTCATCATGATATTTCCTTTCTTCTATTCAAAAGTTCATTTGAGCCAATCGTCCCTTCCTCCTTAAAGGGGGAAGGTTAGGATGGGGGTTGGAATCGTGGAATGCTCACGCTTCTACCCCCACCCTAGCCCTCCCCCTGCATGGGGGAGGGAATATTGCGTTACACCAAACCCACACCGACCAGAATCATGTCGATCAATTTGATGCCAACGAAGGGAACAATGAGTCCGCCCAAGCCGTAGATCAGCAAGTTGTTACGCAACAATACGTTCGCGCCAATGGCTTTGTATTTCACACCTTTCAGCGCCAATGGAACCAGGGCGATGATGATCAACGCGTTGAAGATCAC
>PLYB01000042.1 GCA_003151655.1 Gallionellaceae bacterium | reverse complement strand
ACCATTTTCATGTGATCGATGGCGCTGATTTCCAGTGCGGAAACGAAAGCGGGTGGCAGCTTGTTCACATCGCCCCCCATCTGTTTGAACACGCGCCAGGCGTGATCCTCGACTTGATAGTCTTTGCTAGTGCCATCCGGCATGCGTTTTTTGCGCGTATAAAACCACGAGAAGGCAGGCTCGATACCGTTGGAAGCATTATCGGCAAAGGCCAGCGAAATGGTGCCAGTGGGAGCGATGGAAAGCAGATGGCTATTGCGAATGCCGTGCTGGCGTATCTTGTTTTTGATCTCGTCCGGCAGGCGCGATGCGAAGCGCGGTTCGGCCAGATATTGTTTCGTATCCAGCAACGGAAACGCACCGCGCTCGATAGCCAAATCCACTGAAGCGAGATAGGCTTCGTCGCGCATGATGCGGGTGATGTCGGCGGCAAAGCTGCGCGCTTCATCGGTGTCGTAACGCTTGCCCAGCATCACCAGCGCATCGCCCAGCCCGGTGAAACCCAACCCGATGCGACGTTTATTTTGCGCTTCCTGTTGCTGTTCCGGTAGCGGCCATGCGCTTACGTCCAGCACGTTATCCAACATGCGCACCGCGACGCGTACCAGTTGCTTGAACGGCTCATAGTCGAAACCGGCATGATTCGAGAATGGATTCTTCACCATGCGCGTCAGATTTATTGAACCGAGACAGCAGCAACCGTAAGGCGGCAGGGGCTCTTCGGCACAGGGATTGGTCGCTTCGATTACTTCGCAGTAGGACAGATTGTTATCACGGTTTATCAGGTCGATGAATAACACACCCGGTTCGGCATGGTCGTAGGTGCTGGCGATGATCTGCTTCCACAGCTCGACGGCGCGTACTTTGCGGTATATCCACTTGCCATCGGCACGACGTATCGCATCGGCTTGGTTGCTCGCAACAGACGGTTCGGCGACATGCACCAGTTCAAATTCTTCGTCCTTTTCCACCGCCTGCATCAAGGCATCGGTCACGCCGACTGAAAGATTGAAGTTGCGCAGGTCACCCTTGTCTTTGGCACCGATAAACTTTTCGATGTCGGGATGGTCGCAGCGCAACACGCCCATCTGTGCGCCGCGCCTTGCTCCGGCGGATTCCACCGTCTCGCAGGAACGATCAAAAACGCGCATGTAGGAGATCGGGCCGCTGGCGCGCGAGTTGGTGCCTTTGACGTGCGCGCCCTCGGGACGAATGGAGGAAAAATCGTAACCGACCCCACCACCGCGCCGCATGGTTTCTGCGGCCTGTTGCAGCGCATCGTAGATGCCCGGTTTGCCATCGCTGGTGCCGGAAATGGCATCGCCCACCGGCTGCACAAAACAGTTGATCAGCGTTGCCTGCATTTTCAATCCGGCGGCCGAGTTGATGCGGCCGGCTGGCACGAAACCATTTTCTTGCGCCAGAAAAAAAACCTCTTCCCAGTGTGCGCGTTGTTCCGGCTTTTCGGCTTCTGCCAATCCGCGCGCTACCCGGCGACGAACATCATGAACCGATGTTTCATCCGCCTCGGCGTATTTTTCCAGCAGTACTTGCTCGCTAATTTCCTGGCTCATGCTTGTCAATCCTGATTGGTTCGCCCCTCGATTTACGGAAGAAGGATGATATGACTGGAACCCTTTGTATTGAATGGATTTGCATATACTACACGGATGCTACGATTGTGCCAGCTCTCCGCTTCGAGTAGGAAAATCCCTACTTCCCCCTCAGCTTTCCCTATAACAAATCAGCATCTCCTGATGGTGAAATCACCACTACTCCATGCATAATCAAACAACGCTAGTTTAGACCAGATCAAGCCTGGTAACGCAAGAAAAGGAGACCGCAAAATGAATCCGCACGCTCCCGATGAATGTTGCCCTCGCTTCAATCCTGAGCCGTGGGACAACAAAGTGATCACCTGGCAAGACAAACGATTTGTGCAAGATCGTGTGAGCAGTTTTTTCCATCTTCCGATGAATTTCGATGTCGTCTTGAAAAGAAACGATAGTGCGATTCGGGCTGCCGATGCGTATACCGAGTCCAGGATTGTACTTACCGACGAGAATTCAGCGTGGGGCGCGGATGTGTATTTCGAAGTTAGCAAGGACATCCCGAATGCCAAAATGGTTAGTCTGTCCGGCACGTTTCTTTGCAAAGTATTCGAAGGCTCCTATCGGGAGATAGGTATATGGATAGAAGAAATGAAAGCCTATGTTGCGGCAAAGGGCAAACATCTGCGCAAGATGTATTTTTACTACACGACTTGCCCCGAGTGTGCAAAAAAATACGGCAAGAATTATGTCGTCATTCTGGCCGAAATAGATGCCGGATGAGCTTGTGTAGGATTGCACACTATCTGGAACTTATGCGAACCGTCTGAGCGGCATTGTAGGTCGGGCTTTAGCCCGACATGTCGGGTTGAAACCCGACCTACGAGGGTTTGCGCATAAGTACCGTCAAGAACGAGGCACTACACTAGCTACTGCAAAAGGTTTTGACTTACATCAATGATGCGTGCTTTGAGAAAAGTGACTTACCGCACCTCATAAAAGTCTCACTAGCAACAAGGCATTGGTGAAAGTTTTGCATTGGAGCGTGGTGTCGAAAACGGTTTCCCATCCATTTGCTTATTCGTTTTCGGAGGAGCTGCCGGTGCCGACTGACATGAAGCTAGCAACAAGGCAACAAAAAGGCAGAGCCATGTTTTAATTGATGCAGATTTCACATTTACTCCTATTGTTGCTCATAAACTCGCACTGGGAAACGGATGAATAACAATGCATCGAAATCCCACCGCCTCGCCCCCTTTTCTTCATTGCGTAGGGCAATAAATCGTCAAATGAGTTCCAAGTTAAGTTCGAAGTCTCTTAGCGCCACACATACGGCGAAACATCAAACGGCTGCGATAATCCGTTAATCTCGTTCAACAGCACCTCCACGCTCGCGGGAGCCATGGTCACACCGTAACGGAAATGGCCGTTATTGATGTAGAGATTTTCCAAATGCGGATGCCGTCCGATGGTGGGAATATTATCCGTTGATCCGGGACGCAACCCCGCCCAATGTTTTACCGGCGGCATGTCGCGCAAAGCGGGCAATATCGCAACGGCACGTTGCAATAACATCTCGCGAGCATCAATGGTTGTGCTTTTATCAAAGCCGACATCCTCCAAGGTGCTCCCCACCAGCAAATGTCCATCGCGGCGCGGAATCAGATACAGACCATCTTGCAACACTATATGCGGCAGCGGCGGCGCAGCAAATTTGAACAACAGCATCTGCCCGCGTATCGGTTTGATGTCGAGCTGCAAAGCCTGTGCGCCCAATAATTGCTTGCTCCACGCACCGGCGGTAATCACGTAACCACCTGCGCTGAATTCGCCGCGAGAGGTCATTACCTTGCATACCGTGCCGCGCTCTACCGATAGCAGTTTAACCTCGCAATGTTCGATGATGCGCCCACCGAGTTGCTCGACGCGCGCACGCAAGGATTGCAGCAAACGCGGATTGCGCACTTGCGCGACATCCGGCAACAACAAACTTCCATCATTTGGCGCAAATTTATGGGGACACTGAGTAAGTCCGAAAGCTGTGGTTCGATACATTTCCCGTTCGTCCCAAGTAGGCGCAGCCGTATCGAGGGAGGGAGCAAACGGGAAATACTCACCACGAACGGACTTATTCAGCGCTCCCTTAACACCATGCTCCGCACACCAACTCTGTGCGGCTGATAAATCAAACGGCGGCAACACCAGCATGCCGCTGGTTTCGTATTCCGGGTCGATACCTGTCGCACGATGCAAGTTTTCTGCCCATGCGCCAAACAAGCCAGCCCCGCGCGTGGTAAGTTGCGTCACCTCAGCGGGATAATCCCACGGACACAACGGCGACAGAATGCCGCCACCCGCCCACGAGGATTCCTGCCCTACCGCACCTTGCTCCAGCACAGTCACTTCAGCGCCTTGTTGCAACAGCGCCTCGGCACTCGCCAAACCCAGCGCACCGGCCCCCACCACTAAAAACCTGTCACCCACCACTCACCCCTTTGTAAACACCGCTAATCCGTCAATGCAACCACTTATCGGTTCGCTCTAGCCACAGCAATACGTTCTGATTTAATTTGCATATCACAGACTTGGGAGAACCACATGAAACAGCCAAAAGGATTCACGTTAATCGAACTGTTGGTCGTCGTAGCCGTCATCGGCATACTAGCAGCGGTGGCGCTGCCTGCCTATTCAAACTACACAATCAGGGGAAAAATTCCCGATGCTACATCCAACCTCGCCACCAAGCGCGTAGCGATGGAACAGTTTTTTCAGGATAACCGCACCTATGTCGGCAGCAACGTAGCTGCCGGGCAGCCCTGCAATACCGACACCGATGACAGCAAATATTACACTTTTTCCTGCACGGGGGCAGGTACGCCAAGCGCGAGTACCTATATCATCACGGCAACAGGTACCGGCACCATGACCGGATTCACTTACACCATAGACCAGAACAACAACAAGACATCGACCATCGTAGCTCCGGCAAGTTCAAACTGGATAGCTCCCCTCACCAATTGCTGGATCACCAAACCGGGAGGCGTGTGCTAATCCTACGACAAAAACAGTCCGGTTTCAGCATGGTCGAACTTTTGGTCGGCGTGGCGATCATTGGCATATTGGCCGCCATCGCAGCTCCCGCACTCAGTAACTGGGTGCTGAATGCCCAGATTCGCGCGGCGGCTGATGCCATCCAGAACGGACTACAGTTGGCAAGAGGCGAAGCAGTCCGCCTGAATACCCTGATGCGCTTCCAACTCACGACCTCCACCGACAACACCTGCCAACTGTCCAAAACAAAAAGTAACTGGGTGGTCAGTCAGCACGACCCTACCGGCCTTTGCGCCAGTGCGCCTGCATTCAACGACAACTTCGCCGGGGATCCGCTCATTGTCCAGATACGCTCAAGCGCTGAAGGCTCGGGCAGCTCGAATGTAACGGCGGGTCAATCAGTCATCGCCTTCAACGGACTGGGCCGACAGGTCTCGGTAACGAATAACGAAAATGATGAAAATGACGACAATAACAACATCTTAACCACCCCGAACCCTCCCGCCGCCGTCACTATCAGCGTCACCAATCCCACCGGGGGAACCTGCATTGCGGCGGGAGGACCGATGAAATGCCTGAATGTCGTAGTTTCTTCTTACGGGCAGATACACATGTGCGATCCGTCATTATCGCTGGCTAACAATCCCAATGGATGTTGAGGAACCCGAAATGAAACACCGTACTCATACGCCGAAGTACCAAAAAGGCTCAATGATGATCGAAGCACTTGTTGCTATCCTAATCTTCTCTTTGGGTATTCTCGCCATGATGGGCTTGCAGGCCGCATCGATAAAACTATCCGGCGATGCAAAATATCGCTCCGATGCCAGCCTGCTGGCAAATGAATTGACGGGACAAATGTGGGTGAGCGACCGAACTCCGGCCACACTGATCACCAATTTTCAGGGTGGCGCAGGCACCAACGGCACCGCCTATACCGCATGGGTGAACGATGTGGCTTCAGCGCTTCCCGGAGTCACTGGTGTCGCCGCGAACCAACCCGTCGTAACCATCACGCAAGTCCCCCCGACCGCCCCGGCAACCAGCATCAGCGATCAGGTAACCATCAAGATATTCTGGAAGTCGCCTACCGAATCAGGCTCGACCGGCACGCTTTGCGGCGTGAACAACCCCTCCGCCGCCCATTGCTACATCGCAATGGCACAAATTATTTAGGAGGTTGTGTGACATCGCTATTCAATTCAAAACTCGCGCACAAGGGCGTATTGCCATACGCCCCTACGGAAGCGCGGATCGTAGGGGCGTATGGCAATACGCCCGAACGCGCCCCCCGCATGCAACGGATAAGCAAATCGTCCGGCGGCTTCAGCCTGGTAGAAATCATGGTCGGCATGACGATCGGCCTGCTGGGCATGGTGATCATGCTGCAAATGCTCACTTTTTCCGAGGGACAGAAACGCACCACCTCCGGTAGCGACGACGCACAGAACGCCGGAGCGATTGCGCTTTACGGTTTACAACGCGACATCCAGCAGAGCGGCTACGGCATCGGCGCACAGAATTTCATCGGCTGCAGCGTATCGTGGCAAGCGACTGACTCAAGCGGTCAGGTAAACATCACGGTTCCCATGGCACCCGTGACCATCAACCCCACCATTATTCCCGCCGCCGCCAGCGACCCGAACACCGATACCTTGCTGGTGATTTACGGCAACTCCAATAGCCCCGGAGAAGGAGACAGCATCAGTGCGCAACCGACCTCCCCGAATGTCTACACGGTGGGAACACCCACTTCTTACAATGTGTCAGACAAGGTCGTAGCCCAGTACGCAGTGCGCCAGACACCATGTACCCTTGTCGGGGATAACGTCGTGAGCATTACCGCCCCGAACATGACCCTTGGCACAGGCGTAGCCAATATCATGACAACCAATACTGCCGCCAGCGTTTTCCCAACACTCTACGACCTCGGCCAATCACCCAAGGTGCAAGTCTATGCCGTGCGCAACGGCAACCTGACGGTATGCGACTACACTGTTTACAACTGCGGGTCTACAACTTACGCGACCATCAATACTGCGAACCAATCTGTATGGGTGCCTATCGCCGGAAGCATCGTCAGCCTAAAGGCGCAATACGGGCGCGACACCAATGCCGGAACCATGACCGGTATCGTTGACACTTACGACCAGTCCACCCAAACCACAGCATGCAATCTGCTCAGGACATCCGCAATTCGTATCGCTCTGGTGGCCATAGGCAACAGGGACACCGCAACCGTCACCGCTACAGCACCCCTCTGGGCGGGCAACATCACCAACCAGATCATTTTGTCCGGTATCCCCGGTGTCACCACCGGCTGGCAAAAATACCACTACAAGCTATTTCAGACAACGGTGCCCATCCGCAACATAACCATGCAAGGAGCGGTAGCGGGATGTTAAGCGAACCTCTATCGAGCCGGGGCAGTTCATTAGCCGCCGCCACCTTGAAAAACCCAAGTATTGTAGGTCGGGTTTCAACCCGACTTGTCGGGTTGAAACCCGACCTACGTCTAAATAGGCAAGCCAAGCCAATCCCGCTTCGCGCACGGCAGCAAGGCGTTACGCTGTTTATTTCCCTGATCGTGCTGATCATCATGACTCTGGCAGGCATCCAGTTGATGCGTTCGGTGGACACCAGCAACATCATCGCCGGAAACCTTTCCTTCCAGCAGGCCGCAACACACTCCGGCGACAGCGGTATTGAAACGGCCATCGGCTGGCTGGAGCAACAAAACAACACCAGTGCGTCCAATCTGTACAATGACCTGAACACCGTCGGTGTCGGCAGTTGCAAAGGCTATACCTCCAACTATACTGCCGCCACCGAACCGCCACTCGGCGGCGCAACCTGGGATAACTGGTGGAATGCACTTTCCATTTGCCAAACAGTCACGCTGCCGACCGATACCGCAGGCAACACAGCTTCCTACACTATCAATCGCATGTGCAGCACCGCCAACCTTGCACCTGCTAATTCGAACTCTCCACCGGTGCAATATTGCGCCACCTCGACCATAACGGTTGCCGGGGGTGCCAACAATAGCCAGACTTCCGGAGCGCTGCCCCTGAAACATAACGGGCAAATTTACTACCGCATCACTTCACGCATCAATGGGCCGCGAGGCACAAAAAGTTATGTTCAGGCTATCGTCGCCCTGTAATTTGAACATGCAGTTTAAACGTGCGCTTTATTTAAAGAGGTTGCCATGAATACCGACCAGCTCTTCAAACTTCCGATCACAAAACAGATCTGCAAAGCCGTCATCATTTACTTCGCCGCCGTGATTTCCGCCCAGGCAGTGGTAACGGACATTAACAACGCTCCGATGGGCACTGCCGCAGCCATTTCGGCATCACCCAACGTAATGGTCATGTTGGACGACTCCGGCAGTATGGACTGGGATTATTTGCCCGACAACGCGGCTAATTTCTCCGGCAATTATGGCTACAACAGCAGCCATTGCAACGGGGTCTACTACAATCCCAACATCACCTATACCGTACCGGTAGATTCGGCCGGCAATCCGCTCAATAACAGCGCGCAAACCAGTTTTGTCGCCGCCTATAACGACGGCTATAACACGGGTTCGGGAACTGTTAACCTGAACACCCAATTCCCCGGCGGCAGCGGCTCAGGTTCCAGCAGTGCCCCCAGCTACACCGGCCCCGCTTTTTACTACACCTATACCGGCATCCAGACCGCCGCTTGGCAGATGAATTACTACAACTCATCCGGCACGTTTTATACCGAATGCCGACGCGGCAGCGTTGGCGGCGGCAGGCCCACCCTTCCCGTATCCGGCGATCCATTCACCCTGACAGCAATGAGTTCGATCGCACCGGCCACCACCATTACCGTCACCAGTCCGAGCAGCTCGCCAGCCACCATTGTGGTTGGCAACTCGACCAGCGGCAGCAACTCGATCAAAAATATCGTTGTGGGCACAACTCAGATTTGGGGAAGCACCTCCTCTTCACCGGCATCCAATGGTTCATCAAAAACCAATACCACGATTGCGAGCTATATCGCCAGAGGAATAAACGCATGCACTTCAAGCATCGTTGCGCCATGCACTACCGCAACGGGCTACACTGCCACCTGCAGCGGTTACCCTAGCTGTACCAGCACAACCGTCACCATTAGCGGCCCCAACTCGGCCGGAGGTCTAAAGGCCGCCGTCACCAATAACACCGGCAGCATATCGTATAGCTATAGCGCTTTCCCATCTATCACTGCTACTATTATTAGCAGTATTAAAGTGGGCGGTGTGGAACTGCTAACTGGCCCCACCGCGAGTACCCAAAGCCCGTCGACTTTTGCCCAGGCTATCAACCTCGGTATCAACTCCTACAGCACCCCCGGTTTCTCTTCCGCCGTGGCTGGCACTATTGTGACTGTCACCGGGCCGAATTCTGCCTCGGGGGCATCGGTGGTCATTACCTATTCCAACGGCTTAACGACTCCTCCCAGCGGGGGAATGACGGCAACTCCAGGGGTATTTTCAACACAGAGTAGTGCGGCCCAGTTACAGAATTTCGCCAACTGGTACAGCTATTACAGCCACCGCATGTTAATGATGAAAAGCGGACTGGGTCTGGCATTCGCGCCGATCACCAGCACCTATCGCGTCGGCTTCATGACCATGAACAACAATGTATCCCCCGACTTTCTGGACATTCTTCCCTTCGCCGGTGGTTGCGCCGCTGGCTCCGGCACCTGCCAAAAAGATCAGTGGTATACCAAACTCTATAGCTCCATCGCCTCCAACTCCACGCCGCTACGCGAAGCGCTTTCCCATGTGGGACAGTTGTACGCGCATAAATTCGGCACCATCACCACCTACAGCGCCACCATAACAGTGGGAGGGAGCGGCAGCACCGGGGTAACCAGCGTGACCGTGAATGGAACCGAAACGCAGAACTGCGCATTTACCGCCAGTGTTTGTCCGACCGGCTCCAGCACCGCTGCGGTTGCGGCAAACATTGCCAATCAAATCAACGCAATGGTTCAAACCGACTACGGTGCCACAGCATCGGGCAATGTAGTCACAATTACCGGCATTGCCGGGTCGGTTGGCTACGCACCGGTCATCACTAACGACGGTGGCGGCATGACGTTTACCACCACCGCGTTCAGCTCGCACACCGGCGCTTCCGCCAGTCTGAATGGCGTTACCCCTCTGGATCCGATGCAATACTCTTGCCAGCAGAATTTCGTCATTCTTTCCACCGATGGATTCTGGAACGGCCCCAACACCTACGACCTTAACAACAATGCCGTCGGCCAGCAGGACGGAAATGAACCCCGCCCCATGAATGACGGCGGTACGGCAACCACATTGAGCACGACACAGGTGTTGCAGAGCACGAGCCAGCTAAAACAGTTACAGAGTCGCACTGATACGCTGCAAAGCCAGATATCGCAATTGCAGCAGGATGTGGGCACGTTGCAAAAACAAATTTCACGATTGACAAGCCAGACTTCGCAATTGCAAATAAAGGGCACAAACTCGTACAAGCTAACACAGACTTCGCAGTTACAAGCAACGCAACAACGCTTCAGGAAATGTACAACCCAGGGAAGCGGTAGCAGTGGTTGGGGTACCTGTACAGACCTCACGTTCAACTGTAGCGGGGGTACCGGTGATACAAATGCGCCGTATTGCAGGGCTGGTTCAAGCAGCACCAATGGAGTTTCTTCCTGCTCGGTCGGCAGCACCACCAATCCCGCCACTACCGCCTGTAACACGGTAGTGACATCTCCCTATGCACCTGCGTCCTCTTGTACGGCGAATGCGACTCCGAATTCGAGCGGCAATACCACGCAATGCGTCAACACCAATACTTGGGTAGGAATTAGCGCCTGCACCTCCGGTACTAAGAATTCGTGCCAGACGGTGGTGACATCGGCCTACGCACAAGTGGCTTCTTGTACGGCGAACGCAACACCGGNNCACCGGATGTGAATGGCTATACCACGCAATGCCAGTATTCGTGGACTACCGCTCAAAGCACGCCATCCTGCTCCGTACCCGCCTACGTTGCGGGGAATTACTCGAATGCGACCGTGTACCAGAACTGCCAAACGGCGATAACATCGACCACGCCAGCGACCTCATGCTCTACGACAGCTCCTAATAGCAGTGGTCAATCTACCCAGTGTAGTTACTCACCCGCTGCATGGAGCAATACCAGTTCCTGCACGAACACGATGTCGATTTCATCGCCTTATACGGGCCCGGCTCAAGAATGCCAGACCATTGTAAGTTCATCCTGCACGCCCGGCACGAACGGTTGTAGCTCGGTTACCGCACCACCGACCCCCGTGGCATCCTGCGCGGCGGGGTCTTCAGGAGCTCCCAATTACACCACCACCACCTGCCAAACAGTGACGACCGGCCCGACGAACGTAAATTCCTGCACCCCCGTGTCGGCAAGTTTGAGCAATAACTACACCGCGACCACTTGCACGGCCGGGGCTGGCGGCACTCCCAACACGCTGGCCGATGTGGCGGAGTACTATTACATCACCGATCTGCGGGATGCTTCTCTGGGTAACTGCACCGGAGTACTCGGCACTGACGTATGTTACGACAATGTACCCACGTCCAATCTGGATAAGCAGAGGCAGCAGCATATGACGACATTTACCCTGGGGCTGGGCGCGCGCGGTGCGATGGTTTTCTCGCCCAGCTACCAGACCCTGACTCCCACCTGCAACCCCGCGACGGACGGTGATTTTTGTGCCGTCTTGCGCGGAGCAACGGCTGCGGCCAGCTCATCCCCAAGTACCTTACCGGCGACTTGCTCTTGGCAATCCACCGGAACTACTTGTAACTGGTCGGTACCCAGTTCCGGCTCAATCAATAATATTGATGACCTCTGGCATGCTGCGGTAAACGGGCGCGGTAGCTATTTCAGTGCCACCGATCCGTCTTCGCTGGCAACCGGTTTGGCCGCTACACTGTCCGGCATTAGCGCCCGTCTGGGTTCTTCGGCAGCGGCGACCACCAGCAACCCCAACATCATTGCGGGCAACAATTTCGTGTTCAGCTCGTCTTTCATGTCGGCGGATTGGACCGGAGAAGTCATTCGCGAGTCGATCAACCTGACCAGCGGTGCAATAAACTGTTCCGGCTCACCGATATGCGCTCCGATAATAGACTGGTCCGCACAAGCCGCGCTGGATACGCTCGCCGCGCAAACTGCGGCGGGCGGCTCGCGCAATATCNNATCTACACGTATAACCCGACCGCAACAACTTATAGCGGCGACCCGCTCTGGTTGAACAACGGAATGCTCAAGTCCTTCCTCTGGAACAACCTGAGTGCAACCGAACAGGGTTACCTTAATAACATTTCCGGGCTGTCCCAATACACCAGCCTCAGCAGCACCCAGAGGACTGCGGCGGCGGGAGCCAATCTGCTAAATTATTTGCGTGGCGACACCAGCAATTACGGCACGTATTACCGTTCGCGCACCCATGTTCTGGGCGACATCGTGGACTCCAAGATAGCCTATGTGGCACAGCCTTCATTCGGCTATGGGGATAGCAACTACTCAACTTTCGCCTCCACCCAACCCCCGCGCGCCGGCATGGTTTACGTCGGTGCCAACGATGGCATGCTGCACGCTTTTAATGCGGGACCATCAGTGCCCGCAACAGGAGATGGATCGGGCGTTGAAGCTTGGGCCTATATCCCGGCGCTGGTTCAGTCCAATCTGTATCGGCTTGCCGACGTGAACTATGCGAGCCTGCATCATTTCTTTGTGGATGGCTCACCCATCACTGGCGATATTTGCCCGAATGCCCCTTCTTCGGCCTGTTCGTCCAGCCAATGGAAGACTATTCTGGTCGGCGGGCTAAATGCAGGCGGAAGCGGCTACTACGCGCTGGATGTGACTAATCCAACCCAGCCCAAGGCACTATGGGAATTCACCGACGCAAATATGGGCTACTCCTTTGGCAATCCCCAGATCACCAAGCTGGCCGATGGTACTTGGGTGGTACTGCTCACGTCGGGGTATAACAATGTCCCCGCCCCGAACGGGCCACAGTCGACCGGTGACGGGGTAGGTCGCCTTTATGTACTGAACGCCAACACCGGTGCGCTTATCCGCACCATCAGCACCGGAGTGGGCAGCGTCGGCACGCCGAGCGGATTGGGACGTATCAGCGCACGGGTTAAGGATCCGACAACGGACAATAGCGCTTTGGAAGTCTACGGTGGCGACACGCTCGGCAATTTGTGGCGTTTCGATATCAACAACAATGTGGGATCCAGCCTTGTATCCTATGAAGCCCAACTGATCACCACCTTGCAGGATGCTTCGGGTAATGCCCAGCCAATCACGACCAAACCGGAGATCGGCGTTATCAGCAACCAAGTGGTCGTCTTCGTCGGCACCGGCAAATTTTTAGGCGTGAGTGACCTGACCAACACTCTGGTGCAAACCATGTATGCCATCAAGGACCCGCTTACGGTTTCGACAACAGCCTCATCCGCCACTGCGATCTACACCAGCCCGCAAGGTTCGACTTGTTCCTTGTTTAGTTCGACAAATTGCTTTGTCCAGCAAACCGCAACCTCCACTACCTGCCCGACCGGATCCCCGGCGACAATCTGCGTCAGTGGCGCGCCGGTACTCACCGGTTCGAACAACCCGGTGAGTTTCTCCACGCAGTCGGGTTGGTACCTTAACTTTCCGAACAGCGGTGAGCGCGACAACACCGACCCGGTACTTGCGCTCGGCACGCTGGGCTTTACCACCAACACCCCCAGCACAGCGGGCGCTTGTACGGTAGGTGGTTTCAGCTTCAGCTGGTCCCTTAACTACGCGACTGGCGGTGCGGTCGCCACTTCGTCCACCGGGGTGATTTCCGTCGAACTGGGCACCCACAATTCCAACGGCTCCATATCCTCCTCGGCGTTCGGTACCAGCCCGACTGTATTCAGCTTGCCCAACGGAACGATAGAAGAACTGACCTGCATGTCGAACGGAACGTGTGTGGAAACCCAACCGCCCGTTAGCGGCAGCGGTGGCGGCACGCGGCGAACTTCGTGGCGCGAACTCATTCTGCAATAGCTGAAGCGTTTATTAAAAACCTCACTTCATGCCACAGAGAACACAGAGAGCGCAAAGGAAAATTATTCTTTCGAGGTCTTACTCAGCAGGTGAAACGTACTCTTGTTACAAGCGTTTGTTTTAGCTCTGTGATCTCTGTGGCTTACTGCTTTTTCCAGGTTAAAGCAAATTGTCCCTTAACTTCAATTACGAAGCTTTTAACCCAATTTGATTGCGTACCGTGATCGCCGCCATCCGCTCCCCTTCCCTGCGCATCTCCGTCGCCATTGCACTTTCTGCAATGATGCACGCTGCTATCCTGCTAATGCCGTATCTGCAATTACGGCATGAAAAAGTAAACTTACCGCCGCTTTCCGTCAGGCTTGAACC